>CALMRE010000245.1 GCA_937871295.1 uncultured bacterium | reverse complement strand
TATCGAGGAAGTCCTTGGGCGTGAAGACATACCCCCTGCCCGTGCCATATATCCGCGCAAGTATCTTTCCTGAAAGATTATTCTCCATCTTCTGGCCCTCCTTGCTGTCACGAATAATACATAGAATATGTGACAAAGCAAGAGAAAAGATGGCGTTCGTTGACTCAGGGAGAAGGTATCTCCGAACTTTTTTTGCCGAAGTAGCGTAGTATCGTGACCGCCGCCGCTATCTGGAGCGCGAGGCAGAGGAGCGGGTTCATGCCGTACCCGGCGGGCAAGTAGCCCAGCACGACCGCGATGGCGCCGTAGAGGAGGGCGTAGGGCATCTGCGTCCGGACATGGTCCATGAGCGGCAGTCCCGAATACATCGCCGACATGACGGTGGTGTCCGACACCGGCGAGCAGTGATCGCCGAAGATCGAACCGGTCAGCACCGCGCCGACGGTGAGGATGGCGAGGTTGTTGAGCGCTGCGGGGTCCATCCCCTGCGCCGCGGCTATCCCGGCGGCAAGCGGTATCACGGTGGGGAAGAGGATCGCCATGGTCCCCCACGAGGTGCCGGTCGCGAACGAGGTGACGGCGGCGGCGAGAAAGACGGCGGCCGGAAGGAGTCCCGCCGAGAGCACCCCCGACAGCCCCTGCGATATGAATTCGGCGGTGCCGAGATCCTTGGTCACCGCGCCGAGCGCCCACGCAAGGGTCAGTATCATGATGGCGGTGAGCATCATCTGGAGTCCCTTCAGCCACGCCGCGGCGAGTTTGTCCACCGTGAGGGTCCGGCGCAGAAGGGCGAGCCCGCCGGCGACAAGCGTCGCGAGGAGCGCCGCCCACATGAGCACCATGAACGAATCGGCCGACGCGACCACTTCGCGGATCGGGAAATCGGTCGCACCCTTCGCGGCGAGCGCCGACCGGCCGCTCACGACCAGTCCGCCGAGCACCGCGCAGACCATCGTCGCCACCGGCAGGACCGCGTCGTACCAGCGCCGTTTGTCGACCGGCGGCAGTTGCGATTCGTCGGTATTGGCGGCCAGATCGCCGCCCGGTTCGTGCGGGACGCCGGTCTTAAGCGTCCGCTCCTCGGCGCGCCGCATCGGGCCGAAGTCGCGCCGCATAAGTATGGAAAGCGGCACCATCGCGAGGAGCAGGAGGGCATAGAAGCGGTAGGGTATCGAGGCGAGGAACGCGCCGTACGCGTCGAGTCCAATGGCGCTCTGTTTGAAGGCGTCGGCGATGAGTCCCAGTTCGTAGCCGATCCAGGTCGAGAGTATCGAAACGCTCGCTATCGGGGCGCTCGTCGAGTCGGCGATGAAGGAGAGTTTCTCACGGCTGACGCGCCAGCGGTCGGTGAGGGGGCGGAAGGCCGAGCCGGTCACGATGGTCGAGGAGTAGTCGTCGAAGAACATCATGACGCCGGTCGCATAGGCGGCCAGTTGCGCCCCGACGCGGTTCTTCGCGGTGCGGGCGATGAGGGCGACGAAGGCGTGGATGCCGCCCGACGCGGCGAGCATGCCGGTCATCCCGCCGATGAGCGTCGAAAAAACGATGACGAGGAGATGCGACGGGTCGTTGAGCCCCTTGATGACCCACGTATCGGCGGCGCGGAAAAAGCCGCCCCCGACGCTCGTGAAAAGGGTGCCGCCCTCTTTCAGGACGATCAGCGCCGCGCCGGTCCAGATGCCGCAGAAGAGCGCCGCGACCACCCGCCGCGTGAGGAACGCGAGTCCGATGGCGGCAAGCGGCGGCAGGACCGGTCGCCAGTCGGGAAAGAGCCCCGCCGCGGTCGCGACGATCACAAGGAACACGATGGTGCGCAGGATCATGAGAGCCTCCCCTCGATGCTCGCGGCATCGTACCGGTATCGCACGGGAAAAGCAAGTGCGTCATCGTGCCACCCTTGACATTCTTGTTCGTCCTGTTATTGTGAAAACGGTTTTCCGCGAGGAGGGATGTTCACATGATTCAAAAAACGGTTGTATTTTTTCTTTTGTTGTGGGCCTTTGTCTCCTGCGAAAACGGCACGACGAAGACCCCCGCCGATCAAGGGAGCAACAACGATGAGGTGGTCATCGACTCGGATATGATGAACATCGATGGCGACGATAGTACGGAATCCACCGTCGACAACGATTTATTGATTCCTCCGGATGAAGATATGTCCGACGAGGGGGGCGCAGATACGGAGACTCTTCCCGATGATGTCATAGAGGGTGGAGATGTTCCCGTAAACGACGACGGGGAATTTGTCGATGACGGCTTCGACTAGGACGGAACCGAATCCGAGGTCGCCGTTGGCGATTCTATGCCTGTCGACAACGACGATCCCATCGACTTTGACATCCAGCCCGATGAGGTCGTTATCACCGAGATCGCAAAACGGTGGGCTACCGATTATTCCCAAGTTGGTTATTTGGGCTATTCCGTTGCTCTTCACGGTGATCTGGCTATCGCCGGAGCCATTTATTCCGACATGCAAGGAACCAATTCGGGAAGTGCACACATCTTCGAGCGTAACTATGGTGGTCCCAATAACTGGGGGGAAAGAAAGGTTCTTCTCCCCGCCAACGGAGCGGATAACGAGGCTTTCGGATGGGATGTCGCGATAAATTCCGACCATGCCTTTGTGCTTAAAGCAAGAGACCAACTGGATGACAAGGAAGGCCCTGTGCTTTACTATTACCGAAAAGACCAAGGAGGAACCGACAACTGGGGATATGTCAAGAAGCGGGTATTGAACGGAGGAGGGGTAAATTTTAATCGTCGAGGGCTTGCACTCTTGGTAACTGACGATCTGTTGTTCATCGGAGGCCCCTGTGATGATGCAGTTAATTCTCCTCCGGGCTGTGTTTTTATTCACTCGCGAAACCTAGGCGGTACCAATAACTGGGGTCTTTTGAGGGAAATACGATCGGACGAGAGCATGGGGGGCGACCGTTTCGGCGAGGCTTTAGCCTTGGATGGAGACCGCCTAGTGGTTGGAGCACCGGTTATGACTAGGGATGTAGATACATATCGAGCGGGCACGGTATATGTTTTTGAAAGGAACGAGGGCGGCACTGACAACTGGGGGCAAGTGGTCAAGATATTAAAACCTGGGACAGCCGTTTTGGACGATTATTTCGGATCCGCCGTTGCCGTCAGCGGCGACTATCTCATGGTCGGATTCCCCAACGACGATTATTGGGGAGAAAACGCAGGCGCAGTTTATGTGTTCTATCGAAACGAAGGAGGCGATAACGCATGGGGTTCGGTGCAAAAGATAATACCGGACGAACACCCTCAATTGGCGGTTGCGGGAGAATTCGGAAAGTCTATCGCAACGAAAGGACCGATCTTATTCGCGGGCGCACATAAATGCCAAGATATATTACATCAGGAATTCTACTATCCCGGAACAGTATTCAGTTACTTCAACAACAAAGCGACAGAGGATCCATTCGAACCTTTTATCCGGGTTCGGTTCGATTACTCGCAAGAACCTTATACAACATCGGGTTTCGGGTATGATCTTGCAACCGACGGTAATACCTTGATGGTCGGTTTTTATCGTGGCGGTGATTTGGAAATGCCGACAGGGACCCAGCCCGGCGAGGTTGTATTCTACGACATCGAATACTAACCAATTCATAAATCTTTTTTCTTGACATGTTTCCGCAGAATGGTATTTTTCTTTTGTTTTTAGCACTATTATATTTTTATCTCGGGGGTTACCATGTTGGGTTCGCGTTTTATCGGCCTTTTTTTCGTCGTCCTCTTCTTTTCGACCCTTACCCAAGCGTATGAAACGAGGAACATCTCGTTGACGGAATGTGTCGGCGGGACCTGCACCCTCGCACCCGGTATCACGGCGCAAGGGTTGGTTGCGGTCGATCAGGAGGGAGTCCGTCTCGACGGAATCAAACAGGTCGCTTTTCGCGGCAACGACGATGTGTTCTGGCAGTACTATGGTACCTTTGAGAGATGGGACTATGAAGATATCGAGGCCAGCACAGACGATGAAGCCTTTGCCGATGACCCCTCGATCTACTGGATATTAGAAGAAAACAGTTATTATATGCATGACTACTATGTGTACGATCCGGTGCGCGTCGCAGTGAATAACGGCAACTTGTATGCTTCCAAGAAGAAATACTTTGGAAAGTTCTCCGTCAATGCAAACGGATCTTTGACTCAACTGTGGGCCTTCACCATGAGTGCCACTGTGGCCTCCGAAGCGCTTTTCCGCAATGACCGCATCTATCTCTGCCCATCGGCAACACAGTCCGTATATACGAGGAAACTTCTTCCACGAACATCGCCGAAGTTAAACGAGTAACGCTTCCCACCTCCACCGCCATCAAGAAGATACTGTTCTACAAGGATTATCTGGTTATTCTTGCCGGCAACACGATCTACATGCACCCAGCCGCCGAATACGAGACTATGCAGACGACCATTGAGACCGGATCGACGGTGGGGGATATCACGCTCGACGAGCGGATCAATGTGCCTACCACCGAACCGGTTCGTGACATATATTTCGACAGCCAGAACCTCTACATCGCCTGCGACACTCTTTTCTATGTGGTTCGAAACATCGATACCTATAGCATATCTGAATCAGGAGAGACTGATGTCACTGCCTTCGCGAACATTGATTTCTCAGCATGGTCTGTGACGGTTGATACAGCGACCTCCGATGAGGGCACTTGTACCGAATACGACGGCTGGGGCGACTGTATATCTTGGTATTATTCCCTTTATATGAACCGAATCCGCAAGATCATGGCCGAGACGAAAGGCGGTGTAGAATATATATACATTGCCGATGAGGAAGGGTTTAAGGTTTTAACCAAAGCTGTGGATGATTTTGAACAGATCGCTTATATCGACGGTTTCGGCTATTCCGAAGGACTCTACAAGCACGAGTCACGGATATACCTCAACGACTACTACACGACCAGCGAGATAGACATCACCGATCCCGAGTTGCCCTACCGCATCAATCTGATCGCCAACGGCTCCAACGGCTCCTTCGCCGAGTATGAGAATCGTCTGTTCATGGGCGGATGGGGCCGCGTGAAGTGGTATTCGCTTTATGATACCACCCAGACCGAAGCCTATCTGTACCTCCCCGATCAAGAATACGATGAGCCGGTTTCTTATGTTCGCTTTGTGATGCCAACCGATTTCCCGCAGACCGCATCGCTTGAGGTGCGTCCGGAAGGGGCGACCGAATGGCAGGTGGTGAACAATACGCAGGGAGTCGAACTTGCAGAAGAGACCGACATAGTCGAAGCGCGAGTCAAATATGTTCGTGTTACCGACATGTCTCCCGAAATGGCCGATTTCAAATTGGAGGCGGGAACCGCTGCCGAAGCGGCGTACCGGAAAAGCATCGAAGGTGGTAGCGTATGGGAAGATACCGAACTGAAAAAGGATGTCGAATCGGAGCAGTTCACGCGCGCGTTGAGCTCACTCTCTATTGCCCGCACCGATATCGTACATGAAGAAAAGGCGGGAATGCCTCTGTTCAAACCTACAATGCAGTACGACCACTACCTCAACAAATGGTCCTTGAACATACCGATGATTACTTTGTTTGATCCTTATTATGTATATACCCCCATTGCTGGAGTCGCATGGAAAGGGCAGGAAGTTTATCTTAATCTTCCCGGGGGCGTCGAGAAGTATGTAAATACCGACCGATCGATCAATGACCTCGTCTTCACGAAACCTGACGGCTTTCTCGGGAAGTTGACCGGAGACCACCATTATATTTTCCTTCCCGAACCGGGGCAGGGTATCGCGGCCCGGATCGAAGTTCATATTCAAGCGGGAAATGAACCGCTCACCAACTATCAAACTACCATAACGATCACGGTAAATCGCATCGGGGCGGACGGCTCCGATTTTGAATTCTTTTATACCGGCCCCCGGGACCGCATTGCGCTTCTGCCCACCGATTTCAATTTCGGAGACGGCAATCTGTGGCGCTTTGACTTTACGAAGGACCCGCTTCCCGACAGCGATCAGAACTGGAAAGTCACCGGCATGAAGGTGTTTGACAGTGACGGCAGATTCATACAAGCCCAAGCCCTTACGGGCAGTTACCTGCTCGCGTGGGATGAACTGTGGGGCGCCCCCGTACGGACCGGAAAGACCATTGAGGTCCGCAAAGGGACGAGATATCTTACCTCTTCCTCGTCACAGGAGGGCCTTCTCTCCAAGGAATACGCGGTTTACGATCTGCAATGGAATGGAGACAATTGGACCTTTGAAGCGGATGTTCTTTCTTCAACAGGCGGGAGTCCCTCCTTGCCTTTGACCCGCCGCATCGATACATACACTTCATCCGCTCTGTCACTTTTAAAGGGAAGAGTGATCAGCGGCGACATCACGCTGACCTCCGACGCGACGCCGCAAGATTCTATCGTTTATCATATCAGCGGTGGCCAGATCGGAGAAATGTTCACTTATCTGGCGAACGGCGATACTTATAAGACCAAAATTGAACTCATGAGCACCTTGCCCCATGAGATCAGAACCTCCGCGACACTCGATGCCGAACCAACCTGCGCCTATCGTGACGATCCCAACACACCGACCGTTCCGGATCGTAAACCGGTCTGTCCCTTCTTTACCTCGCGCTATACCGTGGCGTTCGAGCGTAACATAAAGGAATCTGAAATCAAAAACGGCGGCACAATAACCGAAAAGAGGATCGTAAAAGAATCGTACAATCCGTGGCGCAAACTCATAAAACGAGAACAATATGAAAAAGAGGCGGAAGGTTGCGCCATTGAAGCGAATTGTTTGATCGAGGAATTCCGTTACGATGAAGAGGGACATCTTTCACGGCATATTCTTCCCGATGGTCGGGCGCATTTCTATTTCTATGAACGCAATGCCTTGCGGGTGGGGAGTTACTTTTCCTACTATTCTCAGAACCCGCTGGTACACCTGAAAACGGCGAATCTTCTCTTTGATGTGGAAGTGGTAAAAGACAAAGTGGCCGACTACACCGTTTCCTGCGATGAAAGACGTTATTTGGGAACAGGGAACTCTTCGGTGCCGACAGACCCCTGTTTAATCAATAAAACAGACCAATGGCGCGTCAAGAAGATGACCTACACCGCAAAGAACGATGTTCGCGAAGTGACCGATTATGACGGGCGGCGAACACACTATACCTATGACTATGACGAGAACGGCGTCATCGATTTCTTCTATGTCCCGATCCCATTACTCTATTTTGTGCCGAATATTAACCCCGTTCCCTTCTCCTATGGTTCGTCGAGTGCATCCCTGATAGTGCCAGCCAAATACTCTCTTCTCAAGCGCATGCCGACCCCGCCCCTTCCGCAGGATTTGAACGGCGACAACACAACCATATTGAAACAGCGCCGAGTGATCGTGAAAAAAGGATTCGACACGACGAGCACGGAGAAGGAGCGCCTTTTCTTCAGTTACAACAACATGGGTCTTTTGACGAAACAGGGAATGCTGAAGAACAATGCCATTACCTATGTCAAGGGGTTCGAGTTCCTCCCCAACACACATCTGCTCAAACGCGACTTCCTACCGCTCGACGGGGTCGATTGGTACCCCAATCTTTACGCATATGATGAGTTCGGCCGGAAGATAGCCGAGATGAACAGCGCGAATGTTGAAACCATTTATGAGTACGATGCCTTCGATAGGGTCGTGCGTAGCCACTTCGGATGTGACGCCAGCAATCTCGATTATACTGATATCAATGAAGAACCCTCTCCAACTCTTTCCTGCGAGTATAAACGGGAATACGCCTACGATGCCTTCAACAACCCCACCGATATGACCTTTGAAGAAAAGTACTCCGTGGCGGAGTATCCGGTAGCCAATACCGGTCCAATAGTGATTCCCTCCTCCATGCACATATATCAAAAAACATTCTATGACATTCTCGGTCGCGCCAATTTGAGTTGTCAGGGCGCTACGGAAGTTTCCCCGAACCGTGCTATTGCCAAAACTCAGTCCGGCAACCGCTGTATCGAAACGAAGCACGACATGTTCGGCAACATCGTCTACAAGGAGGAGAACGGTGTTGTTCGACTGGTAGAATATAATCATCTTTCCAGCCCCACAAAGGTTTTCACAGCATCGCTTAATGAGAATGGCGAAGTTGTTGAAAAAAGAGAGATTGAGAACTCCTTCTATGAATACGGACGTCTCGATTCGTTAATTAACAAATATGGAATATCGGCCGAAGAGGGAGAGGAAATCCCCGAAGTAAAAACAAATTATGATGGTTGGGGACGCAAATCGACCGTGACCGATCCGTTCGGACAGGTCTTGGAAACGGTCTATGACGACGCTCATTTCTCCGACAGGGTGGTGTCCGAACTAACGCATGCACAGCAGGAAGGATCGACGGATCTTTCCCTCACCGGACAGAACGGAACGCTCTACGACGGACTGGGACGGGTATGGAAGAAGTCGAGCAAATATTTTGTTCCCGGCAATGGCGCTCTGGACAGCTTCTACCGCATTTCTGAGAATGTCTACGACGATTTGGGAAATGTTATCGAGGTCTTCGACAATGAAGGGAACAGTTCCAAGACCTATTACGATGCGCTCAACCGCGTCAAGATGGTCGAAACCTATGTGAATTCCGTATTGATGACCACGACCGAGACCTGCTACTACGGCTACAACGACAGCGATATGCAGGGCGACTGCTCCGCATTCTCCTCTCCCGCTACCGGCCGGGTCGGCGCCACGATAACCACCAGCGGCGGCAAAACGGTATGGAATGTTGTCGATTGGTATGACGCGCTTGGACGCCCCTTGCGCACCTGTAAGAGTTTGCACGATGGCAACATGGCCAACTTCCGTTGCGCCTACACCTTTTACAACACCGGCGGACAGGTTATCTGGACCGCCGATGAAGAGGCTGCCGTCGAGCGTGATGTTCCCGGTGGCGACTTCCAAGATCTGATCGGCAATGAGAAATTCTTCAAGTACAATGCCTTTGGGCAGGTCATCAAGAGTATCTACAAAATGACCGATGACGGTCTGGGCGGCAATGTCCTTGACCCCAATTCCTACCTCAATGACGGTCTTATCATCACGACTACCGAGTACGATGACAAAGGACGTATCATAGCGCGGGAGAACGACCGCGACGGCCGCGTCGACTACGAGTACTATTCCAACGGCAACGGCAACGGCCAATTAAAGAGCGAAACGATCTGGCCCGCCACGGCCAATGACTCATTTGAGGTGCCGCGCCAGAAGAAATATACCTACACCTACGATGAGCATGGTGATCTGGGGACCACCACTTACAATGAGGATTGGACCGACAACAACAAGGACTATGATCTGACCGTCACTTACGGGCGCGACGATTTCGGCAGAATCGTGAGTAAATCGACCACCGGCGCTGAACCGGTGACGCAGACCTTCACCTACGACAAACGAAATCTGCTCAAGACGGCGGTAGACGGTGCCATAACGGTTGCCCGGGAATACGATTCTTTCGGCGCGGTGTATGAGGAGACGGTCTCGACCAGCACGACGGCGGATGTCGTGACTTCCTATCAGCCCTCGCTTACGCAGCATGTTCTGATACTGCCGGACGGCAATCAGATCAAGAAGAACTTCGAGGGAAACCGCCTCGACGAAGTGAGTTACAACACCACCGTGGTGGGAACGTATACATACTCCGACGGCTTGATCTCCGCCATAACGAAGGGTAACAGTCTTCTTCAGGAAAACTATACCTACGATCAGTGGCGCAAACTTGATAACTTGAGCGAGGTCAACTCGAACAACATCCGAGTAAAAAGTTACAATTACGGCTATACCCGCGCTTGGCACCTCAATGAAAAAACAGACACGCTGGACAATCGAACGGAAGCCTACACCTACGATTCCTATTACCGTTTGAAAGAAGTCGACTATGGTGATGGCGCGACCGAGAATTACACGCTCGACGGTGTCCACAATATCGAACTTTCGACCGAGGACGGCGTCTCTTTCGCGTGGGGCGTCGACAAGTACAACAGACTGCGCAACAAGATCGGCGGAGGTGTTACCAGCACCTATTCCTACGATGCTCGCGATAACATGACTGCCGAAACGGATGGAAACGATACGACGGAGTATGTGTATGACGATCTCAACCGACTCCTCGAGGTGACGGTAAACAGCGCGACCGTCGCGATCTACACCTACGACGCATT
>CALMRE010000244.1 GCA_937871295.1 uncultured bacterium | reverse complement strand
TATCTTTTGGGTGGACTTTTTAGATCTTCGAGTTTTAGGGTATCATGAAGTGCTTCGAGATCCCCTCTCCGAGGTAGGCCATGCACCATTCGTAGAAGTTCTCTTTCGCCTTCGATTTATCGGCGGTATAGAGCGCCTTCACAAAGCCGATGATGCACTCTTTGACCACCTGCGGCGGCAGGCCGTAGGTATTCGACTGGAAGGGGTAGAGGGTATAGACGCCGTGCGAGAAGATGTGGGTCTTCCGCTCGATGGAAACGGCGTCGTCGGGGAAAAGTTCGCGGAAGAGCTGTTTCGTCGGATCTTTCGAAAGATGGAGCCAGTGGCCCGTCTGGTCGAAGGTGAAGCCGTTCTTGTGCTCCGAGGTGCACAGCCCGCCCGGGTGGTCATCCTTCTCGATGACGAGGTGGTCGCGGCCGCCGAGGTGGTAGCTCGCCGATATGCCCGAAAGCCCCGCGCCGAGTATGAGTGTCTCTTTCTCTATCATGCCCGCTCCCTTATAGAGTTACCGACGGAGGAGTATATATAATGGTAAAAAGAAAGTAAAGCGGGGGATCATTCCGTTCCGTTCCCTGAGACCGCCCATTCGAGATACTCCGGCAGTCTGCCCGCGAGAAAATAAGGCAGATCAAGCAGACGATACGGTGTTCCTTTCGGCGTCGTTTGTTTCGACAGCCCCAGCGGACCGGCATGCATCCGCACCGCCAGATCATGCGGCGCACCGTCGACGAATGCGTGGAGCGACCGCAGCGTCCCCGACTTTCCCGCCTTGACCTCGACCGGCACCGCCCGTTCACGGAACGGTACCAACGCATCGATCTCGGCGTTCGACTGACGTACCTCGCGCACCCAGAACAGCGGTTTCCGTATCGCCAGCGTATCGAGAGCCATGAGTTCCTGCGCCACCACATGTTCGGCAAGAATGCCTTTATGAAAGGAATGGAGATCGGCGTGGGCGAAGAATTGCGCCTGCAGTCCGGCGGCATAGTTGAGCAGGCCGGTGTCGACGAATTGGAGCCGGGGCTTCTTTTTCAGGTCAGGCGTGAGCGGCGGTTTCTGTGCCGTGGTGGGATACCGCAGATAGAGCAGCATCGCCCGCTCCAAGGTCCGCAGAGCATTGCCCACCTCGCGCGACCGGTAGGGCGAATTACCGAACCGCTCGAAGGTGATGCGCTTGCCGGTCTCATGGGGGGCGCTTTCTATGACATGACGGATGACCTGTACCTCGGCGGTGTTCTTCGCGTATTTGCTCACATCATCGACATAGGCGGTCAGCAGTCCCTGATAGACCGGTTTCAGCGCCGCGATATCGTTCGATTCCCGATACCGCGCGACGATCTCGGGCATACCGCCGACCAACACATAACGATGGAAAAGCGCGAACAGCCGGTCGTAGGCCCACGACGGCATGGGGATCTGCCGATACACCGTCAGTGCTTCGGTCTGGCCGGTCGCTTCGAGGAATTCCTCAAAGGTAAGCGGGAACAGATACCGGTATTCGACGCGGCCGACCGGGAAACTGATCTTATGGGCATCCATCATGATCTCGAGGAGCGATCCGGCGCCGATCACGAAAAGTTCGGGCATCTGTTCATAGAAATAGCGCATCTGTTCGACGGCCCGCGGCGAATTCTGTATCTCGTCGATGAACAGGAGGGTGCGTCGCCCGCGTTGAAGGTTTTTTTCAAGGAATATACGCTGGACAAGTTCGTCGAGCGGGAGGTCATTCTCGAACAAGGCGCGGTCGGCCGCGATCTCAAGATTGAGCGCGATAAAGGTGTCGAACGAAGCGCCGAATGCCTTGACCGCCGTGGTCTTCCCCACCTGTCGCGCACCGCGCAGGACCAGCGGTTTCCGATGGGGAGACACGGACCACTTGTCCAACTCTCTGTAAATATTCCTATTGAACGACATGTTGGCCCCCGCATGTAACAATGTCAATCCAATTATTAGCAATTATTGTCACAATGTCAAGGCAATTTTTACGATTTCTTGTAACAATGTCAAGGCAATTTAGGGCGAAAAACCCGCTACTTCATCCCCTCGAACGGGCAAATACTTTCTTTTTCGCAGTAACAGGCAATATCGCGGAAACGAGAGGTTGTCCCAGCCGGAGTTTTCCAGAGTTGGTAGTTGCCGTCGAAGGAATTGAATCCCATATCGTAACGACCATCTTTGAAACTTGGGGTCGTCGGGCAGTACTGTTTCTTCTTGTCGATGCGATAGAAACAGGCCTTGTAGTCTTGGTTTGACGATCCAGAAGGCATAAATGTTTCTATATAAAGGATGGTGTTGCCTTTGAATTGTTCGGGACCCATTCCCATGGGGTTGTCTTCCGCAGGTTCGATGGGGATCAGGGTATAGGTCGGTGTGCCGCCGGAGGTGTCTACCAATGTGATTCCATATTCCCCGACTCCCGCAAAGTAGATCATCTGATTATTGTTTTCTTCATTCAGTCGCGGACGGGAAGGGGTTTCTCCGGCACGGTCTATTCTGATGCACTCCGTCGCGGGGTCAAAGGGCAACTTATCGAGGTCACAGACATATATTTCATGATTGTCGTTGATGAAGGTGAGCCGGTTGTCTACTACATTTCCTTCATAGACTTTTCCATATTTCAACGGATGCCATTTCCACTCGTCGACTTTGGAGTAAAGAACCTCCTGTTTCTTTGTGGCGCGGTGTTCTATGTTCAATACAACCCATTTATCGCCAACCAATGGAGGCCTCGAAAAATAGGCTTGGTGTTGTTCGTCGTCGTAGATGACTTCATAACGATAACCAGTGGTGTTGTTTTTCGCGGAAAGAATATATGTATTGCCCAATTCATATGTTCCGTTAGTGAGATAGTCCTCTGTCGTAGTGTAAAATATGAATCTCTCCTGTTTATAGACAGAGCCTGTACCGCAATGCGCTATTGCCGTGTATGTATCGCTTTGTATGTCGTACAATATCGTCTTGGAGGCTTGAGACCCGACCATAACCAAACCGATCTTGTCCTTCTCTATTTTCAGGTCGTACAATACGGACATGTCGGCATGATAGTATTTGTTGGTGATATCCCGGTCGCAAGGGCTATAATCTATATTTTGTGCCTTCGTGTCCGGTAGAACACAGGGCCATGGATAGCATTCGCTATACGATTCTGCTCCTTCTTTATATTTCAAGTATCGTCCCCAATTGAGCCAATCCCAAATATTCCTTGCACACTGAGGATCCTTCTCTGTCGGCGTGTCGCAGCCGGGGCGACAGAAGGTTATCTTGCCGTTCCCGTCTTTGAGTGGGAACCCGGCCGCCTTGACATTCTCATAACTCTTCATGCTGGGACAATCTACCATATCTATATCAGTAGCGTGGTCCGTTTCGTCGATGGGGATGTCGTCGTTGGTTATCTCGACGCAATACTGCGCCGTGTTGCAGGTGTACCCGTACTTGCAGGAACCGCATTGTGTCTCGTTCACCATCCCGCACCGACCGGCGCACGGGTCATCGTCATTCGATGATGTTTTTGACGAAGCGCAGGCGGTGAGAAAGAAGACGAACGCGATGATGATGAAATCCCTATTCCCAACCATGCGGCGATTATAGCCGCGAAGAGATTGAAAGTAAAGCGGAAGAGTTATTCTTCGCTGTCGAGGCGGTCGGGGGTCCAGAGATATTTGCGCGTCTCGGCGACGATGACGCCGTTGAGGAGTATCAGCGCGACAAGGTTGGGGATCGCCATGAGTCCGTTGGCGATGTCGGCGAAGGTCCAGACGGCACCCAGCGAGAGCGTCGAGCCGACCATCACCATAGCCACCCACAGAAAGCGGTAGGGGCGGATGCTCGCGCGGCCGAAGAGGTATTCCACCGCCTTCTCGCCGTAGTAGGACCAGCCGAGTATCGTCGAGAAGACGAAGGTGAGGAGTCCGAAGGTGAGGAGCGTCGGGCCGAACGCGCCGAGTTGCGAGAAGGCGGCATGGGTGAGCGCCGCGCCGTTGAGCCCTTCGGTCCAGCGGCCCGAATTGACGAGCACCAGCCCGGTGATGAGGCAGACCACCACGGTGTCCCAGAAGGTGCCGGTCGAGGAGACGAGCGCCTGCCGCACCGGATTCTTGGTCTGGGCCGCCGCCGCGACGATGGGGGCGCTGCCGAGTCCCGCCTCGTTGGAGAAAAGTCCCCGCGCGATGCCGTAGCGGACCGTCTCTTTGAGCGCCGCGCCGACAAAGCCGCCGACCGCCGCGTGGCCGCCGAAGGCCGAAGTGACTATCAACCACAAGGAATCGGGTATCGTCCGCCAGCCGATGGCGAGGAGCGCGATACAGCCGACGAAGTAGACGACGACCATGAGCGGCACCAGTTTCTCGCAGACCTTGGCGATCGAGCGGACCCCGCCGATGATCACGAGCGCCGTTGCGGCGGTGAGGATGAGTCCGGTCGCCCAGCCCGGGACGCCGAAGGTGTTCCCCATGAGATCGGCGATGGAGTTGGCCTGCACCATGTTGCCGATCCCGAAGGCGGCCACGGCGGTAAAGAAGGCGAAGAGGAGCGCGAGCCATTTCGATCTGAGTCCGTCCTCGAGCGCGTACATCGGGCCGCCGGCGACCGAGCCGTCGTGTCCGAGACGGCGGTATTTCACCGACAGGACCGCCTCGCCGTATTTGGTGGCGATGCCGAACACGCCGGTCAGCCACATCCAGAGCACCGCGCCGGGGCCGCCCACCGCGACGGCGGTCGCGACGCCGACGATGTTGCCGGTGCCGATGGTGGCGGCAAGAGCGGTGGTCAGCGCGCCGAAATGGCTGATCTCGCCGGTCCCTTCGCGTTTCTTGCTGAAGGAGAGTTTTATCGCGGTGCCGATATGGCGCTGGATGAAGCGGAGCCGGACGGTGAGGAACAGGTGGGTGCCGAACAGCAGTATGATGAGCGGCCAGCCCCAGATGAAGCCGCTGATGTCGTTCAGTATCGCCTCGAACGCTGCCATGGAGCCTCCCTAGTCGCGCGGTTTGCGGATGACCGATATCCCCTTGCGGCCGTCCATCAGTATCTCAAAAGGTTTATCGGTGCGGATGTGGCGCAGGTGTTTGGTCGTGCGGAGCGGCGGCAGGCTTTTCAGCCAAGCCCAGTCGATGAAGTGGTCGGCGTTGCTGTAGGAGAGGGTGAAGTAGCCGATGTTCATCGAGGTGATGTTGTGGAAGAAGTGCGAACCGAGCGAGGAATCGACCTGAAAACCTTCGAGCCCCGCCTCGATCATGGCGCGGGCCTGCGATATCTGGTTGAACTGCACCGGTATGCCGAGCCAGCGGTCGCGCGTCCCCCAGCGGCCGAAACCGAGGAGGATACATTTGCGCCCTTCGGCCTTGAGCGCCGCGTTGAGTTCCTCTATCTCGGCCGCTATCTCGACCGTTTCGCCGCTGTTGAACAGGGCGGGGTCGACGAAGATGAGGTCGTGCACCGTATCGTCGAGGCCGTTGCCCATCGCGCGGTCGGTGTGGAGCACGAGTCCGTCGCGCGCCAGTTCCTCGGGCCGTATAGAGACATCTTCGAACTTCTGGATGAGCGGTTTCAACTGAAGCAGGTAGAAGGTCGGTTTGCCGGAGCGGTCGGGGTCGAGGTCGACCGCGTACTCTATCTCGACCGGGTTGCCCATCGCCTTTTCGCCGATCTCGAGGAGCATCTGCAGGGTGCGGGCGAGCGGCAGGTATTCGTACTTGAGGATGTCGGCGAAGTTCAGAATGCGCGGCCCGCGGGCCGACAGCCCCGGCTGGAGGCGATGGTTCTCGATATCGTAGACCGACGCGAGGTGGGGAAGGACGCCGTGCCGTTCCGCATCGCTGATGTCGAGCCGCGCGTAGCAGGAATCTTCGCCGCTGCGCAGATCGGGATCCGTCCGTTCCATATCGAGCGCGAAGAAGTAACGCTGGCTCATCCGGGCCTGATAGTCGGGCGCCACCAGATCGAGTTGGGGATAGCGCGGCGAGAAGCGGAACGCCTGCGCTCCCTCGACGACATAGGTGCCGAGCCCCAGCGCGACGGTGGCCAGTCCGTCCTCGGGCCGCAAGCCCGCCACCGGGTAGTAGTTGAACGACTGCGCCGTGCCGCTGATGTGCGGATAGTGATATTGTTCGTGTCTCCGGCCGACGACCTCCTGAATGAGGATCGCCATCCGCTCTTCCTCTATCTTGTAGTTGACCGCGTCGAAATAGGCGCGCGACTTGGAGGAGAAGATCGAGGCGTAGACCAGTTTTATCGCCTCCATGAGCTGCTTGAAACGGACGTTGATGTCGGGATGGTTGTTGGGGATGAGGTAGGTGCTGTAGATGCCGGCGAAGGGCTGCAGCAGCATGTCCTCGAACAGCCCCGACGAGCGCACCGCGAGCGGGCAGGTGACCAGCGTCAGGAACTTTTTCAGTTTCTTGCGCAGATCGAGGGAGAGGGCGGTGTTGAGGAACAGCGCCTGTATCCGTTCGTGATCCTCCTCGTGATAGACGGTGTCGCGGAGGTTGTGTGAATCGATGATGTTGTCGTATTCGTCGATGCCGATCACCGCGGTGGTCGGTATGCGGAGGTGCATTTCGGGGATGTGGCGCGAGAAGTCGATGTTCTCTACGAGGTTGTTGAGGAAAGCGATGCCGCGCCCCTTACCGCCGAGCGACCCGTTGGCGAACCGGACGATGTAGATGGAGGAGCCGAAGACCGATTCGTCGAAATTGATGACGCGCCCCTTGACCTTCTTGTTACGGACGTTCTCGAATATCGAGACGATGAATTTCCGCAGTTCCTCGGGATCGGCGAAATCGCCGACATGGGCCGACCGGAGGATGCGCGAAAAGATCATCTCGCCGCGCGCCGTCAGCCACGCGCTGAAATGGTTGCGCGACGCATGGTAGATGAGCGATTCCTGCGGGATGGCGCGAATGAACGCTTCGAACTCGTCCATGTTCATCGCGCGGCCGATCTCGCGTCCTTCAAGATCGCGGAAGACGAAGCCGCCGAAGCCGAGCCGGTCCATCAGGAAGTTGCGGATATCGAACGAAAGGCTCTCGGAGTTCTTGTTGATGAAACCGGCGCCCAAAAGGTGCGCTTTCGGCTCATTGTGCCCCTCGGAACTCTGCATGAGGACGGGGAGGTCGGGCAATTCCTCCTTTATCGAACGGAGGAAGGTGATCCCCGCCTGCGGATCGATCTTCCCGGCGTGCGGGAAGCGGACATCCGATATCACCGCGAGCAGATACTTGCGGTATTTGCGGTAGAGTTCGAGCGCCTCCTCGTAGGTGGTGGCGAGCAGTACCTTGGGGCGCGCCCGCATCCGGAGCAGTTTGTTCATCTCGTCGAGATTCTCGTCGGCGATGAGCCGCTGGGTCTGTCGCATGATCTCGGCGTAGAGGAAGGGGAGATAGCGCGAGTAGAACCGGACGCTGTCCTCGATCAGGAGCACCACCTGCACCAGTCCGAGAGAGGTGTCGTTATCGACATTCGCACGGTCCTCGACATACTTGGTGATGGCGAGGAATATCTTGGAGTAGCCGTTCCAGACGAAGACGCGGTCGATGTGAGCCATCTCGGGAGAGCCGACCGGACAGAGGTGAAGGTTGGCCGAGTTATTGAAGAGCAGTATGATCGGCACATCGCGCCGTTTCTTGATCTCGGCGGCGAGCGCGAGCGGGACGCGGACATCGAGCCCGACCATCAGTATCACGACATCGAATTGCCGCTGATCGAGTTTGCGCAGGGCGTCGTCGGGGGTGTAGGCGCTGGTTATGCGCGGCGCCGAAGAGAGGTTCAGCTGATAGTATTCGCCGAATATCTGTTCCGACAACTGGCCGTCGCGCTCGAGGATGAAGGCGTCGTAGAGCGTCGCGACGAGGAGCACCTCCTGCATCTTGACCGGCATCAGGTCGTGGAAGATGTCCTTGTCGGACCGGTATTTGTCGAAGATGTCGGTGAGTTCCTTGACGATCATTTTTCTATTTCTTTCTCCATCAGCATCGAGACGATGGTCATCGTTTCGTGCTGGCCGAAGAGCTGCTGGTCGCCGGTCGCGAGGTCCTTGTAGAGCACCTGAGCGTTCTTCACCTCGTCCTCGCCGAAGATGAAGATGTGGCGCGCGCCGAGCTTGTTGGCCTTCTGCAGGGCGTTCTTGAATTTGCGCGGCGTGTATTCGGCCATGTAGCGGACCGGATGGTGCGAGAGATGTTTGGTGAGGTGGAGGAGTGCCGGGATGCCGCCGTCGTAGAGCGCGAAGCCCATCGCGAGCGGCTGCGCTCCGTAGAAGTCCTGCGGTACGACCGACAGCAACCGTTCGAGGCCGATGGCGAAACCGGTGGCGGGCGTCGCGTCGCCCCCCGTTTCGGCCACGAGGTTATCGTAGCGGCCGCCTCCCGCGATGGCGTTCTGCGTGCCGCCGGTGTCGGCCGTTATCTCGAAGGCGGTCTTCACATAGTAATCAAGCCCGCGAACGATGAAGGGATCGACGACGAACGGGACATGGAATATCTCGAGCGCCTTTTTCAGCCGGTCGAAGTCCGACGCGCACTGCGGGCAAAGGTGGTCGGTGATGACCGGGATGTCGTTCCAGCGGGTGCGCGGAGAGTCGGCCTTGCAGTCGATGAGGCGCAGCGGATTGATATCGATACGGCGGCGGCAGTCGCCGCACAGTTCCTCCGCCTTCGGACGGAAGTAGTTGACGAGCGTTTCGCGGTAGGCGGGGCGGCACGCGGGACAGCCGATGGAGTTCACCCGTATCTCGCCTTTCACCTTGAAATGGTCGAGTATCAGCGACGCGGCGTAGATCAGTTCGGCGTCCATCTCGGGGGTCGGGTCGCCGAATATCT
The DNA here is from genome assembly GCA_937871295.1 of uncultured bacterium. Taxonomy (GTDB): domain Bacteria; phylum UBP6; class UBA1177; order UBA1177; family JAKLFG01; genus CALMRE01. The sequence goes on along the minus strand of CALMRE010000244.1, from coordinate 16,883 downwards.
CAAGCCCGAACTGGTGGAACTGGCGGTAGCGTCCCTTCTGCGGCTTCTCGTAGCGGAAGTTGGGACCGATGTAGAATAACTTGTGCGGCCCCGGCTTCTCGATGCCGATGCTGTGTTCGATGAAGGCGCGGACCACCCCGGCGGTCCCTTCGGGTTTAAGGGCGAGTTTGTTGCCGTTCTTATCCTCGAAAACATACATCTCCTTCTGCACCACATCGGAGGTTTCGCCCAGCCCGCGCTGGAACAGTTCGAGCGATTCGACCACCGGCGTGCGTATCTCCTGATAGTTCAGGCGCGCCGCCAGCAGGCGCAGGTCCTCCTCCATCCGGCTCCAGCGGAGCGACACGGGCGGCAGGATATCGTTCATTCCCTTGACGGCGGTGTAGAGCGGCATCGGTTCCTCCACGGTGTTACGACGGGGTGGATCTAGCGCCTATTTTCCCGGGCACTGTTTGACGACGGCGGGGTTGATGGAGCGCAGACCGTAGGCGCGGTCGAAGTGGCGCGAGAATTCCTCGGCCAGTTTCTCGGCGCGATAGTGGAACGCCTCCTTATCCTCCCATGTGTTCTGCGGATTCAGGATGTTCGCGTCGACGCCGGGGCAGGAGAGCGGGACCATGATGTGGAACAGCGGATCCTCGCGGTATTCGACCTTTTCCAGTTCGCCGTTGAGCGCCGCCGAGACGAGCCGCCGGGTGATGGTGATGTCCATCCGCTTTCCCTTGCCGACCGGGCCGCCGGACCAGCCGGTGTTGACGAGATACACATGGGCGTGGTGCTTATCGAGTTTCTCGCCGAAGAGATTGATATAGTCGTTGGGATTGCGCGGGAAGAAGGGTTCGCCGAAGAAGCGCGAGAAGGCGGTCTCGGGATCCTTGATGCCGGTCTCGGTCCCGGCGAGTTTCGAGGTGTAGCCCATGAGGTACCACATCATCGCCTGCTCCTTATTGAGTTTCGCGACCGGCGGCAGGACGCCGTTGGCGTCGGCGGTGAGGAACAGTATCGTCGTCGGGTGGCCGCTGACGGCCGATTCCTTGATGTTGGTCAGGAACGACAGCGGGAAACCGGCGCGGCTGTTCTCGGCGAGCCGCCCGTCATAGAGATCGAAGGTGCCGTCGGGGAAGACCATCGTGTTCTCGATGATCGCGCCGTGTTTGAGATGGTGCGCCTGATGGAAGACGGCGTTGTATATCTCCGGCTCTTTTTCCTTGTTGAGATTGATGAGTTTCGCATAGCAGCCGTTCTCGAAGTTGGCCACGCCATGATCGTTCCAGCCGTGTTCGTCGTCGCCCAGAAGCGCCCGCTCCGGATCGGCCGACAGCGTCGTCTTACCGGTGCCCGACAGGCCCAGCAGGAGCGCGCAGTCGCCCTTCTCGCCCTCGTTGGCCGAGCAGTGGAGCGGCAGGATGCCGATCTCGGGGAGGTAGTGGTTCATGACGGTGAACATCATTTTCTTGACCGAGCCGAGGTAGGCCGAACCGACGACGATACCGATGCCGTTGTCGAAGTCCATCACGATGCACATATCGGTCGTTTTGCCGCTCGGCAGTTTACGCAGGCGGCCGACATACTTGGCCGGGTCGAGTTTGTTGTAGGGGACCGCGAGGATGGTGAAGCCCTTCTTGGCGAACACGCTGTTTTCGATGTCCTTGGGCACCGGACGGAACATGTTGTCGGTGAAGAGGGCGACCAGCGCACGGTCGGTGATGGTGCGGCAGGGGAGCGCATAGGAACTGTCGGCGCCGAGCACGCGGTCGGTCACATAGAAGGATTGCTTTCTGGTGAGGAACTCCAGTGCGTCGGCGAAGAGCATGTCGAAGGTCTCCGGCGTGCAGGGGTTGCAGGCGGGACTCGTCCAGTCGATCTTCGTTTCGCTTTCGGGGCGGCGGACGATGAGGGTGTCCTTGGGACTGCGGCCGGTCGATTCGACCGGGGTCCAGGTGGCCAGCGTGCCGTTGACCGTGATGAGCGCCTTGCCGCGGGTGACGGCGTGGAAGATGAGTTCTTCGCGCGACACGTTGGTCTCCACCTTCTGGTGCGTCTTCAAAAGGTGATCGATCTTTTCCATGAAATCTTTGCGCTGCATGCTATTACTCCATCATGATAAGACAAATGGCCACGCGGCACTATAGCCAAAACCGCTGCGCTTGACAAATTTTTTACATAGGGGCAGAGGGGTCAGTCCTCGACATAAGACATTTCTGTCTGTGTCTGTTTCGATGGAAGCAAGAATGAGCAGTGTCGATGAATGCCACCTTACCGTCTATGCCGGTCAGGTCTCCCTATAAACTTCCTTGACAACTTACCGCCGTTCCTTAAGATGTTCCAGAACTTGTTCCCGGGGGTTCCTGTGGTCACCGAAACGATGGTCCTGCTCGCGATCAGACAGGGCAACTGGCGTCATGTCCGTGAAGCGGCCCGCGAGATAGCGACGCAGAGCGGTGATGAACTTATGGATGCCCTTTCGGTGGCGGCGAAAAAGGTCGAGGCGGGCGATGAGCGGGCCCGGGCGCTTCTGACCTTGTGGTCGAATATCCGTTGGCGGAGCAAAAAATGAAACTGTTTGACGGCATCGCCGATCCGGCGTTCCTCGTGGTGAACCGCAACGGTCTGCCGGTGGCGGGCGACGGGCTTTCGCTCGCCGAGGTCGGTTCCTTCGTCGAGACGCTTCACGGCGCGCTGGAAAAAGGGGAGACCGACTATGCGGTCTGGAACAACGGTCCCAAGAAATATCTGGGCGCTGCCCTCAACGATTGTTTTCTTATCGTAGAGTGCGGTCCGGCGGTCCCTCTGACGCGGATACTCTATGCCCTTCCGGAACTCCGCGCCCGGGGTGTCCGCTCTCTTTGACTCCACAGTATTTTACTTGACATCGGAAAGTGAACACATAACATAGGGCGGCAAAGTTTTTCACCTGTCGGAGGCATTCCCATGGTGTCGATATCGACCTCGGATTTCAGGAAGGGACTTAAAATAGAGATGGATGGTATCCCGTACGCCATCGTCGATATGGTCCACATCCAGCAGAAAAGGCGGGCGGTCATCAAGGCGAAACTGCGCAACATCCTTTCCGGCGCCATCGCGGAGCACACTTTCCTCAACGGGGAAAAGGTCGACAAGCCCGATCTCGAAGAGAAGAACATGGAGTATCTCTACCACGACGACGATCACTATCACTTCATGGATCAGGAGACCTTCGAGCAGTTGACCATCGACGAGAAACTCATCGAGGAGGCCATCCCGTTCATGCGCGAGAACGAGAAGGTGCTGGTGCAGTTCTACAATGGTTCGCCGATATCGGTCGACCTGCCGCAGTTCGTGGAACTCGAGATCGCGGAGACAGAACCGGGTTTCAAGGGCGACACCGTGACGAGTTCCTATAAGCCGGCCAAGGTCGCAACGGGAGGCACGGTGCAGGTGCCGCTGTTCATCAACGCGGGGGATGTCATTCGCATCAACACCGCCGAGGATTTCCGTTATGTCGAACGCGTGAAGAAGTAGGCGGGACGATCGTTTTGGGCGAAGTTACCGATAAGAAAAATGTATTCGGTTTCACCAAGAAACCGAAGAACAACGGAGAGATAGAGCAGTATCTCGCCCTCATCAAAAAAGAGCCCGACAACGACCGCAACTATATCCGTCTGGCCGAGATCTATACCCGTTCGGAGGAAGAGGAAAAGGCGATAGAGACCTATGAGAAGGCGGCGCTCCTCTTCGAGAAGAAAGGGTTCTACAATAAGGCGAAGGCGGTTCTCAAGCAGGCGCTCGCCCTCAACCCGGAACACGGCCGCATCAATGTGCTGCTCGCCGACCTCGACAAGGGCGACGGTCTGATCAAGGACGCGGTTATCCGCTACCAGATCGCCGCCAATTACTATGTGAAACTCGGGAACAAGCAGGCGGCAATAACGATACTCAAGAAGATCGTCGATATCCAGCCGCAGAACACCGGGTTCGCGATAAAACTGGCCACGCTGCTGGTTGCCGAGAAGATGTATCACGATGCCGAGAAGATACTCAAGCCGCTCATGGTGTCGCTCAAGAGCGCCGACAAGAGCGCCGACTATATCGCGGTGCTGAAACTGCTCTACACCGCGAAAGGGGAGAGCGCCGAGATCGGGCGGGAACTGGTGAGCGCCTACATCAGGAGCGGGAACCACCAGAGCGCGCTTTCGATCCTCTACAAACTCATCATGGCCAGTCCCGAATCGATAGAACTGCTCGAACAACTGGTCCTGCTGTTCGAGAAGATGGGCGAAAAGGAGAAACTGCAGGCGCTCTATAAACAGCTCGCCACCCTGCATGGCGAACAGCGGAACACCGAGGAGCGCAACCGTTGCTATCGTAAGGTGCTCGAGATGAATCCGCGCGATACCGAGGCGCTGCTCGCCCTTAACGAGGAGGATAAACTCCGCGATATCATCTCCGGCAAGATCGCCGCGACCTCCGCCGGTCTTGACGACGACGAAGAAGAGGGGGAGGGCGATATCGAGATAGACATGGAAGATCAGGCGGTGGGTCCCGAGTACTCCGCCGAGGAGCCCGTTGAGGCCGAGACCGCCCAGAAGCAGTATAACATCGCCCCGTTCATCAAGGAGGCGCAGGTCTTCCGCAGTTACCGGCTCTTCGACCGGGCCATAGAAAAGCTCCGGTCGTTCCCGCTGTGGGACAAGGATGCCGAGGCGCTCGACATGCTGGCCGAGATATACATTGAGAAGGGAGACATGGCCTCCGGTGTCGAGATGCTGTTCCTCCTTATCGAGACCTGTATCGAAAAGGGCGACACCGCCCGGGCGAAGAACATCTTCCACGATGTGCGGGAATTGCTGGATTCCGACCCGGCGCGCGTCGGCCGCATCGAACAGTGGCTGGCGGCCAACGATACGGCCGGAGAGATGCCGATGTCGCATCGGGAGAGTTCTCCGGCGATGCCGGAACCGGCCGCGGCCGAGGCGCCGGTGATGCTCTCTCCCGAACCGGAGTCCCCCGTCATGCTGGTCGATCCCTCACCGGCGGAGGTCACTGCCGCTCCGCCTGCCGATGATGCGTTCGCCGACATGGCGCGCGAACTGCTTCACGAACTGGACGAACTGCGTGAACCGCCGCAGAAGCAGTTGGATGAACTGGAGTTCTTCATCAGCATCGACGACTTCCAGAGTGCGACGATATTGCTGCAGGAACTCATCTCCAGTTATCCGAGTTCGGAACTGCTCGCCGGCTTCAAGAACCTCATCCCGATGAAAAAAGAGGAGAACATCGCCGATACGCTCGACGAGGTGAAGGCATCCCTTTCGAAGACCATGAAAGGGGCCGACAAGTCGGCCGAGGATTTCTACAATATGGGTATCGTACACCTCTCGATGGGCATGGCGGCCGAGGCGATCGGCTATTTTGAACAGGCGGCGCAGATCGACGAAGACAGCATCAAATACCTTATGGCCGTTTCTGACGCGTGGTTCCAGAGCGGCAAGAACGCTCAGAGCCTGAAATATGCCCTTAAGGCGGCCGAGAAAACCGAAGATCGCGCGATAAAGGCGGAAATTCTTGAAAAAATCGCCAACCTTTACTATAGTGTCGGGGATGTTGAGAAACAGCGCCTTACGCTGGAAGAGATCCAAAAGCTCAAGTGAGGGGTAACGTGAAGCGGTATCTTGGGGTTCTGATCGTTCTGTGGTTGCTTTTCCCCGGATCGGGTTCGGCCGGCAAACTCACGGTCGGTGTCGCCTATGCGCCCGCCGCCATCCCCCGATCGGAAGTGATGCCGGAAAATCCGGTGAACGACAATTATCACAGCATCCCGATGGTGGCCCCGGAAAAGGTCTACGAGCCGGAGAGTCACTATGTGATCCTCGAAGGGACCGATCAGGGGGCTCCGGCCGACGAAACGGTCCGCCTGCGCGGGCTGTCGGTCGACCGCAGTTATGTGATACTCAAACTCAACGGCAAACTACTGCTGGAGAACGAAGAGAATATCGATCGTCAGTTCACTATCGTCGATGACTCGGGTATCGTCACCAAGGAATTCAGCGTCGGTCCGTCGGCTTCAGTCCCGTACAATTTTACCCGGGTCGGCAACTATACCTTCATCGACAACTACAATCCCACCGGCAAAATATACGTGAAGGTGCTCGCCTCCTGCATCATATTCCCTCTGCGCGGGCCCTCCATAAAGATCGATCTGCCGGCGCTGGCGCCCGGATCCTATGCGCTCAAGATATTCTACGCCTTCCGCCAGCTGTTCCAGGAGGATTTTTCGATGGTCGGCGATTCGGTGCTGGCGGTCAATTATCGTATCATGAACCGCGAGGTATACCGCGACGACTCGACCACCTTCACCGGAGGCCGTATCGTACCGCTGTCGTCCGGATCGGCCGCTCCTGCTCCGGGAGGCGCCGAGTCTACGGGAACGGGTTCACCGCGAGATCAACGCTGAAGAAAAGGGAGGGTTCCCATGCTGGGTAACATCTGGCTCAAGATCAAGGTGTTCTTCATAATATCGAGTGTGCTGGCGCTGCTGTCGCTTCTCTACTACAATCTGTTCGATAAACTGGTCTCCGGCATCAATTTCCAGCAGGGTGCCGAAAGCACCTTCCGCTATCTCGAACAGCGCGTCAAGAATACCCAGTACGAACTGATCACCCGTTCCTTCGCCATAACGACGCAACTGAAGATATCTCTTGACCGGAAAAGCCGGCAACCGGTCGTCGATACGCAGGCGATCGACGGCAAGCTTCTGTTCGCGGTCACCGACGGCGCCGGCGTGGTCCTCGCGGGCACCTTCCGGACGCTCAACTCGCTGGCCGGCGTTCCGGCCGTCGACCGGGCCATTCGTGACGGTGTCGCTTCGGATGGAACGCTGCGTGTGGGCAACGAGGAATATCTGGCCGGCGTGGTCCCCTTCAACGCCGATTACGGCGCCGATCGCCCGAAACGCTTCATGGCGGTGTCGCTGGTCCCCATCCGCGATGCGTTCGCCGGTATCGCGCCGACCTTCCCGGCGCGCGTCTACTCCGGCGGCATCATGGTGCATGAGTTCGACAAGGACAAAATGAGCGGCATCATAAACGGCCCCGAGCAGGCGAAGGTGCAGGCGGCGATCGAATCGATCCTGGCCGGCGGCAAGGAACAGGATCTCGGCCGCTGGATGAAGATGTCCTCCTTCACGATGCCGCATGACATCCGTTCCCCCGGCAAGATACAGTTCATCGGTTTCCTGAGCGCCGTGCCGGGCTATGATGTCTATCGCAAAAGCGTCACCTACATCGCCATCTATGCCGCGCTGGTCATATTCATAACGCTCGTGTTCACCTTTGTGATCACCTACGATGTGGACCGCGGGTTCAAGCGTCTTGCCGCCGATATCTCCCGTCTCAAGGTGGGCGAGAAACTGATGCTCCATAAGTACAGTCATGGCGCCGGTCTGGTCGTTTCGGCGCTTAATCACATGATCGGCAACTACCAGAAGCACGGCGGCGAGAGCGGCGACGGCGGCACCGGTGCGATGATCTCCTCGCTAATCATGGATACTCGTGAAGAGCCGGAGGCCGAGATACCGGAACCCTCCTTCGACCGCAAGCGGGAATCGATGGACCTTCCCCGCCCCGCGACTGAAACATCGCGTCCCAAGACGGCCCCGGTCGAGGAACACCCGGCACCCGCTGACCCGCCTGCCGCTTCCGTACAGCAGGATCCGTTCGCGGCGCTGTGGGAGACCTACAGAGACATAAAACTGAAGAACGGAGAGAAGATCGCCGATCAGGAAAAAGCCGCGTTCCTCGCAAAGCTCAAGACCAATCGTGTTTCCATAATGACCAAGTATAACTGCAAGGATGTCTCCTTTGCGATCGAGGAGAAAGAGGGAAAGCCGGTGATCAAGGCCAAACCCCTCAAATAATGGTGCGTGCATGAAGTTCACTTGTAACAACTGCGGTTTTTCCGCCGATATCCCCAAGCAGATAGAACTGTGTCCGATGTGCGGCAGCAACAATACCGGCTGTTCGGAAGAGGATTCGGCTCTTTCTCTGAATGATCTTCCCGTTCCCTCCGCTCCCGGCTCCGCCGAGCGTTCCGCGGTTCCCCCCTTGGATGACGCCGCGCGTGCGCGCAATGCATCCTTATCGGAAGAGTTCTTCAATAAAAAGCCTTATCAGGAAGAGCACGAGATAGCCGAACTGCTTAAGGAACTCGGCGCCGAAGAGCCGAAACCGGCGGCGAAGAAGTTCTCTGTGCCGATAGTGTTGGGCGGCATAGCGTTGGCTGCGGTGCTCGCGCTGGTGCTCTACGCGGTCATCGGTCCTTCCGACGAAACCGGCGTGCAGCCCCCCGATTCCCCGGCACCGGTGGCCGAAACGGTGCAGGATACCGAGGAACCGCCCGCCTCCGATACGGAACAGCCCGTTCCCTCTCCGGTCCCCGAACCGGAAAAACCGGCCCCGGCTCCGGCCCCGGTTCCCGAACCGGAAAAACCGGCTCCCGCCCCGGTTCCCGCGCCCGAACCGCCGGAGCCCGAACCGGCCCCCGCGCCGGCCCCCGCGCCGGTCAAGACGGCTCCCGCCCCGGCGCCTGAGCCGCCGAAGCCCGCTCCGGCGCCTCAGCCGAAGCCGGAACCGGTGAAAGCCGAACCGAAGCCGAAACCGGCGCCCAAACCGGCGCCCAAACCGAAACCGGCGGGCGGCGGCGCGGCCTTCGACAACTTCGTCAACGAAGGGAATAAGGCGATCGGCGAACAGCGTTTCACCGATGCCATCCACGCCTACAAGGCGGCCCTTAAACTCAACCCGCGCGCCGGGAAACTCTACAAGTTCCTCGGTATCGCCTACGCCTCGATGGGTAACGCCGCGCAGGCCTGCCAGAATTATCGTAAATATATCCAACAGACCCCTGCGGCTCCCGACCGGGCGCAGGTCGAAGAACTCTTGAGTTCCTGCCAGTAGCGATCGCCATGTTCTTGCGTATAACGGCGGGACGACTGAAAGGCCGTCGCCTGACGGTTCCCGGTACCTTGGTGCGTCCGACGGAGGAGAAGGTGCGCGCGGCCTTTTTCAACACCCTGTATGCGCTCAAAGAGTTTGAGGGTTCAGTGTTCCTCGACCTGTTCGCCGGGAGCGGCGCGGTCGGCGTCGAGGCGCTCAGCCGCGGCTGCCGCAAGGCGGTATTCGTGGATCGTGACCGCAGAACGCTTTCCCATCTGCAGGGACAACTCGTACTGCTCGATGTCGCCGCCGCCGCAGAGATACTCTGCGCCGATTCGTTCGCCGCGACGCTCAAGGATAAACTGACCGAACCTGCCGACATCATATTCATCGATCCCCCGTATGATCAGCGCGGACGTTTGCCGGGTTTGGTGCGGCGTTGCATAGAGGAGCGCCTCGTGACGGGCGACGGCATTCTGGCGGTCGAAAGCGATGCGGCGCTACCGGGCGAGATAGCGGGATGGAACGGTAAGGAGAAGCGCTACGGCGGCACCTTTCTTACCTTTTACACAGGAGGCGCGGTATGAGCGGCGGCAAGAAGCAAGCTATCTATCCGGGAAGTTTCGATCCGATCACCTTCGGCCATGTCGACATCGCCCTGCGAAGTCTCAAGATATTCGACGAACTCATCATCGCGATCGGTGACAACCGCAACAAACAGCCCCTTTTCTCGAAGGAACGGCGCATTGCACAGATCGGCGAGATATTCAGCGATAATGAGGCGATCCGCGTGGTCGCCTTTGACGGTCTGCTTGTCGATCTCGCCCGCGAAATGAACATCTTCACCCTCGTGCGCGGTCTGCGCGCCGTATCGGACTTCGAGTACGAATTCCAGTTGTCGAGTTTCAACCGCAAGATGGAGCCGCGCGTCGAATCGTTCTTCATGATGACGAGCGAGAAGTATTTCTACCTCTCTTCGAGCGTAGTGCGGCAGGTAAGCGAAATGGGCGGCGACATCAGCGACTTCGTCCCCTCCAATGTGCTCGCCGACCTCAAGAGTGTCCAGAAGCGCTCATGAAAGAGACCTTTCCGTCGCCGGCGAAGATAAACCTGCGGCTCGATATCGTCGGCCGCGACGCGGCGACCGGCTACCACTTTTTGGAAATGGTGCTGGTGCCGATAGATCTTGCCGACCAGATAACGGTCGAGGAAACCGATCACACCGAGGTCGTTACCGAGAACTGCGCCGAACATATCCCTTCGGAAAAAAATATCGTCTACCGTATCGTTAGAGCGGTCGAGACCGATATCGGCCGCGAACTGCCGCCGCTCAGGATATCCATCCGCAAAGAGACGCCGACCGGGGCCGGGATGGGCGGCGGTTCGAGCAACGGCGCGGCGGTGCTCGACCACATCGATCGCCGTTTCGATCTCGGCCTCGGGCTGGAACGGAAATGTGCCATCGCTTCCCGCATTGGGAGCGATATCCCTTTCTTTCTTCATCATTCCGCGGCGGTCGTCTCCGGCTTTGGAGAACGGGTGCGCCCGTTCCGTATCGCCGCTTTTCCCTTTCGGCTGTTGCTGGTCCATCCCGGTTTCCCGGTCGATACCAAGGGGGCTTATGCCCTGTGGGATAAAAAAATGTTGACAAAACAGCGCCCGGTGACTACAACTATCGACCGTGTGTTTTCACTTGGTTCTTTGACAGAGTGGATGGATTTCATAAGAAATGACTTTGAGATACCCGTGTTCGAAGAGTATCCGGCGCTCGCGGTCCTGCGGGATCGCATCGCGGCGTGCGGTGCGGTCAGGGCCTTTATGACCGGCAGCGGTTCGACGATGGTCGGACTCTTCACCGATGAGGAGCGGCGCGAGTCGGCGTTCCGGCGGCTTTCGGGCGAATACGGGTTTGTGAGAAAGGTCGGTGTGCTTATATAACGTTGGGGCGTCGTCAAGCGGAAAGACTCCGGATTTTGATTCCGGCATTCGGGGGTTCGAATCCTCCCGCCCCAGCCATTGAAAGGAGGAATAGATGGAAACGGTCAGCATGAAAGTGTTCCCGCGGACGCCGGGGAAAAAATATGTCAAGGAGGTCCGCAACAAAGGCTTCCTGCCGGTCAATGTCTACGGTAAGCCTATCGAGGGCAACATCACCGGTTCGGTCGAGCGTATCAAGATGGTCAAGGCGCTCCATTCGCCCAAGGGCCGCAATGTCATCCTGACCCTCGAGACCGAGGGGAAGACGGTCATGGCGATCCCCTACCGCATCGATATAGACCCGGTCAAGAATGTCATCTCCCACATCGATCTGCTCGCCATCGCCGAGAACGAGATGCTCACCGTGAATGTGCCGCTCGTGAAAGAGGGTCGTTCGCAGGGCGAGATCGTCGGCGGCCGCGCGCTGCAGGTGCTCAAGGAGATAGCGGTCCGCTGTCTTCCCGCGAACATCCCGGAGAAACTCACGGTCGACGTGACGCCGTTCGACATCGGTGATCGCGTCCTGGTCAACGACCTCAAATATCCCGCCGGTGTCACGCCGCACTACCGCGATAATCCGCCGGCGATCGTCGTCAATAAGGGCCGCGGTCAGAGCGCCGACGAGGCGACCACCGCTGAAGGCGAGGCCGCTCCGGCTGACGGCGCCGCCGCTCCCGCCGACGGGAAGAAGCCTGCCGCCGGCGCCGATGCGAAGAAGCCCGCCGAGGCCGAGGCCAAACCCGCCGAGAAAGGCAAGAAGAAGTAGCGTACCACCCTATGCCGTTCCTGCTCCTAGCGGGGCTCGGCAACCCCGGGTTCCGGTACGAATCCACCCGACACAACATCGGTTTCAGGTTCCTCGATACCGTTCAGGCGAACTGCGGTTTCCCCCCCTTCACCTACGAAAAGAAATTCCTCGGCTATCTGTCGCGCCTCGACATGAGCGGGAAACGGGTCTTTCTGCTGAAGCCCGACACCTACATGAATCTCTCGGGGCAGAGTCTCCATGCGCTTGCCGACTATTTCGGGATACCGGTCGAAGAGACGGTCGTGGCGCATGACGATCTCGATATCCCGTTCGGCACCACGAAGATAAAAAGCGGCGGCGGCGCGGCGGGGCATCGCGGGATGGAGTCGGTCATCCAGTCGCTCGGTACGCCGACCTTCACCCGGATACGGTTTGGCATTGGTCGTCCCCCCGGCGGCCTTTCGGGCAAGGATTATGTGCTGCTGCCCTTCTCGGCGGCCGAACAGGAGACCATCGCGAAACTCTGGATGCCGCAGTGGCCCGATCTTTTCAAGGTGCTGGCGGAACAGGGGTTCACCGCGGCGGCGAATCGCTTCGGCAACCGTTCCTGCCTGCCCCAACCGGAGCCGGCGCCAAAGGAACCGGCGCCGATCGCTCCGGTCGATGGTGAAAAAAAGTGAAAGCCTTTCACGACGATCCGCTCTTAACGGTGACCGATGAAGCGCTCCTAAGCCGCTTCCTCGGAACGCCCGATACCGTCGATGTCGCGACGATCTGTGCCGCTTTCTCCCGGATGCCCTACGAGAACCTGACCAAGATAGTGAAGCGCGATGCGGTCATCGGGCCGTCGAGCGCGAAACGGCTTCCCGACGAAGTGTTGAACGACCATCTCCTTTACGGCACCGGCGGGACCTGTTTCTCGCTCACTGCCGCGCTCGTGGCGGTCCTCTCGCGCAACGGTATCGAGGCGTGGCCGCTCCTCGCCGACCGCCGCTACGGTCCCGACACCCACTGCGGCGCGCTGGTGATGTTGGGTGGCCGTCCGCACCTCGTCGATCCCGGCTATCTGATACACCGTCCCGTACCGCTGCCGCAGAGAACTCCCGTGACGGCCGACAACCGGTTCAACACCGTCGAATTGGTCCCGGTCGAGGGCGGGCGGAAGGTTGAACTCTACACAAAGAGCGGCAACGACCGGAAATATCGTCTGACCTATACCATGACGCCGGTCGACGGCGCGGCCTTCGGCGCGGCGTGGGAACGGTCGTTCGCGTGGGAGATGATGACCTATCCGGTCCTCACCCGCGTGACCGCCGCGGCCCATCTGTATCTGCAGGGCGACGAACTGAGGGTCCGCGAAGGGGAAAAGACGACGCGCTACCGGCTCGAGGGCGAGGCGCGCGGACAGTTCATCGCCGAACACCTCGGGATGGCCCCCGCGCTCATAGAACAGGCACTACGATTGGTGGGACATGGCGCCGTGCATACCGGTTGAGCCGGTGAAATACTTCGTCGCGATCCTCTACCGCGATCCGGCGGCGCTCGACCGCGCCCGCCGCGAACTGGTCGACCGATGGGGAGCCATCGACTTCGAGAGTCCGGATCATCCCTTCGATACGACCGACTATTACCGCGCCGAGATGGGGGAGGGGCTCCAGCGGCGGCTCCTTTCGTTCGACCGGCTCCTGTCGCCGACCGAACTGGTGGACATGAAGCTCGCCTGCAACGAGATAGAGGATGCGCTCGCAGAGGGAGGCAAACGGACCGTCAACCTCGACTGCGGCTACCTCGACCATCACAAAGTGGTCCTCGCCTCGGCAAAGGGGGCGGGCCACAAACTCTACCTCGATCGCGGCATCTGGGGCGACATCACCTCCCGGTGGCAGAACGGCGCCTACCGCCCGTTCGAATGGAGTTTCCCCGACTTCAAAGATCTGCGCTATCAGGCCGAACTGACCGCCATCCGTACCCGCTACCTCGCCCAGCGGAAAGAACGGCGGAGCTGACCGCCCTCTTCCTTTCGCGCCTCCGTTCAGCAGGGGTGATGTAGTTGCTCACTTTTCCTTGACTAACCGGCCCCGCTTTGCAATGATGAATGCGCTGAAACACTGTGGAGGTCACGATGCGTTCTCTTTCCGGGATCAAGCCGACCGGCACCCTGCACATCGGCAATTACTTCGGTGCCGCCAAACAGTTCGAGGAACTTCAGAAGAAGGGCTACGACTGTTTCTACTTCGTCGCCGACTACCACACCCTCAATACCTGCCCCGACCCGAACGAACTGACCGAGAATTCGTGGAACATCGTCCTCGACTATCTTGCCTTCGGACTCGACCCGGAGAAGAGCACCATGTTCCTCCAGTCGCAGGTCCCCGAGGTGGTGGAGCTTGCTTTCATCCTTGGCAATGTGACGCCGATGGGACTCATGCAGCGGGCCCATAGCTATAAAGAGAAGACCGACAAGGGGGAACTCATCAATGTGGGGCTGTTCTACTATCCGCTGCTGATGGCGGCCGACATACTGCTCTACGATTCCGATGTGGTGCCGGTGGGGCAGGACCAGAAACAGCATGTCGAGATAGCGCGCGATATCGCCGTGAAATTCAATATGCAATATAACACCGAGGTTTTCAAGATACCCGAACCGCTCATCCGCGAGGATGTGGCGGTGGTGCCGGGGACCGACGGCCGCAAGATGTCGAAGAGTTACGGCAACACGATAGAGATGTTCGCCTCCGATAAGGAGCTCAAGAAACAGGTGATGGGTATCGTCACCGATTCGACGCCGCTCGAGGAGCCGAAAGATCCCGACAAGTGCAATGTCTTCGCCCTCTATAAACTCTTCGCGACGCCGCAGGAACAGGCGCTGATGAAGGAGAAATACCGCGCCGGCGGCTATGGCTACGGCACGGCGAAGAAGGAACTGCTCGAGAAACTCATGCAGTTCTTCAAGCCGATGCGCGAGAAGCGCGAAGAACTCGACAAGAATCGTTACTATGTCGAACGGGTGCTTCGTGAAGGGGCGCAGCGGGCGCGCAGCGCGGCGGTCGAGAAGATAAAAAAGGTCAAGAAGGTCACGGGCCTCGTCGGGAATATCTACTAGAATTCAGTTCGCCAGTTTCACGATATCATCAAAAAAGGTGGGATACGATTTTGCGACGCACTGAGCGCCAATTATTTCTATCGGGCCGAAGCGGAGCGCTGCGACGGCGGCTGCCATCGCGATGCGGTGATCGCCGTGAGGATCTATCGTCACCAGTGAGGTCGGTTTGTTGGTAAGCCCCGGTATGACGAGCGTGTCGCCGTCGATGGACATGAAGGCGCCGAGCTTCGCGAACTCGGTGATGAGTACGGCGGCGCGGTCGCTTTCCTTGTGGCGGAGACGGCCGACCCCGGTGAGACGCGTTGTGCCGGGAAGGGTGAGGGCGAGAGCCGAGAGCACCGGGAAAAGGTCGGGACAGTCGGCGAGATCGGCGACGATGGGGCGCGGGTTGCCGGTCGCTACGGTGACCGCGTCGCCGTTCACGGTGACGGTCGCTCCGGCGGTGCGGAGGATATCGAGCACCGCGCGGTCGGCCTGTGCCGAGTCGTGGTTGAGTCCGCGTACCGTGACGCTCCCGGCGACCGCACCGGCGGCAAGGAGCGCTGCGGCGCTTGACCAATCGCCCTCGACGCGGTAGCGGCGGGGAGTGTAGTGCTGACGGCCCGGTATCTCGAAGATATCGTCTTCCCGCCAGTTCACCGTGATGCCGAAGTCGCGCAAAAGCGCCAGCGTCATCTCGATGTAGGGACGGCTCGTCAGTCCGGTGACGGTAAGACGCGAATCGTGCGGCGTCAGCGGCAAAGCCATGAGCAATCCCGTCAACGACTGCGAACTGATACTGCCGTCGACCGTCGCAATGCCGCCCTCTACGGGGCCGCTGACGGTTATCGGGGCGTGGCCGTTGGTCGTGACACAGCGGGCGCCGAGCGCTGCAAGCGGCTCCTCCAGCATCGTGAGCGGCCGCGACGCGAGGCTTCCGGCGGCGGTAAGCGTCACCGGCGTTACGGCAAGCGCCGCGATGGGGGTGAACATGCGGATGCAAAGCCCCGATTCGCCGCACGACACCTCGTCGCGTATCGGGGAAAGGCCGCCGCGTACCGTTACGCTTCCGCTGTCGACCGTTATCCGCGCCCCGAGCGCTTCGGCGACGCTGATGGCGGCGCGGGTGTCGTCGCACAGATCGTTCCCTTCGAGCACGCTCCGGCCATCGGCGAGAAGCGCCGCCGCGACGGCGCGCTGGAAATAACTTTTAGAAGAAGGGGCGTCGATGGTGCCGTTCAGCACGGCGCATGTTACGGTGATCTTCCGGTTGGACAGGATCATCGGAACCCCGTTGGAAAATAAAGCATCTTCCCCTAAGTTTAGGTGTAACAGGACTTACTTCGACTTGAATTCCCAGATGCCGTTGTAGGGTTCGCCCGATTCTTTCATTTCAACGGCGCGCTCTTTAAGGAAAGCGAAGGCTTTGTCGTCGGGGAAGGTGCTCTTCTCGCACGCGGCGAGGCAGGCGGTCATGTCGCCCGCGACGAACGCGGTAAGCGCCGCTTCGTACTGCTCCTTGAGCTTCCGTTTCTCCTCTATCCCCGCATCGGTCAGCCGCCCCATCAGTTCGAAGATGGGAACGCCCTTCTTCTTTCCCTTCACCTGCACGGTGTCGAGCCAGCGGAACAGGAACTCGTCCTGCGCCCGTTCGAAGATCTTCTCCGATGCGATGATGCGGACGCCGTAGGGGCGCGTGAGTCCTTCCATGCGCGACGCCGTGTTGACCGCATCGCCGATGGCCGAGTAGTTGAACCGCTCTTCGGAGCCCATGTTGCCGACGATAGCGTCGCCCGCGTTGACGCCGACACCCATCCGGACATCGGGTTTTCCCTCGATCTTGAACTCGGCGCGGACGATGTCCATCCGCTCCATGATCTTGACCGCCGAGCGGCACGCCTCTTTTTCCTTGTTCGCGATCTCGATGGGTGCGCCGTAGAGCGCCATCATCGCGTCGCCCATGTACTTGTCGAGGAAGCCGCTGTGTTCGAGCACCGCGGCGGTGGCCGGAGTGAAGAGGCGGTTTATCGCCTTGATGAGGTCTTCGGGCGGCATCGATTCGGAGAGGGTCGTGAAGCCGACGATGTCGGAGAAGAGGGCGACTATCTCTTTCTTGCGGCCGTAGAGCTGTATCTGGTCGGGATCGCCGGTGAGCTGGGAGAGC
>CALMRE010000243.1 GCA_937871295.1 uncultured bacterium | reverse complement strand
TGCGGTGCTCTTACCTATGGCGGCTACACCGATTGGCGCTTGCCGAGTCGCAAAGAGTTGGCGACACTTCCCGATTACGGTAGATACAGTCCGGCGATAGACGCCACGATATTTTCCGGCCCGCAGACGGATTCATACTGGTCCTCCTCATCCCTTGGGTACAGTGCCGGAGCCGCATGGCATGTTAAGGCCAATGATGGCAATGTGCACGGCTATGATAAGTCAAATATTTACTATGCCCGGTGTGTGAGGGGCGAATCTTTGCTCGACAGCGCCTTCACCGAGACGACGGTAGCGGGCAAAGTGATTGTGACCGACACTGTCACGGGCTTCCAGTGGACAAAAGAATACGCGAGTTCTCTGAACTGGCAGAGTGCGCTCAGTTACTGCGAGAACCTAACCTATGGTGGTTATACCGATTGGCGCCTTCCGAACATCAATGAACTGAAAACATTGATATATGATACGAGTTCCAGCCCCGCGAGCACATTTCCGCAGATGGCGTCGAATAGTTTCTGGTCATCCTCTTCCAGTACGGGCAGTACCCAATACGCATGGTATGTAGATTTCAATAACGGCTATGTGACCATCATCAACTTCAATAAGACGGATACCTACTATGCCCGTTGTGTGAGGCAGTAGGGGTGACCGCTTTTTCCCATTTATCATTTACCATTGAACATTTATCAGAGTGACGGGAGAGTTGAGCGGGAGTTGAGGGTTGATTCGTGGAGCCCCCTGCATAACAGGTGGCCTTGCGCGGTGTGTCCGAGACATTTCTGTTAAAGTTTAGCGGGGATATTTTTGCTGGTCATGAATCGTTCTTCAATAACGCATTAAATCCCGCTTCGTCGAGGATGGGGATGCCGAGTTCTTTGGCTTTGTCGAGTTTCGAGCCGGGGTCCGTACCCGCCAGCACGAAACTCGTTTTTTTCGACACCGATCCGGTGACGCGGCCGCCCTTTGATTCAATGAGCGCCTTGAATTCGTCGCGCGGCTTCGACAGTTCGCCGGTGATGACGAAGATGAGCCCGGCGAGCGTCGCGTCGAACGCCACCTTTTCGGGGTAGACGATGTTTAAGCCGTCGGCCCGCATCCGCTCTATCTCGCGCCGGTTCACCTCGTTGCCGAAGTAGGCGACTATCGCCTTCGCGACCACCCCGCCGACGCCGTCGATGGTCAGCAGTTCCGCCTCGGTCGCCCGCATCAGTTCATCGAGCGTGAAGCGCTTCGCCAGTTCGCCCGCCATGAACTCGCCCACCTCGGGGATGCCGAGGGCGAAAAGCATGTTCTGGAATTTGACCGTCTTTGCTTTTTCTATCGCGTCGAGGAGATTGTAGACCGACTTCTCGCCCCACCCCTTTTGCCCCATCAGCCACATCGACCAGTCTTTCAGCCGGAAGATGTCGGCGACCGATTTGAGCCACCCCTTTTCATGGAAGAACTCGACCTGCTTGTCGCCGAGCCCGTCGATGTTGAACCCCTTGCGCGAGGCGAAGTGGATGATGCTTTCGACCACCCGGGCGGGGCAGGCGATATTGGGACAGCGCAGAGCGACCTTTTCATCCTCCTTCACGAGCGGCGACTGACAGACGGGACAAACGGCGGGCGGCACTATCATGAATTCATTTGACGGGCAGTGTGCCTCGGCATTAGCGGTGGATACCACCTCCGGTATCACATCGCCGGCGCGCCGCACGAAGACCTCGGCGCCGAGGTAGAGCCCCTTGCGTTCGATCTCTTCCATGTTGTGAAGCGTCGCGTTCTCGACCGTGACGCCCATGAGTTCTATCGGTTCGAGCCGCGCCACCGGCGTGACCACTCCCGTGCGGCCGACCTGCCAGTCCACTTTTTTGAGAATGGTGGTCTTTTCCTGCGCCGGGAGTTTGTAGGCGATCGCCCAGCGTGGCGTCCGGGTGAGGAAGCCGGCGACCTCCTGTTCGGCGAAGGAGTCGAGTTTTATCACGAGCCCGTCGATGTCGTAACCAAGTTCGCCGCGCGCCGCGATGGTCTTCTCGATGACCGGCGCAAGGTGGTCGATGGTGTCGACGAGGGTGAAGTCGGGGGTCGAGAAGCCGAGGCGGCGCAGAAAGTCGTGAAGCGCCGACTGCGTGGCGACCGGCGGGGCGCCGTCGATGCCGATGCCGTAGGCGAAGAACTGGAGGTCGCGCCCTGAGGTCACCTTCGGGTCGAGTTGACGCAGGCTTCCGGCGGCGGCGTTGCGCGGGTTGGCGAAGGGCTGTTCCCCCGCCGCGAGCCGATCGGAATTCAGTTTCTGGAAACTCGCCTCGGGGAGGTAGACCTCGCCGCGCACCTCAAATTCGGCCGAGACCAGCGCCGCGTCGATCATGAGCGGGATATTTTTGACCGTCGCGACATTCTGCGTCACCTCTTCGCCGATCTCGCCGTCGCCGCGCGTGGCGGCCTGCACGAAGCGGCCGTCGCGGTAACGGAGCGAAACGGCGAGGCCGTCTATTTTCTGTTCGATGATGAAGCCGCCGCGCAGATCGAGTTTCAATCGCTCGAAAAAGGCTTGTATCTCCTCAAGGGAGAAGGCATCCTCAAGCGACATCATGCGGCGGGGATGGGTCACCTTCTTGAAACCGTCGCGCGGCTGCCAGCCGACCCGCATCGTCGGCGACCACGGCGCCGCCAGTTCGGGATGCTCCGTTTCGAGGGCGCGCAGTTCGCGCATCTTCCTATCGTAGTCGGCGTCGCTGAGGAACGGCGTGTCGTCGCGGTAGTAGGCGGCGCTTGCGCGGTTCAGCAGTGTCGCCAGTTCTTCGTAACGCACTTTGATATCGCTCATCGGCGGCCCACCCGCGGAAAGTTCACCGGACACCCCGATTTGTAACAGAAGCGCCCCGGCAAGTCAACGAACATTGCAAAAATCGGCGCGCCGAGTAGCATGAAGGGACCGACGGAGGAAAGGGCATGGACCGCGACATAACGGCGCTCCTCAGCGATCATCTCGGATCGTTCATCACCCCGCACAAACGGGAACTCATCGAACGGGTGCTCGACCACCGCACCGACCGGCTGACGCTCGTGCTGGAGGACATCTACCAGCCGCACAACGCGTCGGCCACCATCCGCACCTGCGAATGCTACGGTATCCAGAACATCCATATCATCGAGAACCGCAACCGCTACGAGGTCAATCCCGATGTGGTGATGGGCTCGGTCAAGTGGGTGACGCTCCATCGTTATCGCGATCCGGCGGTCGACAATACCGCCGCCTGCGTCGCGCGGCTCCGGGAACAGGGCTACCGCATTGTCGCGACCACTCCCCACGAGGGCGGCTACACGCCGGAGGACCTGCCGCTCGACAAGCCGGTGGCGCTGCTGTTCGGCACCGAGGAACAGGGGTTGACCGCCACGGCGCTCGCGGCGGCCGACGCGACGCTCCGCATCCCGATGTTCGGTTTCACCGAAAGTCTCAACATATCGGTCAGCGTCGCGGTAAGTTTCTCCCATCTGGTCCGCCGTCTGCACGCCGAACGGCCCGACTGGCGGCTCGACGAGGAACGGCGTGCGGCGCTGCGGTTATTCTGGTACCGGCGTATCGTGAAGAAGAGCGCGGTGGTCGCCGAGGAATTCCTGCGATCGCGGGGGCTTCAGTTGCCCGCCGATATCTCCTGAATGGTCTGAAGATCGGAGAGCAGTTTCTGGATGCGGGTCTGTCCGTTCTGCACCGTCAGATAGGTCGCCATGCCGTCGCACAGCCGTTTCTTGGCGCGGCAGAGTTTCTCGTCGGCCGCCGCTTCATGGTCGGAAAGTTTTTTCCAGAGCGCCTGCATATCGAAGTAGGCGGTGCGGGAGGGGAGCGCGCCGGCCGGCTGTTTGCCCGATTTGGCGCTCTTGTCGAGCATCTCGGCGAGCCGGGCGACGATGACCAGCATCAGTTCGTCTATCCGATGCTGAACTTTTTTGAGACAGTCGCCGACATGGGCCGGGTCGCCCTCGTGACAACCGTCCACGGCGGCGGTTATCGCCTGCGCCTCTTTCTGCAGAAGAACGGCGGGGTTCGGCGGCGGGGCGGGAGGAGTGACGGGGCCGGGGGTCGGCTGAACGCCCTTTTTCAGCGCGTCGAGATGTTCCTCGATAAGCAGGAGTATCTTCTCCTCGTATTCCCCTTTCTTAAAACCCGACAGGTAGCTCTTGCCGATGAGGAAGAAGGGGACGCCGACCTTCGCCACGCCCAGTTCGTTGGCCTTCTTTTTGAGGATCTCGCGGTTGATGAGATTGCGGTAGACCTCCAGTTCGCGGAATTCTATCTGGGGGTACTTCTCCTTGATGAAGGCGATGAAGGGGGCCGCCTCGACGCAGTGGGGGCAGACCTCCGAATGGAAGAAATAGAAGACCGGCTTCTCCTGCGCGCCGAGCGTCAATGCCGTCAGCAGGAACACCGCGATACACAACTGTTTCATGATCCCTCTCCGTGAACCATCCCGTAAAGACCTCCCATCATACGGACCGGAGGGCGCTTTTGTCAAGATTTGACCGTTTGCTTGACCTCGCCGCCCGCTGTCGTACAATGGAGCCGGTCTTGAGGAGGTGCCGCATGGCGCGCTTTTTGTCTTCGGTGTTCATCGCAGGGATGCTTTGCGGCTGCGGCCGTGCGGGGATAGACGCCGCCGGTGCGGCGGCCGACGCCGCGTGGGGTGAGTTCGGAGGGCATCTGGCCGAACAGGTCGCGTTGCTCGGTTCGATCGAGGAGCCGGTGTGCGCGGCGGCGACCGGGAAGGAGGCGTGCGTTCACCTCCGTGAGGCGATCAAGAGCGCCGGCGCGGTCGACCTCGCCAAGGTCGACCCGACCGACCGCGGCGCCGTCGAACCGGCGCGTCGCTATCTGCGGTCGCTGGGTCAGGCGGCCGAGCGGTTGGGGCAGTTCGCCGGCAAGGAACAGCCGTCCGACGCCCAACCGGCGGCCGGTATCGCCCGTTTCAAGCAACTTGCGGTTGAGACCGCGGCCGCCTCCGAACGGTACGATACGGCGGTGCTGGCTTACAACCGGGCGTTACGGACCTTTCCTGAAAGCGTGACCAACAATATGTTCCTGCGGCTGAAGAGCAGGGAATATCTGAACAGCGATCAGCGGGCGCGGAGAACGAACGCGGGGAAACGGTAGTTACGCGTTCATCGCCTTGAGGAAGTCGTCGTTGGCCTTGGTCCGGCCCATCTTGTCGAGCAGGAATTCCATCGAATCGATAACATTGAGCGGGTGGAGGAGCTTGCGGAGTATCCACACCTTGTTGAGGATGTCCTTCTCGAGGAGCAGCTCTTCCTTTCTGGTGGCCGACTTGTTGATGTCGAGACACGGGAATATGCGTTTTTCCATGAGTTTCCGGTCAAGGTGGATCTCCATGTTGCCGGTACCCTTGAATTCTTCGAAGATGACCTCGTCCATACGCGAGCCGGTGTCCACGAGCGCCGTGGCGATGATGGTCAGCGAGCCGCCCTCTTCGATGTTGCGCGCCGCGCCGAAGAACCGTTTCGGTTTGTGGAGCGCGTTGGCGTCCACACCGCCCGACAGGATCTTTCCCGACGGCGGTACGACGGTGTTGTAAGCGCGGGCGAGACGGGTTATCGAATCGAGCAGAATGACCACGTCGTACTTGAACTCGATCATCCGCTTGGCCTTCTCGAGCACCATCTCGGCGACCTGCACGTGGCGGGTGGCCGGTTCGTCGAAGGTCGAGGAGACGACCTCGGCCGCGACCGAACGCATCATGTCGGTGACCTCTTCGGGACGTTCGTCGATGAGCAGCACGATGAGTTTCACTTCGGGATGATTCGCGGTGACGCTGTGGGCGATATCCTGCAGGAGGACCGTCTTGCCGGTACGGGGCGGCGCGACGATGAGGCCGCGCTGGCCCTTGCCGATCGGGACCAGCAGGTCCATGATGCGCATCGACATGACCGAGTTCTTCCGCGTTTCGAGATGTATCTTCTCGGTGGGGTAGAAGGGGGTCAGGTTGTCGAACAGCGGAACATGCTTTATCTTATCGAGGTCGGTCTCGTCGAAGATGCTGTTGATCTTCTGCAGGGCGAAGTAGCGCTCCCCCTCTTTGGGGCTGCGGATGTCGCCTTCGATGGTCATGCCGGTGCGGAGGTAGTATTTCTTTATCATGGCCGGCGGCACATAGATGTCGTCCGGACCCGGAAGGTAGTTGTAGCGCGGCGAACGGAGGAAGCCGAAGCCGTCGGGCAGTATCTGCAGGACGCCGTCGGCGGTTATCGCCTCGTTGCGTTCGGCGAGTTTCTGCAGCACCTCGAAAATGAGTTCCTGCGACCGTTTGGAAGAGGCGCTCTCGATGCCGATGTCCTCGGCCATCTGGACCACCGTTTCGTTCTTGAGATTCTTGAGTTCCTGAAGATTCATTCTTTACTCCTTGGTAACCTGGTTATTTTGTGACTGCGTTGTCATCGGATGAAACGCTTTCTCGACTCCGCTCTCTCAATCAGGGGCGTTGTTTCATGGTAATGCCGTGCGGGTTGCTGGATGCGAGTGAACCCGTGGATACACGCCGTAAGTACGGGGCATCATATCGCCCGCCCGCTCTCTGTCAAGTATTTTATCCTCTTTTTTCACTGCGGGGTCGCCGTCCGTTCCTCGAACCGCGTATGCGGCGCGCGGTCGCCGGAGGCGAGGCTCTCGCGTATGAGCGTCTCGGCCTGTTCCACCGGAAGGATATGGAGGCCGTTCTTTATCTCTTGCGGTATCTTGGCCAGTTCGGGGACGTTGTCTTTCGGTATGTGGACGGTTTTGATGCCCGCCTTTTTCGCCGCCATGAGTTTCGCCTGCAGGCCGCCGATGCGCAGGACATTCCCGCGCAGGGTCACCTCGCCGGTCATGGCGATCCCCTGTTTGACCGGTATGCCGGTCATCACCGACGCGATGGCGAGCGATATGGCGAGTCCGGCGGACGGACCGTCTTTGGGTACGGCCCCTTCGGGAAAATGGATGTGCAGGTCGGTCTTTTCCCAGAGTTCATCGGGTATCTTGAGCGCGGCGCCGTTCGCGCGCACCAGACTCGCCGCGATGCTGACCGATTCCTTCATCACCTCGCCGAGGCTCCCCGTTATCCGGTGATTTCCCTTTCCCTCGTACCGGACCGCCTCGATGGTGAGCACCGTGCCTCCGTAGGGGGTCCAGGCGAGCCCGTTGACCACGCCGATCTCTCCCCGGCCCGCCTCTTTCCGGGGATTGTAGATATCGGGACCGAGATAGGTCTCGAGGTTCTTTTCGGTGATGCGGCAGGCGGCGGCGGGCTTGTCTTTCTTGACGCGTTCCAGCGCGATGCGGCGGCAGATGGCCGACAGTTTGCGCTCCAGTTCGCGTACCCCCGCTTCGGAGGTGTGGGCGTCGATGAGCCGCGCGAGCGCCGGTTCGGTCAGGCGTATATCGACATCGGAGAGGCCGTTCAGTTTCTTCTGTTTCTCCAGCAGGAACTTGCGGGCGATATGTTTCTTCTCGAAGTAGGTGTAGCCCTCGATGCGGAGTATCTCGAGCCGGTCGTGCAGGGCGCGCGGGATGGCCGATTCGTCGTTGGCGGTCGCTACGAACAGCACCTGCGAGAGATCGAATTCGAGATCGACATAGTGATCCATGAAGGCGTGGTTCTGCTCCGGGTCGAGCACCTCGAGCAGCGCGGCGGCCGGATCGCCCTTGTAGTCGTTGCCCAATTTGTCGAGTTCGTCGAGCAGGAACAGCGGATTAAGCACCTTCGCCTTGCGGATCGACTGGATGATCCGTCCCGGCATCGAACCGATGTAGGTGCGGCGGTGTCCCCGTATCTCCGCCTCGTCGCGGACGCCGCCCAGCGAGGTGCGGATGAACTGCCGTCCCGTGGCGCGGGCGATGGATGCAGCGATGGAGGTCTTGCCGACGCCGGGGGGACCGACCAGACAGATGATCGGCGCCTTGAGCGTGTCGGAAAGTTTCAGCACCGCGAGATATTCGAGTATCCGTTTCTTGATGTCGTCGAGCCCGAAATGGTCGTTCTCCAGCACCGCCTCGGCCCGCCTGATGTCGATGACCGCGTCGCTTTTCCGGCGCCACGGCAGGGTCAGGAGGGTGTCGAGGTACATCCGCACGACGCTCGATTCCGAACTCATCGGCGGCAGCAGTTGGTAGCGGTCGAACTCCTCGCGCAGTTTTTCCAGCACGTGTTCCGGCGCCTCGAAATTCTTGATACGCTGGCGCAGGAGGTCGTCGTCCGACTGCTTGTCGCGCGGTCCGCCTCCCTGCGGTGCGTCCTTGCCGCGCAGTTCGTTCTCTATCGCGGTCTTGCGCTCGTTGAGATAGTATTCCTTCTGCGTGTTCTCCATCTTCTTGCGGACATTGTCCTCGATCCGTTCCTCCATCGCCCGCAGTTCGAGTTCCATCTTGAGCGCGGCGATCACCTGCTGGTAGCGCTTCTCGAGCGCGGCGGTCGCGAGCAGCCGCTGATGATCCTCGAGTTTCTGTCCGACGAACAGCGCCGTCACCTGATCGAGGAACCGTTCATCGTCCTCGACGGCGAGCGTTTCCTGCACCATGTCGCGCGGCTGCTGTTCGCGGCCGTCGGTCAGTTCGATGAGGGTCGATTCGAGTATGGCGCGGAGTTTCGCCACCTCCTTCTTCCGTCCCGGTTCGGTCGCGAACTGCTCGACCGCCGCCCGCAGGCAGATCTGGGCCGCGCTCGCCTCGAGTATGCGGACCCGCGACAGCCCTTCGAGGAAAACATGGTAGACGCCGCCCGGTCCTTCGATGACCTGAATGATGGTACAGAGCGTCCCCACCTCGTGCAGATCGGCCGGCGCCGGATTTTCGACCTCCGGGTTCTTCTGGGACACCACCGCCAGTCGTTTGTCGGGCTCGCGCAGCGCCTGCTCAATGGCCCGCTTGGAGAATTCGCGGCCTACCTTGAAGGTGACGTTCGCGGTCGGGAAGACCACCGCATCGCGCAGCGGCAGGAGCGGCACCGAACGGGTCGTGTCGGGGGCCATCACGCTCCCTCCTCTTTCGCCTTGGCGTTCTTGCGCAGTATCCGGAGCGGTTCCTCGCCGGCGGCGACCACGCCCCGGGTGATGACGATCTCCTTGACGCTCTCCTTCTCCTCGGGGGCGGTGAACATGATGTCGAGCATCGTCTTCTCGAGCGTCCGGCGCAGGCCGCGCGCCCCGGTCTTGAGCGACACGGTGCGTTTCACGATCTCCTGCAGGGCGTCCTCGCGGACCGTGAGGGCGATATCGTCCATCCGGAAGAGCGCCTTGTACTGTTTTATCAGCGCGTTCTTCGGTTCGGTGAGGATGCGCAGGAGATCGGTCTCGTCGAGTTCATGCAGGTGGCCCACTACCGGGAAGCGGCCGATGAATTCGGGAATGAGGCCGTATTTCAGCAGATCTTCGGGCTGTATGTGTTCGAGCAGTTTGCGCGGATCGGCGGCGTTCTTCTTCGCGTCGGTGCCGAAGCCGACGCGCGTCTGGCCGATGCGGCGGCTGATGATATCGTCGAGCCCCACGAAGGCGCCGCCCGCAATGAAGAGGATATTGCTCGTGTCGAGTTTGATGTATTCCTGATGCGGGTGTTTGCGGCCGCCGGTCGGCGGGACGCTGGCGACGGTCCCCTCGATGATCTTGAGAAGCGCCTGCTGGACCCCTTCGCCGCTGACATCGCGGGTGATCGAGGGGCTGTCGGACTTGCGCGTTATCTTGTCTATCTCGTCGATGTAGACGATGCCTTTAGATGCCCGCTCGAGGTCGAACCCGCAGTTCTGCAGGAGCATCAGCAGGATGTTCTCGACATCCTCGCCCACATAGCCCGCCTCGGTCAGCGTCGTTGCGTCGGCGATGGCGAAGGGGACCTTGAGCATCTGGGCGAGCGTCCGGGCCAGCAGCGTCTTGCCGCAGCCGGTCGGTCCCACCAGCATGATGTTGCTTTTCTGGATCTCGACATCGGGCTTCTGGGCCGGGGCGGCGTTCACCCGTTTGTAGTGATTGTGGACCGCCACCGACAGCACTTTCTTCGCGTAGTCCTGTCCGATGACGTAGCGGTCGAGTTCCCCCTTTATCTGCGACGGTATCGGCACGCCGGCGGCGGCCGGGAAGGCCGGTTCGTCGGTGTCGTGAACGATCTCGCCGCAGAGCACCACGCAGTCGCTGCAGATGTAGACGCCCGGCCCGGCGATGATCTTGCCGCCGGAGCCTATCTCGGTCTGCGTTTTACCGCAGAAGGAGCACTTGACGCGCTCTTCTTTTTTGCCGCGTTCGGTCATTTCTTCACGATCACGCTGTCGATGATGCCGTAGTTCTTCGCCTCGTCGGCCGACAGGAAGTAGTCGCGCTCCATATCCTTGCGCAGATTCTTCTTCTCGGCGCCGGTGTGCTTGGCCATGATATCGATGAGCCGTTCTTTGAGCGAAAGTATCTCCTTGGCGTGTATCTCGATGTCGGTCGCCTGACCGCGGAAACCGCCGAGCGGCTGGTGGATCATGATGCGCGAGTTGGGCAGCGAGAACCGTTTCCCCGGCGCGCCCGCCGTGAGCAGCAGCGCACCCATCGAGGCCGCCTGTCCGATGCAGATGGTCGCCACATCGGGCTTGACGTACTGCATCGTGTCGTAGATGGCCAGACCCGCGGTGACCGAGCCGCCCGGGCTGTTGATGTAGAGTTGGATATCCTGCGCCGGGTCCTGCGATTCGAGGAACAGCAGTTCGGCGACGATGAGATCGGCCATATCGTCGGAGACCTCGCCGCCGAGGAAAATGATGCGGTCCTTGAGGAGCCGCGAATAGATGTCATAGGCCCGTTCGGACTGTCCTTCCTTCTCGACGACGATCGGTATGAGCGATGCGAGCGGTCGTTTGGTCATGGTATCCTCCCTGTTCTCCCTATTTCTTCTCGTCGGCCGCTTTCTTGATGAACGCCGCCTTCTCCATCAGCCGGTCGATGACCAGCTGTTCCCGGAGGGAGAGCTTCTTCTCTTCGAGTTTATCCTCGTTGAAATAGCGCTTGTAGTATTCGAGCGGGATATTGTAGCGCGCCGCCTCTTTCTGCAGTTCGGCGTCGAGTTTCTCTTCGGTGACCTCTATCGCGAGATCGTTGGCGAGTTGCGAGATGAGGATAAAGCGCTTGGCGACCCACGTGGCGTCGGCGCGCAGTTTATCCTTTTCCTCGGGCGTTATCTCGGCTTCGGGGTGCTGTTTGCGATGGTCGGCCTCGCGGGCGGCGATCTCCGACTCGAGGAAGGAGCGCGGCACCTCGAAATCATGATCGTGCACATAGCGGTCGACCAGCAGGTAGCGCTTATTCTCGCGGTTGATATCCTCAAGGTAACTCTCGATCCGTTCGCGCGTCTTGTGCGTGAACTCGGCCACCGTCTTGACCCCGTCGCCCTTTTCGGCCATGAACTCGTCGGTCAGCTCGGGCGTGTTCGACTCCTCAACGGTTGTTATCTCTATCGCGAAGTCGACCGTCTTGCCGGCCAGTTCCTTCGAATGGTAGTTCTCGGGGAAGGGGATGGGGGTGTTCAGTTTCTCGCCCGCTTTGCGGCCCATGAGCGCCTCCTCGAAGGCGGGGAGGAAGTTCTTCTCGCCGAGTATGACCGGGACGGCAGTACCCGTCACGCCGTCAACCGCGACGCCGCCGATGGTGCCGGTGAAGTTGACCGTGACCCGGTCGCCGTTCTGGGCGGGCCTCTCGACCGCCGTGAAGGCGGTGTGGCGGCGGCGGAAGCCGTTCAGCTCCTCATCAAGCATTTCCTGCTTGAACTCGGCCGCGACGAACTCGATGGAGTATTCCTTCGGCGCGACCGTGATATCGGGGAAGGTCTCGACGCGGAAGGTGAAGGAGAACGCTTTCCCTTCGGCCGCTTCGTCCTTATGGCTCACCAGCGGATAGCGGATGAGGCGCAGTTTTTCCTTCGTTATCGTCTCCTGTATGCCGGTCCCGATGAAATACTGTTCGGCATCCTCCTTGACGCTCTTGCCGTAGAACTGCTTGATGACCTGCATCGGCACCTTGCCGGGGCGGAAACCCTTGACCTGCGCCGTGGCCGAGAGGCGCTTGAAGGCGGTGCCCAGTTGTTCGGCGACCTCTTCAACGGTGAAGGTGACGGTGAGCTCTTTTTCCACACTGCTCAAGTGAGTGATCTTGTGATCCATGAGTTCCTCGTGATATAGTCTACATTATCCACACATGCGCGCGAGACATCCTACTAAAAACGGTTCGGAGCGCAACATATTCCACCAATTGAAAAAGTTGGTGCGAGGGGGGGGAGTCGAACCCCCAAGGTGTTACCCGCTGGATCCTAAGTCCAGTGCGTCTGCCAATTCCGCCACTCTCGCAACGACCGAATTTTTGCCGTTCGGTATCTATCGATGGGGAATGTACGCTTGAAATATGGATGGTAGGCCCTGAAGGATTCGAACCTTCGACCCACTGATTAAGAGTCAGTTGCTCTACCAACTGAGCTAAGGGCCCACCAAAAATGGGGTGGGTAATGGGACTCGAACCCACAACGCCCGGAATCACAATCCGGTGCTCTACCATTGAACTACACCCACCATACTCGCAATGTGAAAAAACAACCTGGCGTGCCCGAGAGGAATCGAACCTCTGGCCTACTGATTAGAAGTCAGTTGCTCTATCCAACTGAGCTACGGGCACAGCTGGTCGGGGTGAGAGGACTTGAACCTCCGGCCACTTGCTCCCAAAGCAAGCACTCTAGCCAGCTGAGCTACACCCCGTGTAGCGGGCTCGACTGTATTGAGGGTAGGACAAAAATCAAGTTTTTTTTGAAGCGGGCGCTTCGTCATGCAAGGTGTGACTTCATCGCGGCGGCCGCTGGACGGTTCACTACCGCCGGGGATGAAAGCAATTCATTTTGCGGTGCCTTTCTTGCTTGCTATATAATCCAGCAACATTTGATGTGCCTGCGCATGCATTTCTTTTAATCTGGCCAATGCTTCTTGCCCGGAATTGTTTTTAGAAAAAGGATCGACACCTGCGTCGATATAATACTTCGCAACCTTAAGTTGTTCCGGAAATTGAGCTAGATTCCATGGCATCACATGTAATAAATTGTTACCATGCCTATCTTTCATCAAAGGATCGGCATTGTATGACACCAACAACTTGACCACATCGAGATTGGCAAAGGCAAAGTACAAAATGGAACTACCTGGGGATTTAGTGTTAGCTATGGAGGCTCCATGTTCCAGCAGAACTTTCGTTGTTTCGTAAGTGTTATTATTGTTCCTTATAGCCAAAATTAGTAATGAGAAGTTCTTTTCAAGATACTGTTTCTTCGTAATCGTTCCCAAAAAAGGCGTATATATTGTATTGGGGTCAGTCCCGCTTTCTAACATTGCCTTGATCGTCTGAACATCGCCTCTCCTAACTGCGCTGATGATTCTATCTTTTTCGGTAAAAAAGAGAAAATAGACACCAAGAAAGAAAATGACACAGAGAACCAGATATAAAAATGTCTTACCGCGATTGCGTTTGTCTTCGGATCGATCTTCCATCATGTCTCCTAGTACAAAAGGACGATGCCGTGATTATAGCACCGGCGATATCTAAGGCAAGAAGTTTACTGCAAGTACTTGGCGATGTTCTTCATTGAACCTTTGGAGACGCCCGCCTCGTCGGCGAACCGCGCCCATTGCCCGACCGCCGCCGCCACCTCATCGACGATACGGCGTGCGACCGCCTTCCCGATGCCGCTTTTTTCGGCGACCCGGAAAATGTCCGGCACCCCCGGAGCTTTTCCGTTGCCGTCGACACTCATGCTGTGCTCGCCTCCCGGTCCTTCGGCGAAAGTGAGGTCGTAGGCGGGCGACACGCGCCAGCCGGGTTGATCAAGGTCGAGCATGAACGAGAAATTTTTCACATGGTCATCGCGGTTGTGGGCCAAGACATTGAACACCATCCGGCGGAACATCTCACGGACGGCGCTCTGATCACGCGTCATGAGGGCGGTGACCCGCAGAAGTTCGGTGTAATCGACCGATGGTATGCGGAAGTCGGCGTGGACCAGATTCCCGAAAGTATGTATGTGGTAACGGCGGTTCCGCGCATCGCGATCGAAGCGCTTGCTACCGAAATAGCGTTCCGTTCTGCCTCCGCTTAAGAGTCGCGTCTCGGGCAACGCGATACCGGCGGTGCGCGCCATCAGCGCATAGGCAAATTCTATCGCCGCGCTATCGGCCGGGTCCTCTTTCGCCCCGAATTTCACCAGCCAGTGTTCATACCCCTCCGGCAGAAGAGCTTCTCCCGACAGCAACGCTTTTTTTCGGGGGTCATAGCCGACGAGCACCTTCGGCCGCGCTCCGCCGGGACTGCCGCCGGCGGCGAGAAGTTGAGAGAGAACGACCGATTCTTCGCCGTTCAGTATCTTCAGCGACTGTTCCGCGAGTTCTTGCAGATCAAGCGTCCGGTGGGTCTCTTCGTCGCGTTCCGCCGGTGGGTGATAGGTGAGCGCTCCCATCGTCCGCATACCGAGGAACGCGAGCCGGTCGAGCGGTGAAATGGTCCGCAATGAGAGTCCGCGTTTCCGGAAATAGCGGTCCATCAGCAAAAGCCCCCAGCCGTCGGGAAGGGAATCGTCGAATACCCCCCACAGTGGTCCGAAGCCCCGGTCGGTATGTTCGACGAGTCCCGGTTTGAGCGGCAGAAAGAAGGGCGAAAGTTCGACGCCCCGTTCGATGAACGAAGGATCGTACTCAAAGAACACCCGTCCCTCCGACTCGGCCAGATGGCCGACCGGAATAAGTGTCTGGGGGTCGAGCGCGTAGCTCACGAGCAGTTTTCTCATGTTCAGCGTCTCCCGCGTTGCGGTAAGCGGTTTTCGGTCATCTTTTCAAGGTCGGCCATGCTATGCGCCGCCGGCAGATCAAAAAGCGAACCGAAGGGGACAAGGGCGTTCAGGGAGAACGCGATCTTCAAAAGTGACTCGAGCGATATGCGCCCGCTTTGTTCGAATCGCTTGATCGTCTCTTCGGGGACATCCGAAAGCCGGGCAAGCGTTTTGCGGGAAAGTCGTTCAAAAAGTCTTCGCCGTTTACATTTCTCGGCAAGATGAAGCGCTATGTCCGATGGCGTTCTGAGTGTTACTTCGGTCTTGAGCATCGCCGTTCCTGATGCGAACAATAACAGTTAATATAGTACCTGCTAAATATAAAATAGCAAGATAAAAGGTAATATATTACCTCTTATTTACTCCGGGCAGGTTTCCGCCGCGCCCGGTGTGCCGCCCTGCTCCGCCGAGGCGCAGACGCGGCCTTGGGTGTCGATAACGACCGACTGCCCGCGGTCGGCCCCTTTGAACAGACCGTCGTAATAGGCTTCGCGCGATATCGCCTCGTTCACGATGCAGTTTATCTGCACCGATTCGGTCGAGGTGAGGCCGCCGTCGGCAAGCGTCGTATCGTCGACGAAGTAGACATGCGGATCGGTATCGATGGTGAGGTGGAGCGTGCTTTCGCTACCGAGAATGATCGCGTATTCGCCCGGCTTCAGGATGACATCGCCCTCGACGAGCGGGACGAGCGGATCCTCTCCGGCGCCGTCGGCACGGTCGTCCAGCGTGCAGGTGGTGAGGTCGAAATCGAGCGTGCCGAAGTTGTAGAGTTCGACGAATTCCCAGTTCTTCTCCGGTTCGCCCGCCGGGGTGTGCATCACCTCGCTGATCATGATGTGCGGCGCGGGCGGCAGGGTGGAGACATTCCGCGTGACGGTCGTGATGCCGTCGGTGCGGTAGAGCACCAGATCGAACGAGTAGTCGGCGCCCGCATCGAGTCCGTCGCGGGTGAGGGTGCAGTCGCCGTCGCACACCGCGAGCGCATCGTCCAGCGCCGCCGCGACGAGCCCGTCGCCTTCGATGGTGAACGAGACGGCGGAGTCGAGTATTGTTTCGGTCACGGTCGGTTCGGCCGACGCGGGAGCGGTATTATTAAAGGAAAGGGTGATGTCGGGGACGGTGCCGGGACGGAGCGGTGAGGCAAGTCCGGCGATGGTGAGTTTTGCCGGCGCACTGGAGAACGAAAGGAGCAGGCCGTCGTCCTGCGCGACCGTTTCGACCGGTTTGGGGGTGACGGTCATTTTTGCGCTGTCGACCGGGCCGGTGAATTTGAGCGCGATATTCTCGGAGCGGAGCGTGTCGCCGGGGAGCACCTGCGCCACCGCCGGGAAGGCGGGGCCGATGGTGAAGAGGAATACCTGCGGTTCCGAGCCGTAGCCTTCGTCGTTCTTGGCGACCAGCGGCTGATGGTCGGCCGATTTGAGGGCGCTCTCGATGGTGAGGGTGAGCGTCGCGTCGGCAAGGAGTCCGCTTACCAGCAGTTTGTCGCCGTCGGCCGTCACGGCGGTCGCGTGCACCGGGTCGCCCTCGTATGCTATCGTCACGGCATCCGCAAGACTACCGGCGTCCAGCGCGGCGCTGAAGGTGAACGAGAGCGTCTCTTCGGGATACCAGCCCCGTTCTTCGGGCGTGGCGACCACCTCGAAGTAGGTATACTCATCCTTGGGCAGAGAGAACTTTTCGCAGGCAACACAGCACCAAAGCGTCGCCAGAAGGAGCGCTACTGAGCGGTGCATTGGTCGAGCCTCAGTTCGGTAAGTCCCTTGAACCATTGGGCGAGTTTCTTCGCCGTGATCTCGGCCGGTAGCATCACCTCGGGCGGCACCTCTACGGCGTTGAGCGTCAGCGCCTTCACCACCGCTATATAATAATAAGCGTAGACCATCTTTTCGACCAGTTCGGTCCGGAAGTGGTGCAGTTTCTGCTCCTGATCGCTGAATTTGATGAGGTCGGGATTGTAGAGGAGCCGCGAGAGATCGAACTCCAACTTGCCGCCCACCTCAAAGGCGTTGACATCGCCGATGGTGGTGTTGTTATCGTCGGGGCCGACGGTGATATAGTCCTTGCCGACGCTGATGTTATTCTGTTGATAGAGATAGAGCCGGTCGTCCTCGCGGTACTTCGCCCACGCCGAGAATTTGGGGAAGAGCCCCGCGATACGGGTGTTGTCGCGTGCGTCACGGACCGCCCGTTCTAGGTCGCGCACCTGCCGCAGGCCCCGTTCGAGCGTATCGTCGAGCGGATGACAACTGTAGTCCTTTTCAAGTGTTTCAACCGTTATCTTTTTTCCCTTCAGATAGCCGGCGAGCTGATCCAGTTCGGCCGCGCCGCTATTCCCCCAGAGGAACAGGAGCAGGAGGATCGGAAAAAGTCTCTTCAGCGGTGTCGGGTTCATCTTCCGCAGGTTCTTCATCGTCCAGTATCTCCTCAAGTCGGTTCCTGATGTACATCGCTTCCTGTATCGAAAGATAGACGGAATTTTCACGTAGCAGTTCGGGCACGACGACTCTTTTTTCCTCCGGGTCTTCCGAGAAACTAAGAGAAAAAACAACGGCATAGTATGTTTTTCCGTCGGTCTGGAAGATGCTGCGGAACTCGGTCGAGAAAAGAACGGTAATGAAAAAAAGAGGCATGATAGCGCGATACACCGGGGCCACCCATCCCACAGAATAGTTCCGCGCTGTGCTTATCGTGTACCGGCGGCTCTTGTCAAGAAAAAAACTCTCTTTTTTTTACCGGAACTTTTTTTCCGGGAGTGCGGTCTAAAGTATGTTTGTACCGTTTTGTGTGTGCATTTTGAGGGTGCGTGCGTGAGAAAAGAGCTTAAAAATGCCGCAGGCCTAATAAAATCAAACACTTCATCTCAAAACACCAAAAAAATAGTTGAAATCTGTTGCTTTTGTGCTATAGTCGCGCTACATCATGCTTGATGTTATTTCACAGTATGGAGGTCATACAATGAAGAAAACGGCGTTCATCGCAGCGATGTTCCTGATGGCCCTGTTCGTCCTCGCCTGTTCCGCCGAGGATCCGAACATCATCACCACCGACACCACCGTCATCGGAGACACCGACACGGTGAAACCCGATAACCAGTTGCCCGACACCGATACGCCGGTCACCGACACGCCGGTCACCGACAGCGATGAGCCGGTCACCGACGATCCGGTCACCGACACCGAAGTGTCCGACATCGACAGCCCGAATATCGGCAAGAACTGCAAGACCGACACCGAATGCGGGACCCCGCTCATCTGCGTCAACGCGAAGTGCGCCGCCGGGTGCGCCAGCGCCGCCGACTGCGCCAATTTCGCCGGCACCACCTGTAATACCAAACTCGGCCGCTGCGTGAACGCCACCGCCTCGAGCGGAGCCTGCAGCGAGGCCAGTTGCCCCGCCGGCTGCTGCTACGCCGACAAGGGTTTCACCGCCCTCAAGTGCATGGCCACCGCGGCTCTTGCCACCTGCGGCATTTGCAAGCAGGGCGAAGTGTACATGGGCGGCACCCAGTGCGTCCCGGCCGCCTGCAAGGTGGGCGAGACCAAGTGCCAGACCTACAATTCGACCGATCCGAACGCCAAGTGCTTCGAATGCAAGACCGGCGACCTGCTCTGCTACGAGAACACCACCACCTGCAACACCGGGTCGGCGCTAATGCTTCTCAACGCGAAGGAGTGCATCCCGGCCGGCGAAGTATGCTCCGAGAACGATACCTGCTGTTCGGGCCAGCCCTGCATTCAGGGCTACTGCTACTAAGTTCCGCTCTCTCCGTTCTTTCTTAGTTTCGCGATAATTTTGACCGGCGGTCGATTTGGAATATAATCGGCCGCCGGTTTGTTTTACAGCAGTCCCTTCTCCGGAGGTGCCATGCGCGGTCGAATAGTTCTCCTTCTGGCGGCGCTCCTTATTACGGCGCCGTTCATCCTGTCGGCGCAGCTGCCGGGCGGCGGTCATGACCACGACCATGATTTCTACTTCTTCTATTCACTCTCCTGTCCCCACTGCAAAGAGGCGCATCCCTTCATTCAGGAACTCAAGGGGCGCTACCCGCAGATAACCTTTCACGAGTATGAGGTCTCGAAAAGCGAAGAGAACCGCGAACTGTTCAAGAAGAAATGTGAGGAACTCCATATAGAGAGCCGCGGCGTTCCGACCTTCATTCTTGGTACGAAATCGGTGATAGGTTTCCGGAAAGGGGTCCACGATCGTATGCTCGAACAGATGCTGGACGAATATCTGAGCAGTCCCCAGACCTGCGGCGACCGTACCGATAAACTCATCCATATCCCCGTTTTCGGTACGATAGATCCCCATCTGGTGAGCCTGCCGTCGTTCACCTTCGTCATCGGCCTGCTGGACGGCATCAATCCCTGCGCGATGTGGGTGCTCATGTTCCTGCTGACTTTGCTGGTCAACGCCGGGAGCCGGAAAAAACTTATCATGATCGGAAGCGTATTCGTCGCCTCGTCGGCGATCGTCTATTTTCTCTTTATGACGGCGTGGCTCAACATCTTCATGTTCCTCGGCATCAAGGACTATGTGACCATCACGCTCGGATTGGTCGCGGTCCTCATGGGTCTCATCAACATGAAGGAGTTCTTCTTCTTCAAAAAAGGGGTGAGCCTCATGATCCCGGAGAGCGCCAAGCCGAAACTCTTCGAGAAGATGCGCCGGATCATGAATCAGGGCGACACCTGGCTTGCCTTTGCCGGCACCGTGGCGCTCGCCTTCTTCGTCAATCTGATAGAACTCGGCTGCACGATAGGGCTCCCCGCCATCTACACGCGGGTCCTTTCGATACAGGATATCGGCACCCTGCCGAAGTATCTCTACATGGCGCTCTACAATGTCTACTATGTCATTCCGCTCGCCGTCATCGTGTTCCTGTTCGTGGCGACGATGGGTAAATACCGGTTCCAGGAGAAGCACGCGAAGGTGCTCAAACTCGTCTCGGGGGCCCTGATGCTGGCGCTCGGACTTATCCTTGTCTTCAAGCCCGATCTGCTCGTTTTCTCGTAAGAATTAAAAAAGCGTCAGACCTGTACCGTCGACAGCGCGTCGATATCGCAGGTGACGATGATGCCGCGCCGTTTCCCGTGGAGCGCGATGAGGTCGGCGAGAAGCGGAGAAACGGACCGCAGACTCGGCGCCGACAGGACGATATGGCGGCGGTATTTGTTGTGGATGCGTTGGAGCGGCGGGGCGACCGGCGGCAGCAGGCGCACCTTTTTTCCCGCGAATTTCCGACGCAGGTCGTCATAGATCGCCCGCGCCGTAGCGTCCGCTTTTTCCTCGGTGGGCGCGACGATCTTGATCACGGCGAGCCGCGAGAAGGGGGGCAATGCGAGTTGTTCGCGCCACTCAAGTTCTTCGGTCATGAAACCCTCGAAATCGTACGAGGGCAGATAATTCCAGATGTAATGGTCGCGCTTGAGCGCTTCGGCCCATACTTCGCCGGGGAGATCGAACCGTCCGGCGCGTCCGGCCACCTGCGTGACCACTTGGAAACAGCGCTCGGCGGCGCGGTAGTCCGACAGCGAAAGGAGAAAATCGGCGTGTTTGACCACCACGCGGCGCAAAGCCGGGAAGTTGTGTCCTTTGCTGATCATGACGGTGCCGGCGATGAGATCGTGGCCGCCGGTCTCTATGGCCGCCAGTTCCTTCGAGAGGGCCGTTTCGTTGGGAAGACTGTCGCGGTCGATGGAGACGACCGAAGCGGCGGGGAAGAGTTCGCGCAGGGTAGCGGCGAGTCGTTCGATACCGGCTCCCTCCAGAGAGAGGTCCTCTTCTCCGCAGGCGGCGCAGGGGGCGACCGGCCGGGAGAAGTTGCAGTGGTGGCACAGCAGTGCGTTCTTCCGTTTATGATAGACGAGGGCGACCTGACAGCGGGGGCATTTCTGGATCTCTTCACAGGCGCGGCAGAGGGCGATGGTCGAAAAACCGCGGCGGTTGATGAAGAAGAGCGTCTGCTCCTTCCGTGCGACGCCGTCGCGGACCGCGTCGACCAGTTCCGAGGGGAGGTAGGTGTCGCCGTGATAGGGGAATAGCCGCACCGGCGGGGGCGGCCGGTCATTGGCGCGGCGCGTCAGCCGTTCGAGGTGATATTTGCCGCTGCGGGCGTTGTGCCACGATTCGGAGGAGGGTGTTGCGCTTCCCAGCAGGACCGGCAGGTCGAGCAGGTGCCCCTTCATCACTGCGGCGTCGCGGGCGTGATAGTAGGGCGGTTCTATGTTCTTGTAACTCGGATCGTGTTCCTCGTCGACGATGATGAGCCCCAGTCCGGTGAGCGGATAGAGAAGCGCCGAGCGGGTGCCGACGATGATCTTCGCCTCGCCGCGGAGCGCCTGCGAGAAGGCGGCGAAACGTTTTTTCGGCGTGAGGTAACTGTGGAGCAGGAGCACCTTCTCGCCGAGCCGCGTCTCGAGATGGCGCAGGGTCCCGGCGGTAAGACTCACCTCGGGGACGAGGTAAAGCACCTGTTTCCCGGCGGCGAACTGTTCGCGGCAGAGCGCCGCGTAGAGCTCGCTCTTGCCGCTGCCGGTAACGCCGTACAGGAGCGTCGGCCGCGTGTCGCCGCGTCGCCAGCGGTCGCCTATCCGTCCGGCGACCGCCGCCTGATCGGCGGTGAGGGTCGCCGGTTCATGGGGACGGAGCGGCGCCTCGGCGCGTTCGGTGCGGCGCGGCAGATTGTTCGCCGCCGAGATGAAGGGGGCGAAGATCTGTTTGATGAGTTTCGGGAAGGGAAAGAGGTAGTACCCGGCGAGCCATTCGAGGAACGCGGTCTCGCGCCGGTCCCGGAACAGCGGGGTATCCGATATGACGCGGCGGACCGATTTGCAGGGGAGGTCGCGCAGCGCGTCGGGGAGGGCGCCGGTCGTTTCGCGCACAAAGGCCCAGATGAGTTCTTTCTTCAGTTCTATCTCGACGATGTCTCCCGGCCCGGCGGCCATTCCTTCGTCGAGACGGTAGTAGAGTTCGTCGATGCCGGGGCGCGGTATCACCAGAAGGGCGAAACGATCAGTCACGGACGTTCCTGATCTTTTTCACGACATTCTTGATGCAGTTTGCCAGCACATTCTCCTTAAGCAGGTCGGGCATGGCGTGACAGAATTTGCCGTCGAGCCGCAGGACCGCGCTATTTTCGTCGAATGCGTAGGCGGTGAACGAAAGGGATATCTTGCCGTAGATGCCCTTGATGTGGAGCGCGTCGGCGTTCTTTTCCATGTTGACGGGAACGTCGATGTCGTCGTAGGGCCACGGCAGATCGATATGCATGTGGCCGTTCTCGATGCCGATATAGCGAAGATCGGCGAGATTTTCCCCGAGATCGGCAAGCGCCTGCGCCGGAGTGATGTTGCGGATAGCCCCCTCGCCGAAGAGCGCCACGCAGTCCTCTTTCATATCGCTGAAGTGGTAAATGATCTCGCGCCGTTTGAGCCTCGTTTCATCCGAGGAGCCCTTGCAGGCGCACAAAAGCAGCGCCGCGCACAGGGTGATGGCGATGCCCTTAGCGATATTCATCTCTCACGAAGGAATAGGTGATAACGGTGCCGTTCTCCCGTAGTTCGATCCGCCCCGGAAAGGCGAGCGGCAGGACGCTTTTATGGTAGTCGCTGAAGATCGCCTCGACGCCGCCGGCCGAAAGGCGGAAGGGAAGCATGTTGGTGCGGTAGAGCGCCAGATGGGGCGCGTCGGAGGTCGCCGCGTCGCGGCCGAACAGGTAGAGGAGTTCTCCTTCGGGGCCGGTGGTGGCAAGCAGTTTCTTTTCGGTGTCTATGCCGAGTTTGCCCAGATAGGCGACGAAGAGGTCGGCCTGTTCGGTCCCTTTGAGGTCGGTGTTCTTCCAGAAAAAGAGGCGCAGCCACGGCGGCATCTTTTCGGCGGCGAACACGGTCGCGGTCGTTCCCGCCGTCAGCGTCGCTTCGTCCTTCTGGCGGTCGTAGACAATGGTGAGGGGGGTGGCGGGCGTTCCTTCGAGGGTCCCCTTCACTTCGATGCGCGGCAGATCGATCACCGTTTTTTTGAGCAGCTGCTGGGCCATCTGCTGGGGAGTGAGGAAGAAGCCGAGAAGCAACAGGAGCGATAGAAGATGATTGTACATGGTGTTCCTATGAGGTCATGCGGCGCAGTGTTTCAATGAACCCGGGGACCCGCTTTGCGGCGAGATAGGCGTTGGCGTAGGCGTAGCCGTCCTTGTCGCCCGCGTCGAACACCAGATCGTCGTCGCGCAGGACCAGTCCGAGCATCGGCTGTTTGCTGCACAGCGTATTGAGCGCGTCGGTGAGCTGTATCTCCCCCTTCGCGCCGGGGATCGTTTTTTCCAGTATCGGCCCGATGGCGCTGGGGAGCAGGTAGCGACCGACGATGGCGAGGTTCGATGCGGTCCCCGCGATGCCCGGTTTTTCGACCAGCCGCCGTATCTCGAAAAAGCCGTCACGCTCCTCCCCTTCGGCCATGCCGTAGCGTTTGCGGTCGTCGTCGGGGACCCGCATCAGCGCTATCACGGGGCGGTCGTGCTGCTCATAGAGCCGTTTCATCCGCACCATCACGTTGTCGGGATCGCGCGATACGAGGAACATGTCGGGGAGCATCACCGCGAAGGGGTCGGTCGGAACGGCGGTCATACCGCGCAGGACGGCGTGACCGAGCCCTTTCTGACTTTTCTGGCGGACCGCGATGACCTCGGCGAGCTCTTCGAGCCGTTCGAGTTCCCGCATGATCTCTTCGGGCAGTTTGCCTTGCAGGAACTTGGGGTTGATGCGGTCGAAATGATCGGTGATGGCCTCCTTGCCTTCGGAGGTGACCAGCACGATGTTATGGATGCCCGCCTGCGCCGCCTCTTCGGCGATATGCTGTATGACGGGGCGGTCGTAGAGCGGGAAGGCTTCCTTGGGTATCGCTTTGGATGCGGGCAGGAATCGGGTGGCGAGACCCGCGGCCGGAATGATGGCGTGGGAAAGCATCGGGATTATCTCCGTTTGAGCGCCTTGTCGCGCTCTTCGCGTTCTTCCTGTTCCTTCTTGCACTCGATGCAGAGGTTCGCCACCGGGCGCATCTCGAGCCGGTCGACGCCGATGTCCATGCCGCAGGCCGCGCAGACGCCGTAGGTGCCGTTGTCGATCTTGGCGAGCATCTCGTGCAGTTTGTTGATGAGTTTGCGGTCGCGGTCGCGCAGGCGCAGGAGGCGCGAGCGCTCCTCGAGGAAGTTGGCCTGATCGGCCTCGTCGCCGTGGAATTTTTCGGAGGGGTCGTTGGTCTCGCTTTCGAGTTCTTCGACCTTTTCCTTGTTCCGTTCCTCGATCTCGCGCAGTTCGGCCGTCAGTTTCTTGCGAAAATGTTCGGTCTGTTTCTTGGTCAGCATGAATTCCCCCGATACTATTCTTGTTTTATGAAGATGTCGACCGTATAGCCGTTCTTCCCCACCTTGCCCGGTTCGATGGTCAGCACTTTATGTCCGGTGTAGGTCGCCTCTCCGCCGGCGTCGAGACCGTCGACCGTCACGGTGTAATCCTCCGCCGGGAGGTCGTAGAAATAGAAGGTCCGTTTCCCCGCAAGGTCGCATGCGGCCGTCTGCGTGAAGGCCTCGCCCGCCGTCGGGACGGCGGTGGCGCGCACTTCCGCAACGCCGGCGTCGGCGCAGGAGGCGATGCTCTTGCTGTCGAACTCCCACAAGACCGCGAGGTCGGAGACCGTGAGGGTGAGATGTTCGCCCAGCGGCACCGCCGAGTCCTGTCCCGCGGTCACGATGAACGGGGGAATGTCGGACCCGGCGCGGGGCCGGTCGGAATCGGCCGAACGGAAGCCCTGCACCGAAAGGGTGTAGGAACCCGCCTCGATGTTCTGTATCGCGAACTTCTTGGCATTGCAGAGGATGGCGAGATCGGTCACCTCTTTTTCGGCGCCCCAGACCACCGCGCTGACCGGATCGCCGTCGCGCGTCGCGGTCACCGTGAACAGGCCGATGCCGAGGTCGTCGCATAGGGTTTGTCCCCACTGGAGCGTGATGCCGCCGCGGTACTGCCGCATGGCGACCGCGAGCGTTCCGTCCTTGGCGAGCAGGGTCTGCGCCGAGCCCCAACTCTTGATGTTGCCGTTGGCGTCCTGCAGAGCGACCGTGAGGTAGTAGGTGCCGGCCGGCAGATCGACGGCGGCGGGCGACGGCTCCTTGGCGCAGGGGAAACTCTTCACGGTGCGCACATCGAACGCATCGTCATAGACGGTCACCGCGAACTTGTCGGCGAGGTAACTGGTGCAGTCGGTCGCCTCCTGCGCGTCGAAGGTGAAATCGAGCGTCAGCAGGTAGGTTTTTTCGGCGTCGGCACCGCACCCCGACAGGAGCAGGAAGAGCGGGAATAAAACGCTTACGAGAGCCTTTCGCATCGGCACCCCCGTGTAATAAGGCCGCGAAAACACTAACGCGGCGATTATACCGTGCCTGTACGCTTTTTTCAAGAAATACCTTGCGCTCATGCGCCGAATCGGTACAATGAATTGTTTTCGGAGGGAAATGGAGAGGTTATGAAACATCGCATACTCCTTATCGACGACGAGGCGGCGCTTCTGGGCACGATGCGCCAGATACTCGAGAAGCAGGGCTACGACATTCTCACCGCGCAGTCGGGCATCGAGGCGATGGGGATACTCAAGCGCGAGATCGAGTCGCTGTCGCTGGTCCTCACCGATCTCCTGATGCCGGGCGGGTTCGACGGTATCGACCTGATGGAGGCGGTCCACGAACTCGACGCCGACATCCCGGTCATCGTGATCACCGCCTACGGCAACGTCGAGACGGCGGTCAAGGCGATGCAGAAGGGGGCGTTCAACTTCCTGACCAAGCCGGTCAACTACAAGGTGCTTCTCCAGCAGATAGAGAAGGCGGCCGAGACGCTCAGCCTGCGCGAAGAGAATAAACGGCTCCGGCGCGAGATCGAATCGTTGCAGGAGGACCGGTACCGCATCGTCCATGTGTCGGAGAAGATGCGGCGGCTCATGGAGTCGGCGGCCGAGGTGGCGCGCACCGACGACACCGCGCTCATCACCGGCGAATCGGGGACCGGCAAGGAACTCATCGCCCGCTATATACTTAATGAAAGCCCGCGCGCCCGGCGTCCCTTCGTCGCCTTCAACGCGGCGGCGGTCCATCCGAACCTCATCGAATCGGAACTCTTCGGTTTCAAGAAAGGGGCCTTCACCGGGGCCGATCGCAATTCGCCCGGCTATGTCGGGGCGGCCGAGGGGGGGACGCTGTTCATCGACGAGATCGGCGAGATGCCGCTCGCGCTTCAGCCGAAACTCCTGCGCTTCATGCAGGAACGGGAATATCTGCCGGTCGGCGCCTCGACGCCGGTCCGCAGCGATGTGCGGGTCATCGCCGCCACCAACAAGGACCTCGAGAAGGAGATCGTGAAGGAGCGCTTCCGTCAGGATCTCTACTATCGCATCTCGCGCTTCACCCTCCGCGTTCCGTCACTGCGGGAACGGCGCGAGGACAT
Source organism: uncultured bacterium (assembly GCA_937871295.1). Classification (GTDB taxonomy): domain Bacteria; phylum UBP6; class UBA1177; order UBA1177; family JAKLFG01; genus CALMRE01. The sequence goes on along the minus strand of CALMRE010000243.1, from coordinate 39,462 downwards.
ACCGCCGCTGGTGAAATTCTTCGTCGACCGTTTCTCGGCGCAGTACAAAAAACCGTCGCGCCAACCCGACGAGGCGACGCTGGCGCGTTTCATCGAACGCGACTGGCCCGGCAATATCCGCGAACTGGAACACGCCGTGGCGCGCTGGGTGCTGACGGCGGGCGAGCGGCCCGAGCCCGAAGAACCGGTCCCCGGCATCGACGGGGCGGCGGCGCAGACGATCTATTCGTTCCGGCTGGGTGAGCGGAACATGAAAGAGATAGAGAAAGAGGTCATACAGGCGACGCTCCGTTTCACCGGCGGCAACAAGGCGAAGACGGCCCAGCTGCTCGACATCTCGGAGCGCACCATCTACCGGAAAATGACGGGCGACGAGGAACTGTAGCGCCTGTCGATCATCTCGATATCTTTGAGAGAAATTATGGCTTCGCCTTCTTCGGTTTCTTGGTGCCCGGTTTGCCGGTCTTGGGATTCCGGTTGCCGTCGCGCGACCAGTTGTTGTTCGGGTCGCGGTCGTTCTTCGAGCGGTAGTAGGGCTTCACATAGGTGCCGTCGGGCCGCGTGTAGCCGTCCACATAAACCGCGTTGGGATTGGTGTGACAGTTGAGGCAGGCGGGCCGCGGCTTTTCCTCCTTCTTCTTCTTTTTCGGCGCCGCACCGAGCGAAACGAACAGGAGGAGCGTCAGCAGAAGGGCGAGAAAAGTTCTCATGATGCCGTTGCGTCGCCTCGTTCGCGGCGTTTTTCGAAGATACGGTCGACCATCGTGAGCAGTTCGTCGTCGGTGAACGGTTTCGAGAGATATTCCTCGGCCCCCGCCTTGATCGCCTCGACCGCCCCTTCGACCGAGGCGTAGCCGGTGATCATGATGATCGCGGTGTCGGGGTGCTGTTTCCGCACGAGGCGGATGAGGTCGATGCCGCTGGCGAAGGGCATGTGGTAGTCGGTGATGCAGAGATCGAACTTCTGCCGTTCGAGCAGGCCTTTCGCCTCGTTCACGCTCGAGGCGGTCAGGACGGCGTAGCGGGCCAGTTCAAGGTTGCGCCGGATGAGTTCCAGCGTGTCGGGCGCGTCGTCCACTACGAGGACAAGTCCCCGTTCTGCGGTGTCATGCATGCTCTGCTCCTTTTTCTTCTGCCGATAGCGGCAGGCTGACGATGAAACGGCTTCCCCTTCCCGGAACGCTTTCCACCTCGATGCGGCCGCCGTGAGCCGTCACGATGCCGAGCACGACCGGCAGGCCGAGTCCCGTTCCTTCGCCGATCTCCTTGGTGGTGAAGAAGGGGACGAAGATCTTGTCCTTCGTTTCGGGGGTCATGCCGCAGCCGGTGTCTTCGACGATGAGCGCTACCTGTTCCCGGTCGTGCCGCGTGCGGATGGTCAGCGTGCCGCCCGGGGTCATGGCCTGCACGGCGTTCACCACGAGGTTCACGAGTATCTGGTGTATCTGGGCGGGATCGGCGACGATCGGGGGTATGGCGGGGTCGAGTTCGGTCACGAGGCGGACGCCCCCCTTGCGGATGCGCGGCTCAAGCAGGCCGAGGCAGGCGGTCACCTGCTCGTTGAGATCGGTCGGCCGTTTCTGCGGCGGCATCTGGCGGCTGAAGAGCATCAGTTTCCGGATGATGTCGCGGGCGTGGATGGCCGACTTGACGATCTTGTCGAGATCGCTCACGACCTGTCCGGAAAGATCGGGCGTTTTCTGAATGAGTTGCGCGAACCCGAGGATGGCGCCGAGCGGTTCGTTGATCTCATGGGCCATGCCGGCGGAGAGTTGACCGACGGTGACCAGCCGGTCGGCGTGCAGCAGTTGGTTCTGCAGTGCGCTCTTCTCCTCCTGCGCCTCCCTGCGCTGGATGATGACCGCAAGTTCCTTGGCCACCGCCTCCAGCAGAGAGGCCTCCTCTTTTAGGAATGGTCCCTTGTCGAGCGTCGGCAGATCGGTCGGATAACTTACTTCGATCAGTCCGCGCGGTCTGCCGTCGATCCGGAGTTCGACCGTCAGGGTGTGTTTCGCCGTGTTGTAACGGAGGGAGGTGTAGGTGCGGCGGTCCAGCATGATGCGGCAGGAGGCGGCTTCGGGGAAGAGGAAGGCGGGGGTGATGATGTCGACCGCCTCGCGCAGGAGGGGGTCGAGCGACCGGTCGGTGTCGGAACCGAGTTTGGTGATGCGGTAGATGCAGGTGAGTTCCTTTATCCGTTCGCGGAGATGGAATTTCGCCTGACGGTGGGTTCGGGCGATGCCGATGACGGCGGCGATGTTGCGGTAGAAATCGGCGTCGTCATTGTCGAAGAAGCCGGCGTTGTCGGCGATAAGGGAAAGGACGCCGAGCGTCTCCTGCTCATAGCGTATGGGCAGAATGAGGAGCGAGCCGATGCCGCCGGGGAGCCGCAGAGTATGCTTTTTCCCGGCGCCGGTACGCATCGTGACGGTGGCCGTCCCGGCCGGATCGCCGATGAACAGGCCGTCGGGGTCGGCGGTGCGGCCGAAATAAACGAGCCGTTCGAGTAGTTCGATATCGCTTACGCCGTCGGCGGGCGGGGTCAGGGTGTCATCGCCGAAGCCGGGGATGGGGGCGAAATGAAAATTGCCCGATATCGCTGCGGTCCGGGTGAAACGATAGAAACGGGTCAGATCGGCTATGGTCATGCGGACCTGCGGGCAGGCGGCGCATTCGATGATGCTACTCAATACCTCGCGCAGGTAATCGCCGATAAGCGCTCCCTGATCGGCGCGGCGCAGGATATCGGTGGCAAGCGTTCTGAAATCGCTGTTGGAACTCTTTTTCCGACGGGTGGACATGGTGTTGCTCCCTCCTTCCGGCGCGATGATAGCAAATAGACCCCGGAATGACAAATAAATACAAAATAGTGCTTGAAAAAAAAAGGAGAAAAGGTAAAATGCCTCTGCGACTGAAAAAGAAAAGGAGGCATCCATGCAGCGCTATCTGGTATTGGTCATTGCTCTTGCGGCGATCGTGCTTTCCTGCGAGGACGGCACGCGGCGTATTTTCCCCTACGACAATAACGCGACCGGCGACACCGATGTTTTCGTCGCCGGCGATAGCGACACCCTGCTTATCGACGATCCGGTGGACCCCGACGATCCGGTGGAGCCCGATGACGGCACCGTTGAACCCGACGATGGCGAAGTGGTGGTGACCGATGACGGCACCGTTGAACCCGACGACGGTACGATCGTCGCCGACGATGTGGTCGTGATACCCGATGTCGACAATGCCTCCTGCTCCTTCGGCGATTCGCGGCAGATAGCGTGCGGGATCAACGGCGACGGACTCCAGTCGCAGACCTGTCTGGGGGGCGAGTGGCAGGATCAGGGCACCTGCGTGGACGACGATGTCTGCCTCAACGGCGATACACAGGATATCGCCTGCGGCATCAACGGGGCGGGGCAACAGGCACAGGATTGCGTGAGCGGGCAGTGGGTCAACGACGGCGCCTGCGTCGACGACGATGTCTGTCTGAACGACGATACGCAGACCATACCGTGCGGCGATAACGATGCGGGCGATCAGGACCAGATATGCACGCTCGGTCAGTGGGTCAACGACGGCGATTGCGTCGTTCTGCCCCAGACCGGCCGATGGGATTGCGTGAGCAACACCTGCACCCCGGTCTACGGCGACGCCGGTTGCGGCAACGGTACCTGCTCTCCCAACACCGGCGAATCGCCGGTCAGTTGTCCCGCCGACTGCCTCTCTTTTGTCACGCAGGATGGGCAGGGCAAGGCCTGCAGCGACGAGATAGACTGTGCGTTCTATCTGTGGCAGGCGGGCGGCACCGGGTACTGGGAATGCCGCGCGGTCGTCGGACAGGATTACTGCAATGCCGTGGTGACGAGTTCCTACTGCGGCACCAACGGTTACGATTACTGCTATTACGGCACGATAGGCATAGAGACTCCCGCCACCTGCGCGACCGACTGTTCCAATAAACCGCTGGGCGACGGGAACACCGGGATGCAGTGCGACGCCGACCGCGACTGCATCTTCCTCCAGTGGCCGGAGAATAACGGCTGATCGTCTATTCCGGCGCCTGCTCGGGCGCCGTGGTCGTTTCAACGAGATTCCTTTTCCAGTCAAAACGCAGGAAGAACAGCACCGCCGCTATCGCCGCGCCGAGGTTGGAAAGCGCCATGCCGAACCAGAGACCCGGCGTCCCGTAGCCCAGACCGAAAGCGAAGAGCCACGCGAGCGGCAGCCGCAGTATCCAGAGACGCAGAAGACCGATCACGAGCACCGGGCCGTTGCGTCCCGCGGCGTTGAAGGCGGCGGTGATGCCGCGGATGAGCCCGAAAAGAGGCACGGAGGCGCCGAAGTAGAGGAGGAACCGGGCCGATTCGGCCATGACCCCCGGATCGTTGGGGATGAAAAGGCGCACGAGCGGTTCCCGGCACAGTATGATGAGCGTCGTTTCAACGGCGAGCACTCCGAAAAGGATGGCGATCCCGCGGCCCGCGGCCCGTCGGGCGTTGTCGAACCGTTCCGCGCCGAGGTTGTGGCCGATGATGGTGCTGAGTCCCTGTCCGAGCCCCACGATGGCGATGGCGATGAGGCTGGTGAGCCGGTTGCCGATGCCGTAGCCGCCGAGCGCGTCGCGCGCCGATTCGACCCGGCCGATGAGCGCCATGAGCACCACGAAGCCGAGCGCCTCGGCCGAATCGCCGACGGCCGCCGGAAGCCCTATCTTGAGTATGCGCCGTATCCACGCCATCCGGGGGATGAGGTCTCCCGGGGTCAGGTGTATCGCGTTGCGGCCGTTCATGAGGAGATACAGGGCGATGAGCCCCGCGATCACGGCCGATATGACGGTGGCGACGGCCGCACCCTTCACTCCCATGGCCGGCAGTGGTCCGAGGCCGAGGATGAAGAGCGGGTCGAGGATCATGTTGATGATATTCCCGCTGAATACCACCAGCAGCGGCACGAAGGTGTTCCCTGCGGCCGCCATCAGGACGCGGAAGACGGCGGTGATGAAGACGAAGGGAAGCCCCGGCAGATAGTAGAGGAGATACTGGTGCGCCGTGTCGCGTATCGCGGGATCGTTGGTGATAAGCGGCATGACGAAGGGGAACAGGAACATCCCGGCGAGCGCCGCGAGGGTGCCGCCGATGATGACCACGGAGAGCACCTGTCCCGCCGCCTCGTTGGCGGTCTTCCGGTCGCCGGCGCCGGTGTGCTGGGAGACGAGCGCGGTCCCGGCGACCGAGAAATCGGCGAAGAAGGCGACCAGGAACCAGAGGAACGGAAAGGCGACCTGCAGAGAGGCGACGGCGGTGCCGCTATCGGTCCCGGAAAGGCGGCCGAGCCAGAAGGTGTCGGTCAGTTGATACATCGTGTCGAGCAGCGACGAGAGCATCACCGGCCAGCCCAGCCGCAGCATGAGCGGCAGGGTCCGCCCCGCGAGTATCTCTTCGCGGGAGAGTGTCGCCGGTGCGTTCATCGCTGCTTCTGTTCAAAGGAAAGCAGGCGGCGTTTCGTGTCGATCCCCCCTTCGGCCGAAAAGCCGGTCAGCCGGCCGTCGGCGCCCAGCACGCGGTGGCAGGGGATGAGGAGCGGGAAGGGGTTGCGGGCCATCGTCATCCCGACGGTGCGCGGATGGATGCCCAGCGGTGCGCCGAGTTCGCCGTAGGTGACGGTCGTTCTGGGGGCTACTTCATTTTTCAGACGCAGGAGGAGCGGAGCCCATTTCGCGAGCGTCGCGGGGAACAGGAAAAGAGCGTCGCCGAGCGGTTCATGGATGCCGCGGCGCCACCGTTGAATAAAACGGCCGACGGCGCGGTCGAGCGGCGGGGTCACGCCGCGGTCATCGGGCGTCGCGGTGAGTCGGGCCGCGGTGAGCAGTCCGTCGCGGGCCGTCAATTCAAGGAAGAGGCCCGGCAGTAACTCACGGTTCATCATGATGGGTGCTTTCAAACAGGCGTCGTTTCAGGGTGAGTGTGTAGACCCACGCCGACTGCAGGGCGAAAAAGACACTGATCCATAGCAGGATATTGCCCCAGTAGGGCAGGTCCCAATCGCGGTTGAAGAACTCGATGAAAACGCGCCGGTCGAGGATGAGCAGGGGTATCGCGAACATCTGAAAGGTCGTTTTCCATTTGCCCCCCTGTCCCGCCGATATCACCAGCCCGTTCTCGATGGCGAGTCCGCGGATGCCGAAGATGTAGAATTCGCGGGCGAGGATGAGCAGGACCGGCAGCAGGGCGACCTCCGCCTTGTCGAGGAGCATCACCAGCGTCAGCAGGACGATGAACTTGTCGGCGAGCGGATCGAGCAGTTTGCCGGTTACGGTGACCAGTCCGTATTTCCGGGCGATCCAGCCGTCGAAGAAGTCGGTGATGCTCGCCAGTGAGTAGGCGACCGCCGCCCAGATGCGCGCCGAGGTCGAGTCGAGGTAGAGGAGCCACAGGATGAGCGGCACCGCGCCGATCCGTATCGCGGTGAGCAGGTTGGGGATGGTGAGCACATCCTTCTTGAAGTCGCGGATCTTCGAGAATATCTTCGGCCGTTGTCCGCCGTTTTTGGGAGCCTTTTTCTTCCTGAACTTCATAGATCCTTCCCGGTATATTCGTTGTAATATCTCTTTATCTTGGCGACATAGCCCTGCGTCTCCTTGAACGGCGGCACCCCTTCGTAATAGACCACGGCGGCCGGTCCGGCGTTGTAGGCGGCGAGCGCCTTCTCGGCGCTTTTGAATCTCTTCAGCATGTCGCGCAGGTAGCGTGCGCCGCCCAGAATGTTCTGTTCGGGATCGTAGGCGTTCTTGACGCCGAGTATCTTCGCCGTGTCGGGCATCAACTGCATGAGTCCCTGCGCCCCTTTGGATGAACGGGCGTCGTGATCGAACTGCGACTCCGCCTTGATGACGCTTTTGACCAGATGGAAGTCGAGTCCGTACTTGTCGGCGGCCCGCGCAATGAGCGGATCGTATTTTCCCTCGATACCCGGACGGTAGGCGAAACTCTTTTTATGGATGACCGTTCCCTTTTCCTCGAACAGCGGCTTGCAGTCGCGCCGGTCGGAACACTGATTGGTGAACGTGAAAGAATCGTTGAGGGGATCGTAGTAGTAATATATCCTGACCTCGCCCTGCAGCGCGGCGGTCAGCAGCAGCGCGCACAGGACGCTACTGAGGCTTTTTTCGGTTCTGTAGGAATTCATCGACCTTCTTGAGCCAACTCATGGCCTTGTTCTCGCTCGGGTAGATCAGCAGTATCTCCTGCAGGGTCTTGCGCAGCATGACGATGTTGCGCTCCTTTTCATAGACATCGGCGAGTATGTAGAGTATCTCCAGCGGCAGGTTGGTCTTGTAGTCGCGCAGACGCTGGACATAGTCGCGTATCTTCATGTATTTGCCTTCGAGCGATACGCGGCGGTCGTCCTTGATCCCCTTGGCGGCGTCCTGTTCGGGCCGTTTGTTGTTATAGTAGGCGTAGACCATCTTCTCGAGCAGCCACACCGCCTTGGTGCGGCCGAACATCTCGACATAGTATTTGTAGGCCTTGCCGAATTCCTGCATTTTGTAGAGCTGGTCGGCCCGCAGGACCATCTCGTCGACCTCGAGCAGTTCCTCGAACCGTTCCTTGGTGCGGATATTTCCGTATTTTTTGGTGAGAACGAGCAGTTTCATCCGCGAATCGTCCTCCTTGATCAGCGGATAGACGGCATTGATGACGGCGAGCAGTTCTCCCGCCTTTTCCTTGAGACTGTCGGGCGCGTGCTGAAGTTTGTCGGGATGGAGTTTCTGGACGAAGCGGAGATAGTTCTTGTGGACCTCGCCCATGTCGATACCGTCGACCCAGCCGACCAATTGCTGTATCGACTCGTATTTGAATATCTTCCGGACGAACAGCTCCAGATCGTTCCATTCCTGTACGTTGGCTATGGCGTTGCGATCGGACTGCTCTTTGGCCTCTTCGGCGCGGCGCTGCGCCTCTTCGGCGGCGCGCTGTTTCTCTATGTCGCTGGCCCGGAGGATCGCGGCGCTCTCGGTCAGGAGCAGAAAGTAGAGAATGTGCACCTGTTCGATGTACAGCGTCAGCGCGGGAAAGGAGGACTTGCCGGCATATTTTTCCAGATGTTCCTTGATGAAGGAGAAACGGGAGACCTCGGGCTTCATGGTGACGTTCTCGGTCTTGTACTGATCGAGCAGATGTTTGAGCATGTCCTCGGGATAGGCCTTGACCACCTCGAAGAGGAATTCGTAGGCGTCGATACCGGGACCTTTAGGCGCAGAGTTGGTGGAAAGCGAGAACAGCGAATTCTGCAACGAAAAGGCGAAATAGGAGGGCGATTTGGGCGAAAAGGCCTTCTCGTCTTCGAACACGATCTCATCGTTCATCGGACCGGCATGGACATAGAGCGTTCCGCGGAAACGGTTCTGCAGAAGAATGGCGATCAATTTGTCGCCTTTTATCTTCAGCTTCTTGCCGGTGTTGATGTACGGCGTGATCTTGTCCCACATGACCTGTCCCCCGTTTCCCTTTTATTCCCCGGCGAAGAGGTTCCCCCGCAAGCCTTCGAAGATCGGCGCATTGCCTGCGTCGACCCGTTGCTGCTCCTCCTCGCACTGTTGCCGGTATAGCCCGGCCCATTCGCTCTCGCGAACCTTTTTCAGATAGTTGCGCGCCACCTGCGGAAAGAGTTCAAGGAGCAATTCCTCTTTCTCCTCCTTGGCCAGTTTCATTCCGCCGCAGTCGGGCAATGCCGGATTATCCTCTTTCTTGTGGGTCGTGGTATCGTAGGGGGTTTCAACGCGGGTTCCCGCGATCTTGAGGCGGAACTCCGGATCGACCGGGAAGGGCGTATGGCCGTACACCCCTTTAACGAGATTGACGAACTGCACCGACTTGTTCGAATAGAACGGCTTGCCGGCGTTGCGGTCGACGATGCAGTTGACCGCCTGAATGCCGACGATCTGGCTGGTCGGGGTGACCAGCGGCGGCAAGCCGGCGTCGAGCCGCACCTGCGGGATGCTTGCGAGCACATCTTTCAGCAGATGGCCGAGGTTCGCCTGCTGGAGTTGCGAAAGCATATTGGTGTACATGCCGCCGGGGACCTGCGCGACGCGGACCAGTTCGTCCGGTTCAGGAAAGTTGTAGTGCCGTTCTATCGCCTGCGTGGTCCGCAGTACCTCGGGGATATCCTCTTTTTTCGCCGCCGCTATCGCCGCGTCGAATAGCGCGTTGATAGCGGGTTCCAGTTTATAGTCGGCCGGGTTGATGAGTTTCGGGAACATCTTGTACTGGTCGAAGCCACACAGCTCGCGGCGTATCTCCATGAGTTCCGCCTGCATCGGCGCTATCGCGGTAAGATCGACGCCGGTGTCGATCCCCAGTTTGTCTGCGAAGATCTGGACCAGTTCGAAGGCGGGGGCCGCCGGGCCGCCGGCGAACGGCATGATGACGGTGTCGACGATATCGGCGCCGCCCACCATCGCCATGAGCACCGAGCCGAGGCCGTAGCCGGGGGTGCAGTGGGTGTGCAGATCTATCGGCACCGAGACCGCATTTTTAAGGCCGCGGGTCAGTTCTCCCGCCGTCTTGGGGTGGATGAGTCCCGCCATATCCTTGACCGATATGATGTCGGCGCCCATCTTCTCCAGTTCCTTCGCCTTCTCGACGAAATAGTCGACGGTGAAGATCGGTCCGGGTAGTTTTCTGCCCGAAAAAAGGGCGCGTGCCCGGTCGCCCAGCGAGAAGTGCGGATCGACGGTGTAGCAGACACAGCAGTCGGCCATGCCGCCGTTCTCCTTGACGAAGCGGATGGTCGACGCCTGATTGGACAGATCGTTGAGGGCGTCGAAGATGCGCATGATGCCGATGCCGCTTTTAACGGCGTTGCGGCAGAAGCCTTCGATCGTTTCGTCGGGATAGGGATTGTAGCCGAACAGGTTGCGGCCGCGCGACAGGGCCGTGAGTTTCGAGGCATCGCCGATGCCGTCGCGTATCGATTCGAGTCGCCGCCACGGGTTCTCGTTCAGGTAGCGCATGATCGAATCGGGGACCGCGCCGCCCCAGACCTCCATGGCGTAGAAATGGGCTTTTTTGAACAGAGGAAGCACCCGGTCGACCTGTTTCTGGCTCATGCGGGTGGCGAACTGTGACTGCTGACCGTCGCGGAGCGTCAGGTCTCGAATGAGAAGTTTGCGTGTCATGCGCTGTGGCCTACCGTTGCTGTTGACCCATGCCTTTCTTCCTGCCTGTCGCCGCGTTCCGGACCGTCCGCGGATGCCGTTGGCGGTCGAAGCGTTCGCGAATCATAGCAAGAGCCTTTCCCGATTGCAATTTATTCGTGCCGGTACGGCGGCGGTTCTTCACGCGGGAGCCTCCTTTTGTTCCCCTTTGGCGGAAAGATAGCCGACGGTCTGCGCAAGGTACTGGGAGAACATCATAAAAAGCACACCCGGCAGGTAGCGGGGCCGCTCCGCCGCCACTTTTGCCAGTATCCTGCGTGAGGAGGAGAGTCTGCCGGTCACCTTGTGCCGCCCGTCCCGGTTCTTCAGATAGCCCGCCGCGGAGATACCGCGCAGGCGGTTCCACCGGAGGAAATTGAGATAGCCCCGCCGCGCCACATGGGAGACGGTCGCTTCGGGCAGGTACCGTATCCGGATGCCCCCCCGGGAGAGCCGTTCGCCCAGTTCCACATCCTCGTTGCCCGATCGGAGTTCGGGGTCGAAGCCGCCGGCGTCGACCAGCGTTTCGCGCCGCAGCGCGAGGTTCCCGGTGCAGATATGGTCGGTGTGGACGCCTCCCCCGAGCGGCCACATGGTCTCGAAGCCGACCGCCCCGCCGCCCGGGAAGCCGAGCAGGGAGCCGCAGTCGGTCAGATACCCCTGTCCCAGCGCTATCCGGTATCCGGCGGTCACCGCCGCCTCGTGTCCTTCCCGTATCGGGCTGGTCAGGGTGCTGAGCCAGTCAGGGTTCAGCGGCAGTTCATCGTCGTCGATGAAGGCCAGTATCGCGCCGGTGCTTTTTTCCACCCCTTTGTTGCGGTAGTACGCGAAGCCTTTTCCCGGAGGTTCGTAAAAAAGCCGGACCTGCGGGTGTTGCAGGAGTTCCTCCTTCAACGGGACCTGCGGCAGAAGAACGATATCGAAGGAGAAAGCGGTCCTCTGTTTCAGCAGTTCGAACACGAGAGGATAGAGAGAATCCCTGCCCAGCGTCGGAATGATGATCGAACAGAGAGGCGCCATATCCGTTCCCCTTATGACCGTCGGGGTTCGTTCTCCTGCCGCGCGAGGACTTCCTTGCGCTGGAGGTACTGCATCTCTTCGAGCATCTTGCGATTCGCCGCGATAAGGTCGGCGATGATGCCGATCAGAAAGGTCTGGAACCCGGTGATGAGAAGCACCGCGCCGAGCAGCAAACTCTGGAGGTGGCCGTCGCCGGTCCCGTCGATGAAATAGTACAGGAACCGGAGTCCCAGCACGAAACCGACCCCGAAGATGGTCCCGCCGGTCAGCGCGAGGAACCGGAACGACCGGTAGATGAGGAATATCCGCGCGATGGTGGTCAGCGACCGCAGCACATAGCCGAAGGTCGACCGGAACAGGCGCGACGGCCGCGTCGGCGGATTGACGGTGACCGGCACCGTGGCGATGACGATGTTCTTGAGGCCGCTCTGGATGATCGTCTCCAGTGTATACGAATAGTCGGAAAAGACGTTGATGCGCAGCGCCGCCTCGCGGCTCATGGCGCGGAACCCGCTCGGGGCGTCCTCGACCCGCGTCCCGGAGGCGAGCCGGACCACCGCGCTGCCGAGTTTCTGGAGAACTTTTTTCACCGCCGAGAAGTGTTCTATCTCGGTGATCGGACGGACCCCCACCACCATGTCGGCCCGCTTCTCAAGCACCGGCCGGACCAGATCGGGGATGCACTCGCCGCGATACTGATTGTCGGCGTCGGTATTGACGATGATGTCGGCCTTGAGCCCGAGCGCCGTATGGATGCCGGTCATAAAGGCGGCGGCGAGCCCGCGGTTGGCGGTATGGCGCACCACCGTCGCGCCGAGCGACCGGGCGACCTCGGAGGTGTCGTCTGCCGATCCGTCGTCGATGACCAGCACCGTTATCTCGTCGATGCCTTCTATCTTTTTCGGCAGATCGGCGACGGTGGCGGGCAGGTGCTGCGCCTCATTGTAACAGGGTATCTGGATGACCAGTTTCATGGCGACTCTCCACGGGTTCGGAAAACTATAAACGATGCGTGATTAATGGCAAGTTTTACCGTGCCGTATAAAATTGCATCGCGTCGCCGACCTACTATAATGGGACATCGTCTTGTGACGGAGGGTTCGATGTTTTACCAGTTCCTCAGTTTCATCGGCATATTCGTGTTCGTGCTCCTTGCGTGGCTCCTGTCGGAGGACCGCAAGCGGTTCAACTGGCGCATCGTCATCATGGGGATCGTCGTCCAGTTGCTCTTCGCCCTCTTCATCCTCAAGACCGCCCCGGGCGAGTGGCTCTTCGACATCGTCAACCGCGTCTTTTCCAAGATGATGCAGTTCACCGACGCCGGGAGCGAGTTCCTCTTCGGCGGCCTGCTGAAAGAATGGTCCTTCGCCCTCAAGATACTTCCCACCATCATTTTCTTCTCGTCGTTCTTCACGGTGCTCTACTACTTCGGCATCCTGCAGAAGGTGGTCAAGGGGTTCGCGTTCGTGTTCCGCCATTTGTTCGGCACCTCGGGGGCCGAATCGCTCTCGGCGGCGGCCAATATTTTCATCGGCCAGACCGAGGCGCCGCTCATGATACGGCCCTATGTCGAATCGATGACTCGCTCGGAACTGATGTGCGTGATGACCGGCGGGATGGCCACCATCGCGGGGGGCGTGATGGCGGCCTATGTCGGGATGGGGGTGAGCGCGGGGCATCTGATGGCGGCGTCGGTCATGTCGGCTCCCGCCGCGATCATGTTCGCCAAGATCATGGTGCCGGAGAGCGGCAAACCGGTGACCGCGGGCGGCGGCATGATAGATATCCCGATAACCGACCGCAACGCCCTCGAAGCGGCGGCGCGCGGCGCGTCGGAAGGGGCCTTCCTCGCGATCAATGTCGCGGCGATGCTGCTCGCCTTCATCGCCTTTGTCGCCTTCTTCAACTACTTTTTCGGATTCTTCGGCGTCACGATGGAGGAGGTGCTCGGCTGGGCGATGGCGCCGCTCGCCCTCTGCATGGGGGTGCCGTGGAGCGAGGCGATGCAGGTCGGCGTATTCCTCGGCGAGAAGACGATACTCAACGAATTCGTCGCCTACGCCCATCTTTCCGATACGATAAAGGCGGGAACGAGCCAACTCTCGCCGCGCTCGGTAATCATCGCCACCTATGCGCTCTGCGGCTTCGCGAATCTCGGCTCGATAGCGATACTGATCGGCGGCATCGGGACGATGGCCCCGTCGCGGCGCGGCGAGATAGCGGCGCTCGGCATCAAGGCGATGATCGCCGGGACGCTCGCCTGTTTCGTCACCGCCAATATCGCCGGCATGCTGATATGAACGCCTTTTTCCCTTCAACCTCATCCGGCCTGCGGCCACCTTCTCCGTCGTGCGGAGAAGGAAAAAAAGGCGACCGCATACTCCCTCTCCACACGATGGAGAGGGTCGGGGTGAGGTTGGAAAGTCACGGCAACGATCTCTTTATGGAGTAGAATTATGACCACTCTTCATCGTTCCAGCGGCATCATTCTTCACCCCGCGGCCCTGCCCGGCCCCGGCCCCATCGGCACCTTCGGCGATGCGGCGCGCCGGTTCGTCGACTGGTTGGCCACCGGCAAGCAGACGCTCTGGCAGATACTGCCGCTCACCCCCACCTCCTACGACGGCTGTCCCTACAATTCACATTCGGCCTTCGCCGGGAACCCGTGGCTGATAGACGCCGACACCCTCGCGGAAGAGGGACTTATCGCCGACGCATCACCCTTCAAGGTCCCGGCGCCCGATCCGCGCCGGGTCAACTTCGATAGTGCGCGCGATCTCTCCGATGCGTTGCTGCGGGCCGCTTTCGCGACTTTTCAGAAAACGCGCGACCGGTTCGACGAGATGGCGAAGTTCCGCACCGACAACAGCCACTGGCTCGGCGACTACGCGCTCTACGCGGCGCTCCGCGAGAAGTTCGGCACCACCTGCTGGCACGAGTGGCCGATAGAGTTCCGGGAGCGGCGTCCGGCGTCGCTCGCCCGCTTCATGCAGGAATCGGCCGACGATATCCTGCGCCACCAGTTCATCCAGTGGCTCTTCCACCGGCAGTGGGGGGCGCTCAAGAGATACGCCAACGAACGCGGCATCCGCATCGTGGGCGACATCCCGATATTCGTTTCGTTCGACAGCGTGGATGTCTGGGCCCATCAGGACTATTTTCTCCTCAAGAACGGCAAGCGGACCTTCCTCGCGGGGGTGCCGCCCGACTACTTCTCGCCGACCGGCCAGTTGTGGGGCAACCCGCTCTACGACTGGAAGCGGATGGAGGAGGACGGTTTCGACTGGTGGAAGAGGCGCTTCGCGCAGTCGTTCAAACTCTTCGACATCGTCCGCATCGATCACTTCCGCGGCTTCGCGGCGTGCTGGGCGGTGCCCGCGTGCGATGAAACGGCGGTGAACGGGAAATGGAAAAAGAGCCCCGGCAAGAAACTCTTCGACGCGCTTAAAACACATTTCGGCGAACTGCCGGTCATCGCCGAGGATCTCGGCGTCATATCGGAGGATGTGGTCGAACTGCGCGAGCACTTCGGTTTCCCCGGAATGAAGGTGCTCCAATTCGGATTCGACGCGCCCGAAAATGCCTTTTTGCCGCACAACTACACGACCACCAACTGCGCCGTCTACACCGGGACGCATGACAACGACACGGTGATGGGGTGGTATCGCTCCATCTACGAGCACGACCGTCGGGAGATAAACCGTTATCTCGGCCTGCGGTGGGGCGATAGCCCCGCTTGGGCGCTCATCCGGCTTGCCTACGGGAGTGTGGCGCAGTACGCGGTGATGCCGATGCAGGATGTGCTGGGGATGGGGTCTGAGGCGCGGTTCAATACGCCGGGGACGATGGGGCTCCACAACTGGACCTTCCGGTTCACGCACGATGACATCCGCGACGAAGCGGCGTGGGGACTCGCCGAACTCTCGTGGCTCTACAACCGGAACGAGCACGACGAGAAATAGGATTCATTGTAGGGGGAGGGCAAGAATGCCGAGTGATCGGGGGCAAGAATATTTAATAAGTTTGCTCGGCGAACTTCTCAAACTGCCCAAAGAGATTGAATGGGTAGAATTTAAGATGAATTATGCCGAACCACAAGAACTGGGAGAATATATTTCGGCCCTTTCTAATTCCGCCGCATTGTGTGGCAAAGCCAACGCATATTTGCTGTGGGGAGTTGTCGATTCCACGCATGAGGTCGTGGGAACAACATTCTTTCCCTCAAAAACGAAGGTCGGTAACGAAGAGTTAGAGAACTGGCTTCTGAAGCTTCTTACGCCGAAGATAACCTTCCGTTTCCATGAGATCGACATGGAGGGAAAGCATACCGTATTATTGGAGATCGGCAGAGCATTCAGACACCCGGTTCAATTCCAGAACAATGAATACATCCGTGTGGGTTCTTATAAGAAGCGGCTCAAAGACTTCTCGGAAAAGGAACGGGAGTTGTGGCGTATATTTGATCGCACTCCATTTGAGGACGGAATTGCCGCAGAGCGAATGCACGATGATGATGTCCTTCGGACGCTTGACTATCCATCCTACTTTGATTTGCTCAAGCGACCGTTGCCGGAAGGTCGTGCCGGTATTCTGAAAGCGTTGGCTGAGGACCGATTGATCTGCCCCTGCGATGCGGGCGGTTGGAACATTACGAATATGGGTGCCATCCTTTTTGCCAAGCAACTGAAAGATTTTCACTCACTTCAGCGCAAAGCGATGCGGGTCATCCAGTATAAAGGCGCAAGCCGTGTCGAGACGGTCAAAGAACAGGTCGGTGGCAAGGGATATGCCTGCGGATTCGAGGGATTGATCGGTTTCGTCAATGGATTGGTGCCCTCTAATGAGGTGATTGGACAGGCGTTACGAAAGACCGTTCCGATGTTTCCCCAACTGGCGGTCCGCGAGTTGGTGGCGAATGCCCTTATTCATCAAGACTACTTTGTTACCGGCGCCGGGCCGATGGTCGAAATCTTTTCCGATCGTATCGAGATAACCAATCCGGGGGTGCCATTGGTGGATGCGCAGCGTTTTGTCGACACCCCGCCGAAGTCGCGAAACGAATCGCTTGCTTCGCTGATGCGGCGTATCGGTATCTGTGAAGAGCGTGGCAGTGGTTGGGACAAGGTGGTTTTTCAGACAGAACTCTACCAACTGCCCGCTCCGTTGACTGATGTTTCGGGTGATTTCACCAGAGTGGTGCTGTTTGCGCACAAGCCGTTGAACCGCATGGACAAAGAGGATCGCATAAGGGCTTGTTATTTGCACGCTTGCTTGAAGTGGGTCATGCGCGATTACTTAACCAACGCCTCATTGCGTGAACGGTTGGGAGTGGAAGAAAAGAACAAGGCTATTATCTCTCGCTACATTCGCGAGGCGGTAGATGCTGGTATGATCAGACCCTTCGATGGAGATGCGGCGAGGAAACTTATGAAGTATGTTCCATTCTGGGCTTGAGCAGTAATTGATGGGTAATTGACAGAACAAGGATCATGGTCAGCAGGGACAGTGGTAACATGCTAATATTTATAAGGTTCATCGACATCTTGGTAATTGATGGGTAATTGATGAAACACATGGGCAAAATGACCGTATCTCATCAATATAACGGGATTTTCCGGTTCACGCACGACGATATTCGCGATGAGGCGGCGTGGGGACTCGCCGAACTCTCGTGGCTCTACAACCGGAATGAGCACAGCGAGTGAAATAGTGGACGAAGAAAAGCGTTCGAAACTCATGCGTATTTTACGCCCCGATCCGCGGGTATGGTCATATTTGGTTGTTCCCCTGTTATTGATTTATGATTATATTCTGCTGTCTTTCTGGATCGCTAATATCCAAATGCATTACCTGCTTGTGTTTGCTGCACCGGCTCAAACTTTTATTGTGGTTGTAGCATGCGTGACGCTGGGAGTGTTTTCACGAAATTCTAAACTGACTTTGTTTTTTCGTTTGGGCTTGTTGACTTTTCTAGTCGCCAATATAGTGATGGCTGTTTTGGCCATATATCTCGCAAGTCGCTTTCTCTTTTAATTTTCTAGGCATTTTTCCTTCCGCCCCCTTGTCAAAGGGGGCTTGACGGGATTTCTGTGGTCTTATTGCACCGTCAGGTTGTCGAGCATGTAGCTGTCGCTGAGCGGCACCTGAGTGGATGACACTTCGACGAGCCCTTCCGCCGTTATCTCGGCGATCGTTATCGACCCCGACTCATCGTTCGAACTGTGGAACGAACTGATAAGCACATGATCCACGAACGGCGCCCCGTGCAGCTTTATCATCGGCTGCGTGAGATCGTGCGTCTCCTTCTTGACATAGGTGATCGCGTCGGCGGTGATGCCGAGCGTCGCCCCCTTGAAATAGCCGTTCATCACCACCGCCGTATCGCCCGCATTGTTGAGGACGAGATAGTCGGGCGAATCGAGATTCGTCGCGTCGAGGAACTCGGCCTGTGTGGTCATGGTGCCGGTCCCGCCGTCATAGGAGAGCAGTTTGATGACCCCCGTATCCTCCGCGTATTCGCTCGAATTCGCTATCAGCAGGTTACCGCCGCCGTCGACCCCGATATTTTTCACCGAGGGACCCGATCCGTTCGCCCCCGGCGTTCCCCAGACATCGAACCATTGGAGCACCTCCGGCGTATTCGTTGAGATGCTGAGCAGCGCGAGATCGTCGGGGCCCGCCGTCCCGAGGGAGCTTCCCTCATCGAGGATGAACTCTTTCCCGCCGAGTGCGACCGCCAGTGTGCCCCCCGGAAGAGGCGTGAAGGCGGTCGGGACATGCATCGCCGGGTGGTCGGTCAGGATGGTCGCGTGTCCGGTGTCGTCGACCGTCATGGTGTAGATGCCGCCGGAGTAATTGCTGTACTGGTCGGTCGTTATCGGGTTGCCGTAGGTGAGATAGAACCGGTAGGGGTCGGCGGGGTCGGCTGTTATCTGATCGAAGATCACCCGCTCATTCTCGGCAAGGTTGGGGAGTACGATCCCCGTTTCGGCGATGCAGAGCGTCCGGCCGACGAGCGCGAACAAGGTCACAAACCCGGTATCCCACGACGATACGGCGGCGAGCCGGCCGTTCGCGTTGAACCCGATCCCTTCGAGCGTTTTGTCGGTATCGAAATAGCTCCCGGTGTCGATGAGCGTCCCATCATCTTTCAGGACCAGCACATAGACGCGCCACGGCGCCTCGCTATCGGTATAGTCCTTCGCCGTCGCGAGGATGATCCGCCCCTCCGGGATGTCGGTGAGGCAGGTCTTTCCCGTCGTGTCGAACCCCGACAGGAATTCCGGCTCGTCGGTGTCGGGCATTTCGTCGGCGTCCTCCCCGATGAGCGTGTCGTCGGTCAGGTCGTCGGAACCTTCGACTTCGCTCAGGTCAGGCTGATCGGTCGGATCATCAAAAGCGTCAGCGTCGGCAGTCGCCGTATCGTTCACGATCTCTTCGTCGGTGGCGTTAGAATCGGAGCTGGAACAGCCCGCGATCAGCAGTAACGCAAACACCGTCGGTACCAGAACGCGCTTCATGATATCCTCCCTTTCGTCCGGTCGTTGGGTGGATTATAGCGGGGAAGGGGAGAAATTCAATATTGTAGGGGCGTTCCCATCGGGACGCCCTAAACTCTACACCCCCGCAAGCCCCCTGCATCAGGGGGCCTTCCGCGTGGTGCCTCCCTGTCGCAGGGAGGTGACGCGAAGCGTCGGTGGGTGTTTGAAAAACGCAGGGCGTGCCGTTGGCGCGCCCCTACAACAATGTTAGCGCACATCCGCCGTCGGATGAATTGTCGGCGGTATCGATGTCGGGCGTTTCGGTGTCGGTGGCCGTATCTTCGTCGGGGGTGATTTCTTCATCCGGCGCGTCGGCGGCGGAACTGTTAAGCGATAAGGTCGGGTCGCCGTAGTAGTTGAGCATCATCTTCCCGGCGTAGGTCTCGATGGAGGGAGAGGTCCCGACGGTCCGCCGCACATCGGCGAAGACCTTGGCCGCTACCTCCCCGTTCATCAACTCATCGAAGAAATTGACCCCCAGATTGGTCGCGCCGTAGGTCGAGGTATCGAGTTCGCTCTCGAAATCGCTGTAGTCGGTCATGTCGCCCGGTGTCACATTGGTCGAACCGATCATCCCGATAGCGGACCCCTCGGTGAGGAGCGCGTGGGTCAGGTTCCACGGCGTCTGGGCGCTGCCCACCTCGCACGAGACCGCCACGACGAAGGCGGGGCTTTGCGCCCCGATGGCGGGCGCATCGTCGGAGTGGATGAAGAGCGGCTGCCGCAACTCCTCGTTCTGCACTTCGCCGTCCTCGTTGTCGTCGTTCCAGAAGGTCCGCGCCACCTCCTTATCGAGCCCGTGACCGAACCAGAAGACCATCCCGTAGCCCTTCGGCCATTCGCTCTGGAGGTTGTCGCGCGTCAGCGGTACATCGGTCGCATATTTGGAGACGGTCGTCCCCTCCTTCTCGTACATCCGGGTGACATCGAACCCGCCGTGCTGCGACAGGATATTGTAGATGAACCATTCGGCCGTGTCGGCCCCGTCCATATCGTTAAGCACCGTGTAGGAGAGCATCTGCTGACCCTTGAAATAGTAGAACGAGGCGGGGAGCAGTATCTTCTTGCGCCATGCGATGGAACCCTGCGGGGCGCGCATGTAGTCGAGGGCGTGACCGAGGATGCGGTCGAGTTCGCCCGTGTCGTCGAAATGGACCGACAGGCGGCCGACGATGAGTTCGTAGTCGAGATCGAAGCCGCCAACGCCATCGTCGAGCCCGTGTTCGCCCCACTGCCCGTTCTGGTTTAGGTCCCAGTCGCCCGAGAGGTCGGCGTAGGGGGCGTCGCTTTCGAAGGCGCGGCAGTCGACCGCGAAGCCGAAGCACTGGTCGGCCGAGTAGGTGTGGCGCGGCCAGACGATGAACATCGGAACATCGCCGTACTGCGCGTTGGCGTCGCCGATGAGGAGCAGATAGTCGCCCGGTGCGGTGTTCTCCGTGAGCCATGCGCGGATCGCGCCGGCCCGATCGAAGCCCTGCTTGTCTTTTGCGCCGTAGTCGCTCTCGGTGGCGAGCGTTACGGTGAACCCGCGCGCCTCCTTCGCGTCGATGAACTCGGCGAGTTTCGCCGACGAGCCGACTATCTTATCGGTTGTCACGATGAAGAGGTTTTTTTCGGCGGCCGACAGCATCAGCGCGCCGAGGATGAACGACAGGAATAGTATCTTTCGCATGACCGCCTCCTAAAAATCGACCAGTATCAGATCGAAATCCTCGCAGGTGATCGACGCGCCGGTCGTCTCGTTGTAGCAGAAGCAGAGTTCGTCGGGGGTCTCCGCGCCGTTCTGTTCCATCAGGTAATCGGCATCCATCGAGACTTCGATGTTGCCGGCGATATGGTAGGGATCGCCCGGCAGGAAATCGGTCGCCCCGGCGCGGCAGAGGAACAGGCCGTTCAATTCGTTCTGCGTGTGCATCGCGTAGATGCAGCCCTTGAGGTAGGAGTCGCCGCTTTCGGGCAGTTTCTGTTCGAGCAGCATATACTGGAAATAGAGATTCGGCAGGGATAGTTCGAACGAGCCCTCTCCGGCGGGAAGGCTTTGGAGTGTCGCGAGCGGCACCAGAAGCCGTGTGTAGTCGAAGGTGAAGTGGCGGCCCGGGACGAATTCGAAGACATTGCCGAGCGTCTGCGCCACCATATAATTGTTGGCGGTGCCGATGTCGTCGTGGTAGGCGTAGGCGGTGTAGTCGGCGACCGTTTTCACCCCGCCGCCGATCGCCATGTCGTAGTCGGCGAAGGCGAGTATCGTCTCGTTGTTGGCGATGTCCGACACTTCGCCGATGAAGGTGAACAGGAGCCGGTCGTCGGCGAAGGGGGTGGTGTACTTCTCCGGTATCTCACAGCCGAATTCGGTTCCGCTCTTCGCTATCTCGGCCTCGTACTGCGCTTTGGTAAGTTCGGCCGTCTGCGACTGGTAGAGGCAGATCGACTCCTCGTTCTCGGCCGTCACGACCTGTCTCTCGCCCATCGCGAGGTTCGCCCAGACGAGGAGATCCTCGCCCGCCGCGAACGAATCGTTGTTGCGGTGGTCGACGAACCATGCGCCGTCGGTCGGGTCGCGCTCCGGGAGCGCGGCGTAGCAGTAGCGGTAGAAATACTTCCCGTCGGCGCGCGAGGTGAGCGTCAGCGCCATGAGGTTCGCCCACGAGATATCGTCGAGCGGGAAGATGTTCTGTCCGTCCGCGAACGCTGCGGTGAAACGCTCCAGCGGGGTGCCGATGTTAATGAAATCGTAGGCGTACCAAGGGTTGCCCGCCTCGTTCACCCCCTGTTCGAGGGGCCCGGCGTAGAGTTGGATGCGCAGATACTCCTTGCCCGCCATATCGGGGTTCTCGTAGTCGGCGGGTATGGTGCTGAGGTAGGCCTCGGGGTCGCCGCTCGGGGAGTATTTTTCGCCGTTGAAGGAATATTCGAAACTGCCGATACCCTTCACCTGCTTGCCTGCCGCCATGTCGTCGTAGGAATTGATGAGCCCCTTGAACTCCATGCGGAAGGAGTTCGCGGCGTCGGTCGCGAAGAAATCGTCGCCCGGGACGGCGGTGTCGGCATCGGTGACGACGGTGTCATCCGTGGCGACGGCGCTGTCGGTCGGTGTTTTTTCCGGCTCCTCGCCGCAGGCGATGAGCAGAAACGCCGCTGTTACCACCATATGTATTCTGCGCATGGGGAACCTCCTTCCTTGCGATCTCGTTGCCCGTTTGTTTCAGCAAAGCGCGGTCCGAAATGAAAGGTATACGAAATACAAATGGTTAAATGTGAAGCGCGTTCCGTGCGATCCGCGAAAAGAGCACCGCCGGAAGGAACAGTAACAGCAACACCAGCGCCGAAAGGGCGATCCGACGCTCGAGGGAGGGAGGGTGGAGCGCTTCGTCATATTCGGCGATCGCGGCGGAAAGCGCCGTCTGCGGCGGATGACCGTACTGGAGTACGGCGCGCACGGCGTTGCGGAGCGGTTCGGCCAGCAGCGGCATGTCGGATCGGCTACTCAATGGTTCGGCGATATCGGCCTGTTGGCGCACCAGCGCGAAAAAGGGATCGTCGTGAAGTTCGACCTCGTCGTAGGTGAGCAGGGTGGCGACCGTCTGCCCGCCGCGGACCGCGCGCAGACGGGCGCCGCGGGTCGCCGCGAGGAATTCGCCGAAGCGCATCGCGGCGGCGGTGTCGGCCCGCGGTCCGTTGACCAGATAGAGCGCTTCGACCTTGAGCGACGGCCGCATCGGCAGGCCGCTCTCCGAAACGACGGGAAGGGGTGCGGCGGCAAAGGGGATGGCGGCGGGAAGCAGGGAGGCGAACGACTGGTCGGCCAGCACGAAGGGGAGCCGCCCTTCGGCGAACCAGCGGAGCAGGGCGGGCCGGTCGGCGGCGGCGGGGAGCAGGCGGTCGTCCACCAATCCGGCGAGGAACGAAAGCGCCGCGCCGTTCCCGTCGTTCTCTATGCAGGGGCGTTCGGTCACGATCGGTCCGCTCATGCAGAGTCCGCCGCCGAAACCGCTCAACAGTGTCCGCAGCACGCCGATCGAACGGGTGTCGAAAGCGAGACCGGATCGTTCGTCGTCGTTCCCGACCCACGCGCGGGCGGCGGCGAGCAGGTCGCCGGTGGTGGCCGGCGCATGCGGCGCGATATCGGTGCGGCGGAACAGAACAACGGTAGACACGGTCAGCGGTATGCCCCACGAGCGCCCGTCGTATCGCAATGCCTCGACGGCGGACGGAAAGGTCAGTTCGGCGATATGTCCGGCGAAGGGGAGCGGCAGGGGCAGTATCCGACCCGCGGTCACCCAGCGTCCGGTGTGTTCGTGGTTCGCGATGATCGCGTCGGGCAGATCGCCGCGCGCGGCGGCGTCATCGAACAGCGCGGTCAGCTCTTCGGGCGACCGGGCGACCAGCCGTACCGGCGGGCCGTTGCCGTGGTTGGCGAACTGCGTCGCGAGTTCTTCCAGCACCGTGGCGGCCGCGCCGCGGTGGGGATGCCAGACGACGAGTTCGGCGGCGGCGGCGCTCACGCAGAACAACAAGACGCATGCGCAGAGGGGGCGTTTCATGCCGCGGCCTCTTTTCTAAAAGGTGAAGGCTACGCCGAGGTTCGCGCCGAGGCTGTTGGAGGGGTCCGCGTAGGTGTCGAGGAAGGTGTAGGAGAAAGAGGCGGTCAGGAGCACGCGGTCATGGACCCAGCCTTCGACGCCGGAGAAGACATTCACCGCGTTGCCGATACCGACGAAGTTGAACAGGTTGGGGATCGCCATGCCGCTGCCGACGAAGATATGGACCTTTTCGTGCGGATAGCCGCCGACCCAGACCTTGAAGGTGTGCATCCCCTGATCGTACAGATTCATCGCCGCGCCGAAATAGGCCTTGTCCATGCTTCCCGCCTTGACCGCGACCACCGGATAGAGCCATATCCCGTTGCCCCAGATGCCGTAGTCTATGGCCGAGGCGTCGTCGCCGCCGTTGCGTTGGAGGAGCGGCTGGGTCGAGCCGAGACCGAAAGAGACCTCGACATTCGGGTGGATGTAGGTCGCGAAGATGCTTTCGGAAAGCGACATACTGGTCATGCTGCGGCTCGCGACGGGGCGGGTTTTGTCCTGCGCCTCGTCGTAGTTGTCGCTCTTGAGATAGATATGCCACCGCTCGATATCGTGGTAGAAGGTGGTCGTGGCGTCGATCTGCCAATCCTTCCACCGCTTGGCGTAGCGCATATTGAGGAAGTACTGGTCGAAGAGGGTGTACTTGTTCCACGCATTGGAACAGCCGGGGCCGAAGAGCACCCCGTAGGCGCCGTAGCCGCCGTTGATGCCGAACATCTGGCCATCCTCCGGCGGTTTTTCGTAGGCGACCGAGATGCTGAAAAGCAGGGTGAGAACGGCCAGAAACACATAGGCGCGCATGGTTCCCTCCTTAATCCGTTGGTCGGTACAGGTCCTGTTTGCGCAGGAAATCGGATACTCCGGCGGGGACGAGGTGTTCCCACGGGGCCCCCTGTGCGATCGCTTCGCGTATCGCCGTACTCGATATGCCGGGAAGCGCAAGGTCGATCGCCGAGGCCGCGCCGCGTCCGATGACCAGCGGTGTGACCAGTTTCGACAGTTCGTCGAACTCCTTCCATTCGGCGCGGGCGTTCCAGTTGTCCTCGCCGATGACGAGGTGATAGTCGTGATCGCCGTACTTTTCTTTCAGATGACGCACCAGATCGATGGTGTAGACGGGGCGCGCCGCCAGCCGCCGTTCATCGTCGAGGAGGCGGACCTTTCCGCGGCCGCGCCACGGCAGGGCGAGGAGGCGGCACATCGCGAACCGCAGGGCGAAGGGGCTCATGCGGTGACCGAAGGGATGGGCGGCGCTCGGGATGAGCCAGACCTTCTCCATCCCGAACTTCTCGAGACAGAGGAAGATCGTCAGTTGATGCCCCAGATGGGGCGGATCGAATTTGCCGCCGAACAGGGCGATCCTTTTTCTACGAAAGGATGTCTTTTGCATAGAGGAAGTCCACCCCGAAGGTCCGCGTATCGAGCTTCGCGATGACCGGTATCCTGCGCTTATAGTGCATCGCGAGCATTTTTTTCGAGAGGAACCCGACCAGTTCGGGAGCGGCGCCCCGCGCGATAACGGCGGCGGGTGTTTCGCGGCGGTCGAGGAGTTGGTGGAGCACCGGGTCCATGTCGGCGTAGCGGAAACCGATCTCCCCCTCGTCGGTCTGCCCTTCCCACAGGTCGGCCGACGGGGCCTTGTCGATGAGCGCCGCGGGTATCTTGAGGTGGCGCGAGAGGGCGTAGACATCGCTCTTGTAGAGGTCGCCGATCGGATTGACCGCCGATGCGCTGTCGCCGAAGAGCGTCGCGTAGCCGAGCGCTATCTCGCTTTTGTTGCTGGTGCCGAGCACCATCGCGCGGTGGGCGAGCGAATAGTCGAAGAGCGCGACCATCCGCAGCCGCGCCATCGCGTTGCCGAGCCGTCCCGCCCGGCGTATGTCGGGGGCGGTCATGAGGCCGCTCTCAAAGCCGTCGACCGCGGCCGTTATGTCGAGCAGGTGATGCCGGATACCGAGCGCTTTGACGATCTTTTTGGCGTCGGCGACCGAACCCTTCGACGAGGAGCGGTAGGGCATGAGCAGTCCCGTCACCCGCTTCGGGCCGAGCGCCCGCGCCGCGAGGTAGGCGACCAGCGCCGAATCGATGCCGCCCGAAAGGCCCAGCACCACGCCGTCGAACCCGGCCCGTTCGGTCTCGCGCCGGATGAAGAAGGTAAGGGCGTCGAGGGCCAGTTGACAGTTGAGCGGCGGCAAAGTGAGGGGCGGGGGCTCCTTCCTACGCAAAGAGACTCCTGAGGAGTTCGCGGTCGTGCGCCGAGACGACGGGCGCCTTGGCACGGGTCCGCGAGAGCGCCTCGATATCGATGTCGACAAAAAGAATTTCTTCTTTGAAGAGGTCGGCCCGCTTCATGACACCGTCGTGGTCGGTGGCCACCGAGCCGCCGGCGAAGATGAGGCTGTCCTCGACGCC
Source organism: uncultured bacterium (assembly GCA_937871295.1). Taxonomy (GTDB): domain Bacteria; phylum UBP6; class UBA1177; order UBA1177; family JAKLFG01; genus CALMRE01. The sequence continues at coordinate 13,714 of CALMRE010000243.1, read as the reverse complement.
GACCCGCTGGGCGTTGAGCGTAGAGGCGCCGTAGACGCGGGCGAGATATTCGGCGTTGTGTTCCCACCCTTCGAGATTCGCGGGCCGTTTGCCGCGGTAGCCGCGCGAGGGGCTGGCGGCCGGGACGATGAGGAGGTGCGGCATCCCGTCGGGCAGTTGCGCGAGCGAGACCGACAGGGCGGGGTGCCACATATCCTCGCAGATGAGGATGGCGGCGGTGGCGCCGCCGGGCAGTTCGTACGCGCAGAGCGACGAACCGGCGCGGAAATGGCGCGCTTCGTCGAACATCCCGTAGGTCGGGAGATTTATCTTGCGCTGAACGCCGAGGAGTTCCGCTTTCTTCGCGCCGCAGCGGATGAGTGCGTACGAGTTGTAGATCGCGCCGCGGGTCTTTTCGGGGAAACCGACGCCGACGACGGTGTCGGGCAGTCCCGCGTCATCGAACAGAGCCGCCGCGGCGCGGGCGGTGAGGGCGATATCCTTCACGCGGTCCTCGAGCAGATACCCCGACAGCGACAGTTCGGGGAAGACCGCGAGCGTCGCGCCCCCCTTCACCGCCTCTTTGGCGAGCCGCAGGTGGGTCGACAGATTGCGGGTGATATCGCCGAGGAAGCAGTCGGATTGTATGACGGCGGCGCGCATCATTTCTCCTCTTTGAGGTGTTTCCGTCGGATCAGGTTCTCGAGCGCGTGGAGCATTTTCACTTCGGAGAGCGTGTCGGCGAAATAGCCGACGATCTCGCGCACCGTGAAGGAATGTTCCTCCATCAGGTCGAGTATCCTCCGTTCGAGCGGATCGACCGGCATGCCGCCGGCATTATTCCTGACGATGCGGGTCGCCGGCGAGACGATATCGCGGTAGAAAGAAAGGGTGTAATGGTACTCGGCGTTGTTGAGCGCGTCCTTGAACACGATGTTGTGGGGGTTGATGTTGCACAGGATACGGAACTGCGCCGCCGCCTTCCAGTAGTCTTTCCGATCCATCGCCTCGTGGGCGCTGCGGTATATCTTCGCCGTTTCGTCGGCCGAGATCTGTTCTATGTCCTTCGGCTTTTCAACGCCGCTGGCGGCGGTGAGCCGCTGGAATATCTCCATCTCGTTGAGAGGCGTCCCGGGACCCGGGAGGAGGAGGTGTTCGCGATAGAGATCGAGCAGGTGGCGCGCCATGACATAGAAGTGGACCGGCAGGGCGTTGAGGGTCTCGCGCAGCGTTTTGCCGATGGAGAGGAGATTGAGTATCATCAGGTCGAGTTTCCGGATGTTCGAGGTGTCGCGGTCGCTCATCGCCGTAGCGGGGCTGTCGCCCAGTTCCCGGAACATCTGGATGATGCGCATGAACTGTTCCTGCCGCTTGACCAGATGAGCCGAGAGATCCTCGACCGTCAGTTTTATCTCGACGCCGCTGACCGCCTTGGGGTAGGCGTCGTTCGATTCCCACGAGCCGGCCTGCCACGAAGAGACGAGGAAGGCGGTGTCGACAGTTTTGGCGATGATCGCTTCGCGCAGTTTGTCGACCGGCGCCAGACCGATGAGTTGCAACACCTGCGCCATCCGGACATCGGTCTCGAGTTGGGTCTGGTAGGCGCGGTTGAACTGTTCGAGATTGATGACCCCTTCGTTGATGAGATATTGACCGAGATAATCGCTGGGATCGTTGGAACTCGAACCGGTGATGCGACGATCCTCGAAGAAGAGCGACCGCGAATTGCCGTCGAGCGTGAAGACGATGCGGCCGCGCGCCTCCTGACGAAGCAGTTGGTCCAGAAGTGTGATGAGTGCGGTGCCCTTGACCGGTCCGCTAGGCATGGCGTTCCTCCCGCAGGGAAAGTTGGTTCAGAAGATGTTCGCGGATACGGAAGCCGCGACCGCCGATATGGTCGCGGAGGATCGTTCCTTCCGGCGCGGTATCGGCGCCGCTTAGTCCCATCGCGCGGCCCCACAGCGTTTCGGCGGCGGCGAGCGTTTCCCGGGTGAGCGGGCGGTCGAGCAGCCGTCGCGCGGTGTGGACGAAAGATTCTTCGGCGGGACCGCCGTCGGTGAAACAGTTGATGAGATGGCCGAAATAGCCCGCAGCGGCGAGCAGTTCGGGACGGTCGGCCAGCGGCGAGCGTTCGACGAGCGTCCAGTCGGAAAGGAAACAGGCCTCGCAGCGGCGCGAGAAATTCGCCTCGATGCGGTCGAACAGCAGGAACGCGTCGTGCCGCGAGAAGAGGTCCACCCTGCCTTCGCCCGGCACGAACAGAGAGTACCACAGACCCTTCGGACCGCGGCGGTGGAAGGTGACGATACCGGCGCGCGTCTGCATCAGTAACCGCCGTCTATCTGTTGTTTGCCGTCGTCGACCGCCTTGAGCGCGACGCCGTACTGCCGCGCGAGATTGGCGCATTCCCGCAGGAAGGGGATCTCTATCGAGGCGGTGTTGGCGCGCTCCAGTTCCAGACAGCTCCGCAGCCACGCGGTGCCGGTGTCGGTGTCCTTGAGGACCAGCAGTTTCACCGCGCCGCGGTAGAGCGCCTCGACATGGCGCGGGCAGTACTGCACCGTCTTCCGGAAGTTCTCCACCGATTTCTCGTGTTCCCCCCGTTCGTCGTACATAAGGGCCAGTTCCTTGTAGGCGTCGCAGTGAGTGCCCTTCAACTTCAGCGCCTTGTCCAGATGTTTCTGGGCCTCGGCGTAGTTCTTCTCCAGCCGGAAGGCGCGGCCGAGATTGGTCTCGGCGTAGTGCGGATAGGGATATATCTGATCGGCGAGCACCAGCATGAAGTATTCCTTCGCCTTGGTGATGTCGCCTTTCATGAGGAACAGGATACCGAGGTTGTTGAGCGCGTCGGAATAGATGCCGTCAAGTTTGTAGGCGAGTTCGAAACAGGCCTGAGCGCGGTCGAAGTCGCGTTCCTGCAGATACACGATCCCCAGATGATTATGATAGTAGGGGACCACCGGCGCCAGTTCTATCGCCTTCATGATCTGCAGTTTCGCCTTGACCAGATCGCCCTTGTTGAGCGCCGCTATGCCGAGTTGGTAGTAACTGTCGCCCTTTGTTTCGTCGCTGACCATCTTGTCGCCGGTGGTGGCGCAGGCGAGGAAAAAAAGCGCGGCGAGCGTCGCCGGAAGGATGCGGTGTGGGAATATCATGCGGGTCGCCTCCTATTGGGCCGTAAGGTCGAAGGTTTCGGAAAGTCCCTTGTCGGCGAGTTGCAGCAGTTTGTCGACCGAGGGGGTGAGTTCGAGACTGCCGGCGCTGTTCTTCCCGGCGCCGAGGAGCAACTGCACCGGCACGGCGGTCTTCTCGGGTCCCGCCATCACCAGCACCTTGTTGACCCCCTTGCGCAGGAACTTCGTTATCTCGGTGATCTTCGTTTTCTCGCCCGGTTTGACGATGTCGGCCTCGGTGCCGTTGACGATGAGGCGTATCGGCCCCGCGGCCGGCTGGGAGAGGGTGAAGGCGACGAAGTAGGTCGCCGATAGTTTCGCCGGGTCGACCGGCGCTTCGGAGAGCAGTTTGACGCCCGGAGCGGTGATGTGGACGCTTCCCTTGTCGTCGAATTTGACCGTGCAGTCCTTGAATTCCTGCGCGGTCAGGCCGTCGGCCTTGACGCCGTTGACATAGACATCAGCCGCCGCGAGCATGCCCCAGAAGAGCGTCGCGGCAAGAAGCGTGGATAAACCTTTCATGGGAACCTCCCGCACCGTCGCCGGTCGTTACTCCTTCTTCTCCTCTTCGGCCTTCGCGGCCTCCTCCTCTTTCTTCTTTTCCTCCTCTTCGTCGTCGCCGCCCCATTCCCAGCCGATCTCGATATCGGCGCCGAGGTCCCAACTGGAGAGGTAGTGCCCCTGCAGTTCATCCTGCCGCGGCTTGTTCTCGGGCCAGAAGGCCCACTGTTTGCCGATGTAGGCGTTGAGGAACAGGATCGGCAGCAGTTCGATGCGGACCACGCCGCGGAACATGGCGCTGTAGTCGAAATTCTCGACGAAGTCCTCGGGCTTGAGGATGCCGCGCTGGTAGTAGGAGAGCATCCCCTTGAAGATCCAGAGATCGGGGAACTCGAGGTGGGCGTAGACCGAGGTCGACTTGCGGAGTTGCTCCATGCCGAGCGATATCGTTATCCAGTCGACATAAGTGTAGGTGAGTTCGGCGTACAGCGAGAAGAAGAACTTGTCGGGCTGGAGCGAGAGCATATGGTATTTGCTGTAGCCGTTGGGGGCGAAGTCGCTCACGCCGGCGATGTTGGTCATCATCTCGTAGCGTTCGATGTCGTAGAAGGTATCGAAGAACGACGGGATGTAGCGGCCGTTGTAGGCGCGCGCCTCGATCCGGGTCCGCATGATGTGTTCGCGCTCCTTGTCGAGGTTGAACCGGCCCAGCAGGCCGAAGGTGAAGCCGCCGCGCGCCGGATCGGTCTTCATCCAACTGTAGTCGACGTAGGTCTTGAGATCGACATATTCGTTCTTGAAGAACTTGAACTCGGTATCGAGCCCCATCAGGTAGACGAATTCGTCGTCCATGACGATGGGGCGACCCTTCTTGTCGACCTGGATGCGCCGGTTGAGTCCGGCGGGCCACGCGGGGTCGTTGCCGTCCATCACCACGGTGCCGCCGCCCGGGGTGCTGAAAACATAGTCGACATAGTCGATCATCGTCGGCGCCTTGCGGTCTCCCGCGAAGGTGAAGCCGATGGAGAAGGAGCGGGCCATGTAGTCGCTTTCGTCCTTGGCCAGCCACGAAAGCGGCTTGACGAAGAACAGCGCGCCGAACATATTGCCGTCGGTCACGTCGCCCAGCACCGTCTCAAAGCCGACATAGTCGTTGTAGTAGTTCAGTTTGAACGATATCTTCGTGAAGTTCGGATCGAAGTTGGGGACATAGCGCTTCATGATGGTGCCGTGGCCGAGCGACTGTGCGATGTTGGAGCCGATGGCGGTGTAGAAGGTGTCCTCGGAGCGGCCGTACTGGATGTATTTGATGATGCGGAAGTAGTCCTGCCACTCGTCCCAGTCCTCTTCGCGCAGGGTGAAGTTCTCGTCGGCGGCGCGGTTGAGGTCGGTGCTGAACATCCGGATGTTGATCGGCAGATGGAAGGCCATGAGCATGTTGAAGTCGTTCTTGTTGTAGACGAAACGGGGATCGAGCGTGAGGAACAGGTCCTGCCCGATGAAGGTGATGCCGGTGCCGATACCGAGGCTGTTGTAGGGGTAGACGATGTCGCGGGCGCCGACATTCGATATCTCCCCCTTGACGAATTTCTTCTCCTCTTTTTTCTTTTCTTCCGGTTTCTGTTCGCCCTGCGGCTGGGCCTGCGCCGGAGCGGCGATCTGCGGTTCCGCCGCCGCCGGGGCGGCGGCCTGTTCGGCGGCGGGCGGCTCTTCGGCGGGCGCCGCCGCCTCTACGGGAGGCTGCTGTTCGGCGGGGGGCGCAACAGGCGCCGGGAGCGGCTCGGCGACGCCGGCGGCCTGTTCCGGTTGTTCCTCCTGCGGCGCGGGCGCGGCGGGGGCCTGTTCGCCCTCCATCGGTTCCGGGGCGGGCGGCTCTTCGCCTTCGAGTGTTTCGAGGGCGGTCTGGGGCGCCGGGTCGGCCGCGGCCGGCGTCTCGGTCGCCGGGACCGCTTCAACGGGCGCCGGTTCCTGAGCGACGACGGTGACGCAACAGGCGACAACGGCGAACGCGATGGCGATCTTTTTCATGATGCTCTCCCCCGCATGGCGGTATGCAACTTTTCTCATTCGTTCACGATGATCGGGCGGGCGCCCGATTTCATAAGTTCTTCTATGCCCGCTTCGGCCGCCGCCTTATCGGCGTAACACCCGTAGCGTATCCGGTACCAAGAGACGCCGTTGACATTCCCCTCGACCAGCCGCGTCGGTTTTATCTTCAGTTTCTCCTGTACCGCCAGCGCCCGGTCGCGGTCGCGGTCGGCGAACAATTGCAGCGCCAGTTTGCAGGGGGCCGTCTTCTGGGGTTTCTGGGGCGGCGCGCTCTTGAGGGTCTCGACCTTCACGGGCTCGGCCTTCGGGGTCTCGACCTTCGGCGTTTCGGCCGGCACCGGGGCCGGCTTCGCGGGAGCGGTGCAGGCGATGTCGCGCACCGCCATGCCGTTCTGATCGAGCAGTCCCTTGTCGTGGGCGAGGGTGGTCAGCGCGGAGAGTTTTCCGGTCAGTTCCTGCAGTTTGTAACTGCACGCGGTCAGCTGCTCGTCGCGCGCCGGGCCGCCGTCGGGTATCGGCGCTCCCTTGTTCGATTCGCGGCCGAGATAGAGGCCCAGAACGAACGACAGGATGAGCAGCAGCACGAAGATGACGAAGGCTTTGCCCAGCGTCGATACCTCGATGTCGATCCGTTTTCCGGTCATGCGGTACCTCTCAATCGTTCGACCCGCTTGCGGCCCAGTCGCCGGGTCAGCGTCGTTTCCTCGGCCCGGACGGGCCGCCGCATATGCGCCAGATAAAGAGCCAGCAGTTCCTGCACGTTCTCGGTGATCGAGAGGAACTGTTCGCTTTCGGCGATGCGCATGAAATAATATAACTTCTTCCGGTCGATCTCAAGGTCGGCGACCACCTGTTCGATATCGGCGGGGGTCGTCTCCTTGAGTACCACGCCGCGCCGTTTCTTCCTGACCAGTTCGGCCGCCGCGGTGCCCTCCGCCGCGATGACCGCCTTGCGCCGGGCCATCGCCTGCGCCGCGAGCCAGGTGTCGGGCCGCGGCCAGCGCGCCGGCAGGATGAGCGCATCGATGGTGTCGAGTATCGCCCCGATACGGCTGTTGTCGATCGCGCCGTGGAACGTGACGGCGGGACTGTGGCAGAGTTTCTTGAGCCACCGGGCGTAGTCGTCGTTGTGATAGAGTTCGCCGTACAGATGGAGCGTGGTGGGCAGGCCGCGATCGCGCACCGCGTTGAAGGCCTCGATCAGTTCGCCGACACCCTCTTCGGGGATGAGATCGCCGATGAAGCCGAAGGAGATGCCGCCGTGTATCTCGAAGGGGCGGCTGTCGATCACCCGCGCGGCCGGTATCCCCTGCGCCATGACGGTCACGCGGTCGGGCGGTATCAGGTCGCCGTACCACGCGCGGTGGAGGTGTTCGGAAAGGAAGTGGAAGCGGTCCACATAGGGGAGCATTTCGCGCAGGAGGGCGTCGCGTTGCCGCAGGGCTTCGCGGGAGACCTGTTCGAGCGGGTCGCGGTTGTAGAAGAAGGAATAGCGTCCCGTCTCCTCGAACCACCAGTGATTGCGGCGCGGCTTGAAGAGTTCCTCGATGCTCGTGGCGAGAAAGGAGAAGGGGCTCGCGACGAAGTTGGAGAGCCGCAGGTCGCACGCGTGGTCGCGGGGGCTGTAGCCGTCGGCGCAGCCGCGCCGGTAGCGGAGGGGGCAGCGGAGCCAGCCGTCGGCGACCGTCAGCGCGAGCGGCAGTCCCGCGCCGTGGGCGATGAGGGGATAGCCGAACGAGTGATTGCGTAGCGATACGATATGGCAGAGGTCGAAATCGCTTTCGCCGATGACCGCGGCGAAGAGTTCCTCCATCGCCGGATTGCGGAAGGTTTCGGAGAAGGAGGCGTATTTGTAGGGGACCGTGGTGACGAAGCGGTCGATCCCTTCCTTCGACTCGCGCCGCATACGGTAGAAGGGGCCGATGGTCGATATGACGGGATGGAAGATCGACAGACGGCAGTACCGGCGCAGTTCGCGGATGAGATCGGCCACCCACGCGTTGAAGAGGTTCGGCGCGCCCGGTTCTTCGGGGGCCGAGTCGAGGACGAGCAGGATGTTGGGGCGGGTGTCGGCCGGCATTTCGGTCCTCATAATTCATTCAGCGCGCGCGTTTCCCTAATTCAATAGGAAAACCGCGGCGAATGGTATCAGATGAAGGGGCGAAAGTCAAAAAGAAGAAAAGGAGACGAGAGGGGTCAGTCCTCGACATAAGACATTTGACCTTTTCCTATCACAGACATCTCTCAAAAAGATGGGTCGTCGCGCGGAGCGCCGGGGGTCACCGGTTCAATGAGGTGGAGCGTCAGGTCGCGGAAGCGGGGCCGTTTACGCAGTTCGGTCAGGGTCCGCGACGGTATCGGGCCGCGCAGATGGAGCGTCGTCAGCTGGGTGATGCCGCACCGCGCCAGATCGCGTTCGACGGCGGTGGAGAAGGTGTCGAGCTTGCGCTGGACATAGTCGGCGGGAAAGTTGTAGCGCGCCGTTTCGACGATGCGCCCCGCGCCGTAGCCTTCGCGGACGCAGTAGGCTTCGCCCGGCAGGCTGTGTATCCGTTCGATGCCCCGTTCGGGGAGCGGTACGATGAAGAAGGGAAGCACCGGCAGGAACAGGAGGGCGATGGCTATCCGGCGGACGACGCCGGTCGAAAGAAGCGCGGCGGCGGCGGCGGTGTAGAACAGAAGCGCCCAGAACGCGCCCGCCTGCCGCAGAGGGAGGAGGGTCGCGTCGGAGAGGGTCGCCAGATAACGCAGATCCTCGGAGACCACGCGGGCCACCAGATCGGCCGGCAGGAGCAGCAGCTCGGCGAGCCGCGGGAGGAAGGGGAAGAGTATCTGCACCGGGAGCAGGAGCGCCGTAAGCAGTCCCGCCAGCGGTATGGTGATCAGATTCGCCAGCGGCGCGAGGAGCGGCACAAAACCGGAAAGTTCGGCCGAGACCGGTATCAGCAGGAAGTTGATGATGATCGTGAGGGCCGTTATCGAGACGATCGACGACCGCGACAGGCGGCTCCACAGGGTGATGACGGCGAAGACCGACAGCGCGCTCATCACGAAACTCCAACTGGTGAGACTCTTCGGGATCAGCGAGGCGGTGAGGAGGAGCGACAGCAGGAATATCTGGAACGAATGGGCGGTGATGCCGACGGTGAGGAACAGGTCGAACAGCAGTACGAACAGCGCCGCGCGCAGGGTCGGCGTCGCCCAGCCGGTGAGCGAGAGGTACCAGAACAGCACCAGCGTCTTGAGCGCTACGGTGAGAAGGAGGATCGTCCGCGGGGGGACGGTCCGCAGGAGTGCGAGGAGCCGTCCGGCAAAGTGAAGCAGGAGGAACAGCATTCCTATATGAAACGCCGATATCGCGACGATATGCATGGTCCCGGTCTTGAGGAACGCGGCCCGTTCGGCGGGGGAGAAAAGCCGTTTGCCGGTCGCGAAGGCGAGCAGTATGGTCGAGTCGCTCCGAACGCGTATGAAGTCGGCGAGCCGGAGTCGCACAGACCGTTCCGGCACGATATCGAAGGCGGCGAGGAGGGGTGTCCCCTGACCGCGGACGATCGCCGAATCAAGGAAGCGTATCTCGACCCCCTCTCGCGGCACGGTGCTCCCGTCGTGACGGAGGATCATGCCGTTCTCGAGCCGGATGATCTCGCTGTCGGCGAAGGTTACCGCCACCGTTTCGGTCGCGGGCAGGGTGTCGCGCAGGGCGATGAGGTGGCCGCCGGTCGCGAAGGCGAGACAGGCGATGACGATACCCGCTTCGGGGCGTTTGAGGAGGAAGAGCGCAAGGGCGATGATGCCCGCCGGCAGTATCAGCAGAGCGCCGGCGAAGTAGGCGGCGAAGAAAAACGAAGGGGGTAGGAGATAACGCATCATGCGACCATCATAAGAAAGCGGCGCCGTTTGTCAAAGAGAGGCTTCTGGACTTTTTAGCCGTAGCGATATATCATCGCCGCGGACGGAGGAAGGCCGTGAAGAAACTGCTGCTTGCGCTGGCGATCGCCGCGATCGCCGCGGGCTATTATCTCTACGATAAATTGACCGGGTACCGCGAGGTGGAGTTCTGCATCGCGGTCACCAACGATATCGGCCGCGTCCCCGGCCTCCTGCCGCGCGCCGTGACGGCGATCAAGGAGGCGTCGCGTTCGTGCGGCGGCGATATCGTCATCATCGACAACGGCGGGCTGTTCGCTATGACCGCCGCCGACCGTATCGCCCGGCGGGAGGCGTCGCTCGAACTCCCCGAGGCGCACTTCCTCGCGGCGGGCGGTTATCGCTTCATCAATCTGTCGCCCGATGTCTTTCTGCTGGGTCCGCAGACGGTACGGCGGTTCCTGCGCTCTTCGGGCGCGGCCGTTCTGACCGACAATCTGCACGGTATCGGCGGCGGGAAGCGGCTTGAACAGAACGGTCTTTCGCTGGCGCTTTATGGCCTGACGGCCGCTCCGGAGGCGCCGCTCATGCCCCCGGCGCTCTTTGACGGCATGACCTTCGACAATCCGTTCGCCGGAGGCTCGCGGCCGCACGACGGGGAGCCCGCCGACTTCAGCGTACTCACGCTCCGGGCCGATCTGGCCGACCTTTCGACCCGCTTCGGCGTGGAGCCCTCCGATGTCCTCCTGTCGCTCCACACCCGGTTCCCCCATCTGTCGCTGGTGGTGATGAACGACCGTTTTCCAGCGGCGCTGGTCCCCGATACGGCGGGCGGCACCCGCTTCATCGCGCTTGACCGGAAAGGGGCGGCGCTGTCGCTCACCCGGGTCCGGATGATCAAGCACGATACCGGGATGCGCGGGGTGGTCGTATCGCTCGACACCTACCCGCTGGCGCTCGATAAGGTCGCGCCCGACGCGCCGACGCGCGATGTCGCCGCCGCGTTCGACAGGGCGCTCAACCGGGCCAAAGAGCGGGTCATCGGTACCCCGTGGTTCACGCTGGAGCTCGCGGCCTCCCGCAAGGGCGATACGGTCGCGGCCCGGTTCCTGCACGAGACCCTTCTTGCCGCGGCGGCGGCGGCGGGAAAGAGCGCCGAACTTTCGATCGCGCTTACGCCGGTCTCCTCCTACCGGCACGAGCCGGGAACGGCGCTTACGCTGGGCGGGATAGACGCGCTGGTGCCGGTCGACCGCCATCCGGTGCTCGCGACCCTTTCCGGATCGCGGCTGGCCGATCTGCTGCAGGGAGCGTGGGAGCGATATCCCGACATGGCCGCTTCGCTCTTTCCTCTCTATTATACCGTGCAGCCGGACGGGGTGTTCCGGTTCGCCGACGGCCGGTTCGATCCCGACCGCGACTACACGGTGGTCATGGACGGGCGGATCGCCGATCTGCTGGCGGGCGGCGATGAGGGGGGCACGCTTCTGCGGCAGGTCCTTCCGTCGACACTGGGAGAACTGTTCGCGCGCGGCATTCCGTCGAAACTCTCCTATCAGTTCTCTCCGCTCTGGAAAAGCGAATAGCGCTCTTTTTTTGCCATTCACCGCGTTCCGGTTATGATAGCGGGACCTGTTCGTTGAACTATTGTGTAAGGAGAAGAGCGTGAAAGACTATCAGGTACGCGACATCGCCCTCAAGGATGCGGGCCGCAAGGCGATAGAACTGGCCGAGATCGAGATGCCGGGGCTCATGGCGGTGCGGGAACGCTACGCGAAGACAAAGCCGCTCAAAGGGGCGCGCATCACCGGCTCGCTCCACATGACGGTCGAAACGGCGGTCCTCATCGAAACGCTTCGGGCGCTCGGCGCCGATGTCCGCTGGGCCTCGTGCAACATCTTCTCGACGCAGGATCACGCGGCGGCGGCCATCGCGGCGGCCGGCGTGCCGGTCTTCGCGTGGAAAGGGGAGACGCTTGAAGAGTACTGGGAATGCACCCTCAAAGCACTCAGTTTTCCCAAAGGGAAGGGGCCGAACCTCATCGTCGACGACGGCGGCGACGCGACGCTCATGATCCACAAAGGGGTGGAGATCGAAAAAGATCCGAAGCTCATCGGCAAAAAAACGGGCAACCGCGAACTCGATATCGTGATGGGCATCCTCGCCCGTGAACAGAAGAAGAACCCGACCAAATGGCGCGACATGGTCAAAGGTCTGCGCGGCGTCAGCGAAGAGACCACCACCGGCGTCCACCGCCTCTACGAGATGATGAAGGAGGGAAAACTGCTCTTCCCCGCCATCAATGTCAACGATTCGGTCACCAAGTCGAAGTTCGATAATAAGTACGGCTGCCGCGAATCGCTCGCCGACGGCATCAAGCGCGGCACCGACGTGATGATCGCGGGCAAGATGGTGGTGGTGTGCGGCTACGGCGATGTCGGCAAAGGATGCGCCCAGTCGATGCGCTCCTACGGCGCCCGCGTGGTGGTCACCGAGATAGACCCGATCTGCGCTTTGCAGGCGGCGATGGAGGGCTACGATGTCCTCACCGTCGAGGATGTCCTGCCCGACGCCGACATCTTCGTCACCACCACCGGCAACCGCGATGTCATCACCGTCGACCACATGAAGAAGATGAAGAACATGGCCATCGTCTGCAACATCGGCCATTTCGACAACGAGATACAGGTCGACGCGCTCTACGCCGTCAAGGGCGTCAAGAAGATCAACATCAAGCCGCAGGTCGACCGGATCCAGTTCCCCGACGGACACTCGATCCTTCTGCTGTCGGAAGGACGGCTGGTGAACCTCGGCAACGCGACGGGTCATCCCTCGTTCGTGATGTCGAACTCCTTCACCAATCAGGTGCTCGCGCAACTCGATCTCTGGAAGAATAAATACGCGGTCGGCGTCTACACCCTCTCCAAGAAACTCGACGAAGAGGTGGCGCGGCTCCATCTGGCCAAACTCGGCGCGAAACTCACGAAACTCACCAAACAGCAGGCGGCTTACATCGGCGTTCCGGTGGACGGGCCCTTCAAGAGCGACCACTACCGGTACTGATCAAGGGAGAGATTCATGGCGGTATGCAGTAAATGCAATCGGGTGATAAAGGCGGGGGCCAAGGCGTGCGATATGTGCGGTGCGCCGCTTCCCATAGGGACCGCGAAAAAGAAGGACCTGCTGAAGCCCAAGATGTCGCTGGATGAAGTGCTTCAGAAAACGAACACCGATATAGTCCGGGCTAAAACACCCGTTAAGCGGCTGCTGTTTTATGCCGTTCTGTTGGTTCTGGCCGCAGGGGCCGTCTATGTGGGTAAAAGCGCGTTGGTCCTCTTCGACGGCAGCGGAAAGGAATATCGGGAAAAGATACACTACGATCCGTCAAGCGGTCTTCTGTGGCAGAAACAACAAGGTGCCCCGATGTTCCATGAATATGCGGAGCAGTATTGCCGGGAACTGCGTATCGGCGATCTGAAAGGCTGGCGGTTGCCGACCGTTGCCGAACTCCGCACCCTGATACGGGGCTGTTCCGCCACCATACAGAAAGGGCCTTGCATGGTGCGCGACACCTGTCTGGGGGGTCAGTGTCTGAACGATGACTGCGATTGCGCCGCCTACAATGGTCCCGGCGAAGAGGGGCTTTATTGGCAGACGGGGGTGTGGCTGGATCCGGAGTGGAAGAGCAAAAGCGGCTTTTTCTGGTCCTCCTCACGGCCTGCGGATGTCGAATCGGGCAAGCAGGCGTGGGGTGTTTCCTTCGCGACCGGCGGTATCGCCGTTCATGATCCCTCTACGGCGGGGTATGCGCGCTGTGTATCGGGTCCGGTGCCGGCGAGCGATCGTCTGAAACAGTATTTCATGTTCATGAAGTGACGGCGGCGTTCATCCCGTCGGGATAGCTCCACTTTACTTTCCGAAAACACTTGGCTATAATCGCGGCATGGTTGGGAGAAAATACCACATAATATTTGCTCTTGTGCTCCTTCTCGCCGCGTGTACTTCGTCGAAGACGGCGGCGAATGACGATGACGGGTGCGTCGGGCGGTGCGGGGTGGTGGGTGGCGTCGCGTGCGGCAACTGCGAGTACGGCTACACCTGCAACACGGCGCAGTATTGCGTCGAGATAACCAACGACGACA
>CALMRE010000242.1 GCA_937871295.1 uncultured bacterium | reverse complement strand
AGCCGGTTGTCCACCACATTTCCTTCATAGACCTTGCCGTACTTGAACGGATGCCAGATCCATTCATCCACTTTGGAGTAGAGGACTTCCGTCGCACCGGTCGCACGATGATTAACATTCAGGACAACCCATTTATCGCCGACCAATGGAGGCCGTGAAAAATTGGCTTGGTGCTGTTCGTCGTCGTAGATGACCTCATAGCGGTAGCTGGTAGCGGTCTTTTTCGCGGATAGGATATATGTGTAGGTGTAGCTATCACTGCTTTCTTCATAATCTCCACTGGTGGTATAAAAATAAATTCGTCCCGAGGCAAAACCGGAAGCATGGCCACCATAGCCAACGGTTACATAGCTGTCTTTTTCAATATCATACACCATCGTTGAACGATATTTTATATTTGAAAGCACAATGCCTATTTCATTGCCAAGAATTTTGAGGTCATACAAGGCGGGCATGCTGGCTGAATATCCGCCACTTCCCAAGTCCTTGTCACATTCGCTATAGGAAACGGACAATGCTTTCATGCTCTTATGTTGGCAAGGCCAAGGGTAACATTCATCTATGGTCGATTGCCCGTTTTGATATTCTTGATATTTACTCCAATTTATCCACTCCCACAAATTCCTCGCGCACTGCGGGTCGTTCTCGGTCGGGGTATCGCATCCCGGTCGACAAAAAGTGATTTTTCCGTTCCCGTCCTTGAGCGGGAATCCGGCAGCCTTCACATTCTCGTAGCTCTTCATGCTGAGGCAGACAACGATATCACCGTCGGGCAGTAATTCGTCCGCCTCGACGAAGATGAAGTCGTCGGCTTCTGTCTCGACAGCATCATCGACCGTCGGCACATCGCCGTCGGGGATCACCGTGTCGGCGTCGGTTTTAGCGGTGTGTGTTGTGCAGGCGGCGAGAAGAAGCAGAAGCAAAATCCCCCACACCCCCCTCGCTTGCCACGCCATAGCCTTGCGAAGGTGGAACAAGGGGGCTCGCCAACCGCAGACCTCACCCGCCGCTTCGCGTCGCCCTCTCCAGAATGGCGAGGGCAAAAACTCCCTCTCCGCACCGGAAAGGGTTGGGGTGAGGTTGTGTTTAACGAACATGCGGCGATTATAGCCGCGAACAAAATGAAAGTAAAGCGGAGAAGATGCCTCCTCACCTTCGCCCGCAAGTCGATGCACTTCGACTGATTACCCCGAACGGGCGATAAAACAGCTTGACATTACGAACGGTCTATTCTAATATGACTCGGTACTTGAGCATTATTTCGTTGGGGGTTGTCATTATGTCACGATTATCCGTTTTGTTGTGGGGCGCGATGATCAGCTTGCTTTTTGCCGTTTCCTGCGGCGAGAAAGACAGCTCCGAAGATAAGAACGACAATACGACTGACGGTGTCGCAGATACCGACAGCGACGAACCGAGCATTACCGTGGTTGATAATCCGCCTAAGAATGATAACGAAAATGTCGAAGAGAACGACATAGTATCGGACGATCTGCTCTCCGACGACGAACAACCAGACAATGGTCCGACCCCGCTTGAAGTGATCGAGGATTGGACAACCTATTGGAGCTTTGAATCAACTCCGCAGGACCGGGGCATGGCGATGGCTATTGATGCCGTGGGGAATCTGTTCGTCGCCGGAGAGAATACCGAAATGTCGTTCCCCGAGGACGAGAATTTCACAACCGATGGGCCGTTCTTTCTCACCAAACTTGCCTCGGATGGCACCATAGTATGGAGCGTTCTTTCCGACGCTATCGGATGGGTTCACCAAGGCAGTTTTCTGGCGGTCGATGCCGATGGGAACTGTGTTGTTGCGAGCAGCGATAATTCACAGATCCATGTCACCAAGTTTGACGGCGACGGTGGAACGAGCTGGTCCTCATCGTTCGGATCGGATGCCAAGGATTACGCCAATGCCATCGCACTCGACAGCGCCGGGGACGGCTATATCACCGGACTTACCCGTGGCGCACTGTACGGGAACACTTACGGCGGCGGTAACGACGCATTCCTTATGAAGATAGACGCCGACGGCGCATTCGTCTGGGCAAAGCAGTGGAGCGACGACAAACAAAATCAGGCGCATGCGGTGACGCTTGATGGCAATGGCAACATCTATGTGGTCGGCCGTACCGAGGACAACGCCGACCCCGACGGCGGCGGCGATCGGGAACACGCATTCCTCGTGAAATTCGACACCCAAGGCAATCGGCTCTGGAGCAAGAACTGGGGCGTGCCGGAACATTGGGGAATTGGGTATGCCGTTGCGGTCGATACGGCCGGGAACATCTTCGCCGCCGGTATCACTTCCGGCGCTTTCGAGGGAAACACCTCGGCGGGCGATGCCGATATCTTTGTGACGATGTTCGACGCGGACGGCACTTTGCTCTGGACTCGCCAATTCGGCACCGATGCGTGGGATCAAACCTATACGATCGCACTTGACGGCAAAGGGCATGTGTTCACCGCTGGAACCGCTTCCAACAGCGCTTACTGCATAGAAACCGGATGCGACTACTCTTTCTTGTTTGCCGCATACGACTATGCGGGGAACTTGATTTATTTCAACGAGTGGGGCGGTGGACAGTACAATGAGATCAACTCGATAGTGACCGGAACGAACGGCGATCTATTTCTTACCGGGCATGCTACCGCGGATATGGTCGATCCGGACCCCGCCCAGACCGGCGAGGTGTTCCTGTCCCGCTTTTCAGTTCAATGAGGGATCGGCCCCTCACTTAAAACAGAACACATTTATTTGTCATCCTCTCCCCTTTCTGCTAGGATGTTGCCCGGTTGAGCCATTCATCGGGGGAATCTATGGCGGGACAGAGAGAACATTGGGGCTCGAAGCTCGGCGTCATCCTCGCGGTCGCGGGGAGCGCGGTGGGGCTGGGCAATTTCCTGCGTTATCCGGCAAAAATGGCCCTCAACGGCGGCGGCGCCTTCATGATACCGTACCTCGTCGCCCTCGTCCTTCTCGGCATACCGCTCATGTGGATGGAATGGACGCTCGGCCGGATGGGCGGTCAGCGCGGCTTCGGCACCGCGACCTCCATCTTCGCCTCGGTCACCCGCAACAGCATGACCGCCCGCATCCTCGGCGCCATCGGCATACTCGGCCCCTTCATCATACTCGTCTACTACACCTTCATCGAATCGTGGACGCTCGCCTACGCCTACTTCGCCTTCACCGGAAAACTAACGGCCATGGGCGATCAGGCGGGGATGAAGTCGTTCCTCTCGGGCTATCAGGGTCTGGTCGCCAACGATCACTTCTCCGGCATCGGCACCGCCTATACCTTCTTCCTCATCACCTTCGCCCTCAACTTCTACTTCATCTACCGCGGCATTCAGGGGGGCATCGAGAAGCTCTCGAAGATCGCTATGCCGATACTCATCGTCCTCGCGGTACTGCTGGGCGCCCGCACCCTGTCGCTGGGAACTCCCGACCCGGCCCAGCCGGAACTGTCGAT
>CALMRE010000241.1 GCA_937871295.1 uncultured bacterium | reverse complement strand
CCCCGGCGACGCTGACCTTTTTCGCCCCCTTCCCGTTCGATCAGGTGACGCTCGAACTCGATCCGCTCTCCGCCTTTTTCGCGCTCACCATTTCCTTCGGCGGCGTTGCGGGAACGATCTACGGCGCGGGCTATCTGTCGGGCTATCCCGAACGGTCGCTGTCGGGTCATCTTTTCGCGCTGGCCGCGTTCCTGATATCGATGCTGCTGGTGGTCGCGGCGCGCGAAGCGTTGGTGTTCCTGTTCGCGTGGGAGATGATGTCGCTGTTCTCGCTGGTGCTCGTCTTTTTCGACCGGAAAAACGATGAGGTGCGCGACGCAACGGTCAATTACTTCGTCGCGATGCATATCGCCTTCGCGCTCCTGCTTACCGGGTTCCTGCTGTTCATGCAGCGGAGCGGTTCGGGCGCTTTTTCGAGTTTTTCGGCCGTCGCGGCAGATCCCGCCTTCGCCGAAACGGCGCTCCTGTTGCTGTTCGCCGGTTTCGCGATCAAGGCGGGCTTCATCCCGTTCCACAGCTGGCTTCCCAAGGCCCATCCGGCGGCGCCGAGTCATGTGTCGGGACTCATGTCGGGCGTGATGATAAAGACCGGTATCTACGGCATACTGCGCTTTATCCTACTCGTCGGCGTACCGACCACGCGTCTGGCCGTCATCGTGCTTGCCGTCGCCTGTGTCTCGGCGGTGGTCGGGGTGCTCTACGCGCTGGCCCAGCACGATCTCAAGCGGTTACTCGCCTATCACAGCGTCGAGAATATCGGCATCATCGGCATGGGCATCGGTCTTGCGATGCTTGGAATGCGGCTTCAGAACGCTCCGCTGACGATACTCGGCGTGGCGGGCGCGCTGCTCCATGTGCTCAATCATGCGATATTCAAGGGGTTGCTTTTCTACGGCGCCGGTGCGGTCTACCGGGCGACCCATACCCGCGACATCGAGAAGCTCGGCGGCCTTATCGGGAAGATGCCGGCGACGGCGCTCCTGTTCATCGCCGGCTCGGTCGCGATAGCGGGCCTGCCGCCGCTCAACGGGTTCATCAGCGAACTGGTCATCTATCTGGCGATGCTCCACGGCGCGCCGCTCGCAAACGGCCTCTACGGCGGGCTAGTGGTGCTGACGGCCGGGGCGCTCGCGCTCACCGGCGTTCTTGCCCTCTACTGCTTCACCAAGGCGTGCGGCATCGTGTTCCTCGGTTCTCCGCGCAGTAACGCGACCGACACCGCCCGCGATCCCGGCTTTGCGATGCTTGCCGGAATGGCGCTCCTTGCATTCGCCACCGCTCTCATCGGCCTCTATCCCGCTCCCTTCTTCGAAATCGCCGCCTCGGTAGCGACGGGCTACGCGCCGCCCGAAGCGGCCGCCGCCACGGTGGGGGGGACGATCGCGATGCTCGGCGCCGTATCGCGGGTGTTGCTGTTCTTCCTTCTGCTTTTCGCTTTTCTTTATTATGTACGCAACCGGCTGGTCGCAAACAACGGCGGCGCCGCTCCGGCGGCCACGTGGGGCTGCGGCTACCGGCACGGGACGGCGCGGATGCAGTACACCGCATCGTCGTATGTATCGCCGCTCATGGCGCTGGCGGGACGCCTGCTTGGGGTGAAGGAGCATTTGGAGCGCCCGCAGGGGCTCTTCCCGACCCATACCGCCTATCATTCCCATCCGCACGATCTGGTCGATGACTATCTCATCGCCCCCGGCGCGAAACTCATCCGCTATCTTTTCTCCCTCCTGCGCTGGGTGCAGAGCGGCGACATGGCGCAGTACATCCTCTACGGCGTGCTGTTCCTCGCGGCGGCTCTGGTCTGGATCATGGGAGGCAACTGATGGCGCGCGCGCTGAACATGCTCTTTCTCCTTTTCCTGCCGTTCCTGATGGTCGGCCTCATCAACCGCGTCAAGGCGCTGGCGGGCGGTCGAAAGGGGCCGCCGCTGCTCCAGCCGTTCCACGATACGCTGAAACTTCTGCGCAAAGGGGTGGTCGTAAGCACCGTCACCTCGTGGGTCTTTGCGGTCGCGCCGTCGCTCGCGCTCGCGGCGACCTTCACCGCGGTCCTCATCGCGCCGGGCGTCGGCCGGACGCAGTTCATCGCTTTTGACGGCGACATCGTCCTGTGCCTCTATCTGCTTGGTCTGGCCAAATTTTTCCAGCTCCTCTCGGCGCTCGACACCGGGAGCAGTTTCGAGGGGATGGGGGCGAGCCGCGAGGCGCTTTTCTCGGTCATCGTCGAGCCGTCGCTCTTCCTCTTCGCCGGAACGCTCGCCCTCGCTTCGGGTCACGCGACCTTCGGCGAACTTTTCACCCTGCCGGCGGGCGGCGCGTGGCACACCGTCGCGGCGGCGACCGGCGCCATCCTCTTCTTCTTCACGATGCTCGCCGAAGGGTGCCGCATACCGATAGACGACCCCAACACCCACCTCGAACTCACGATGATCCACGAGGTGATGGTCCTCGACAACTCGGGCCCCGACCTCGCCTTCCTCCAGTACGCCGCGGCGCTCAAGATGTATCTCTTCGCGACGCTCATCGCCGCGCTTGTCCTGCCGGCCGATATCACGATACTTCACGCCGCCTGCGCCCTGATCTTCATAACGCTTCTGTGCGCCGCCCTTGCGGGGCTGGTCGAATCGCTCGTCGCGCGGTTCCGCATATCGCATGTGCCGCAGTTCCTCTTCCTCGCCGTGGCGCTCGCCCTCATCACGCTCGCCGCCGCCATCTATTTCCGGGGAGGCGCCGCATGAGCCAGTTCCTGACGATACTTTTCGGCGTGGGCATACTGTACCTCGCCCTCACCAGCCGGATGCGGACCTACATTCAGGTGATCGCCCTGCAGGGCTTCATACTCTTTCTTCTCATCGTGCGCGATATCGGCCACATCGACTGGTTCACCTTCTTCTTCCTCGCCTTCGAGACGCTCGCCTTCAAGACGATCATCGTCCCGGCGATGCTGTGGCGCGTCGTGACCCGCACCCATGTCGCCCGCGAGGCCGACCCGCACATCCCGCAGTTCGGCTCCATCGTCATCGGCACGGTCGTGTTCCTGTCGGGCTTCGCCGTGACCGACTGGGTGTCGCGCATCGATCCGTCGGTCGACGCGCTCGCCTTCGGCATCGCCGTATCGACCCTCATCATCGCCTTCTTCATCATCCTCACGCGCAAAAAACTCATCACGCAGGTG
Source organism: uncultured bacterium (assembly GCA_937871295.1). Lineage (GTDB taxonomy): Bacteria > UBP6 > UBA1177 > UBA1177 > JAKLFG01 > CALMRE01. The sequence goes on along the minus strand of CALMRE010000241.1, from coordinate 16,973 downwards.
ATGGGCTATATGCTGATGCAGAACGCGGTATCGCTCCTGATGAGCTCGATGGCGATAGAACTGCCCCTGCTCGTGAACCTCGGGGTGCTGCTCGACATATTCACCCTGCTGTTCCTTTTCCTGCTGTTCCTCGGCAAGCTCCATTCGACCTACGAGGAGACCTCGCGCGAGAAGCTCACGAGCCTGAGGGATCAGCCATGATCATAGCGATGCTGCTCCTCTTCCCGTTGCTGGCCGCCGTGCCGCTCTTCACCCTCCGTTCACGTCGGGCCGAACGGTCGGTCCTCCTGATCCACGCTCTCCTCACGGCGGGTGCGGTCATCTACTGGTGGCTGACCGGCACCGAGGATCTCATCGGCTATTTCCGCGCCGACCGCGCCAACCTGCTCTTCCTCGCCCTCATCGCGGGGGTCTACTGCGCCGTCGTCCCGGCGAGTTACCGCTATCTCGAACGGGAGAAGGTATCGGAACTCTGGCACCGCATCTATGTGGTCTCGATGCTCCTGTTCGTCTTTTCGATGACCGGCGCCATACTGTCCACCAATCTCGGCCTGTTCTGGGTGTTCATCGAGGCGACCACCCTCGCTTCGGCCCCCTTCATCTATTTCGAACGACGCCAGTCGTCGCTCGAGGCGACCTGGAAATATGTCTTTATCTGCTCGGTCGGTATCGCGATCGCTTTCATCGGCATCCTGTTCCTCGCGCTGGCGGCAAAAGGGGTCTGCGACCTCTTCTACGACGATCTCATCCGGAACGCGCCGTCGCTCGGCCGCTTCTGGCTCCTCTTCTCCTTCCCTTTCATTGTCGTCGGACTCGGCACCAAAGCGGGCGTCGCCCCGATGCACTCGTGGCTTCCCGACGCCCATTCGGAGGCTCCGTCGCCGGTTTCGGCGTTCCTGTCGGGGATGTTGCTCAATACCGCGTTCTACGGCCTGTACCGCGTCTTTCAGGTGCTCGAAGCGGCGGGCTTGCGGCATGAAGCGGCGCTCTTCTTCCTCATCTGCGGCTTTGCGTCGCTTCTTATCGGCGCGGTCTACATCAGCGGCGCGACCAACTACAAACGATTGCTCGCCTACAGTTCCATCGAGAACATGGGGATCATCTTCATCGGCGTGGCGCTGGGCGGCGCGGCCCTGTTCGCCGCGTTCCTCCACCTGACGGCCCACGCCTTCGCGAAGTCTTCGCTGTTCATCACCGCCGGCAATATCGCCCACCGGTTCGGCACCAAGGAAATAGCGGGCGTGAGCGGCCTGCGCGAGGCCGACCGGTCGACCGGCGCGCTGTGGGGACTCGGCTTCGCCGCCATTGCGGGGTTGCCGCCGTTCCCGATATTCATCTCGGAATTCCTCATCGCCCGGGAGTTGGTGACGCAGGGGCGTTTCGGCCTGCTCGCCGCGTTCCTGATCCTCGTGACGCTCGTCCTCTACGGGATGGCGCGCGCCGCCTTCCGGATGTACCTCGGCGCGGCCCCGGCGGCGGCCAAAGCCGGCCGCTCACGCCCGATAGACTGGCTGCCGCAGGCGCTACTCCTGATCCTTCTCCTCCTTCTCGGCGTTGCGTTGCCCGAACCCCTTCGCCTCATCATCGCGGCGGTCGGATCCTGACCTTCTTTACTTTTCTTCATTTTTTGATACGCTGGGTCGAACTGAGAGGTGTTGCAATGGAACTCTACCGCCTGTTCTTCTGCATCGTATGTTTTGCGTTGCTTCCTCTGTCGGCCGCCGAGGAGCCGGGCGGTCCGTGGAAGGAGGAGCGGAGCGACGAGAATCTTTCCATTTTCAGCCGTGAAGTGCCCGGCACCGATATCCGCGAGGTGAAGGCGACCGCCCTCATGCCCGGGACGATAAAGGAAGCGGTCGACATCATCTTCGACCGGAAGAATCACCCCGGCAACATGCCCTACATAAAGAAATCGGTGGTGCTTTCCAAGGACGACAAGTGCGATGTCTCCTACAATATCATATCGCCGCCGGTCGCCAGCAACCGTGACTACATCGTCCGGTCGTGCGCCGACAAGGCGAGCAGTCAGGAGACGAAACTGTGGTGGGAGACGGCGACCCACCCCGACTATCCCGAGACCGATGCGAATGTCCGCGTCAAGATAAACAAAGGCTACTACATTTTCCGCCAGATAGAGCCCGATAAACTGCTGGTCGATTACTACATTTACACCGATCCGGGCGGGTCGCTGCCGATATTCATCAAGAACATCGCCAACCGCACCGGCGTTTCCGATGTGCTGGAAAGCCTCGAGAAGACCATTCAGAAACGCAGGAAGAAGTGACCGTATCTCTCAATACCCTGTTCGCCCGGCCGCTCGACGACCGCCGGAAGACCTTTTTCACCCACGCCGCCTTCATGTCGCTGGAGGAATTCGTCTGGGGCATCTTCGTGCTGGCCGAGGTGGTCCTGCGGCGCGAACTGCAGGCGAGCCCTCTGACCATAACGCTCTTCGCGATACTCAATCCCGCTTCGTCGCTCTTTTCGGTCTACTTCTCGCAGGTGCTGTCGGTGCGTCCCGACCATATCTACCGCCATATCCGGCTGGTCGCCCTCTTCACGCGCCTGCCGCTGATACTGTTCTTCCTCTGGCACGATGCGGCGTCGGTGCTGCTGCTGTTCGGTCTGTTCAACATCGGCGTGGCGATGCTCAAACCGGTACAGAGCATCTACCTGCGGGAGAATTTCAGGGAAGGGGAGATCGGCCGTCTCTACGGCATCACCGTATCGATAGCGAAGGTCCTTTTCATCGCCGCCAGTTACGGGTTCGGACTGTGGATGGATATGAACCACAACGCCTACATCGTCGCGTTCGGCGGGAGCGGTGTGGTGGCGTTCGTGTCGGTGCTGCTGCTGACGCTCATCCCGTTCCGCGGTTGGCGGCTCGCCGCCGCCGCGCCGGCCCCCAAGGATATGCTGGGCTTCGCCACGACGCGCGAGACGCTGCGCGAGAATGCCCCGTTCCGCCGGTTCGAGGCCGCCTTCTTCACCTACGGATCGGGTTTTATGGTGGTCCTCCCGGCGCTACCGATACTGCTGGTCGACCATCTCGACCTTTCCTACGGCGTCGTTTCGTTCGGTCGCGGGGTGATGTCGGCCATCTTCCTGATCATCTTCACTCCCTTGCTCGGTCGCGTACTCGATCGGACCAATCCGATCTATTTGAGCAAGGTCTCTTTCTTCATCCTCATCGCATACCCCGCTTTCCTCATCGCGGCGTGGTTCCTGCGCGGAGCGGCCGAACCGCTGTTCTATCTCTCCTTCGCCGCCTTCGGCGTCGCGATGGCGGGGGTGACGCTGACCTGGAATGTCGGGCCGATGTATTTCGCCGCCACCCCGCAGGATATCCCGCGGCTGATGAGCGTCCACGTGACGCTCACCGGGGTGCGCGGACTGCTGGTGCCCATAGCCGGTTATTTTCTTTTGAAGATAGGCATCCTCGCCCCTTTCTTCGTGAGTGCCTGTTGTTTCTGCGCGGCGGCATTCATGATGCGGCGCGACGGGAAATTTTTGTTGACAGCCGAAAAAAAGTCCGTATAAAACACCCTGCCTATGCTGAGCGGGAATAACTCAGTGGCTAGAGTGCAACCTTGCCAAGGTTGAGGTCGAGGGTTCAAATCCCTTTTCCCGCTCCATTTTTTTTCTTCTTATCCGGGGCGCCTTGGCCAAGTGGTAAGGCAGAGGTCTGCAAAATCTCCATCTCCGGTTCGAATCCGGAAGGCGCCTCCATCCTTACTTGATATTTGCAAGTGCCGGAGTGGCGGAATTGGCAGACGCAAGGGACTTAAAATCCCTCGGAGCATTGCTCTGTACCGGTTCAACCCCGGTCTCCGGCACCATGTTATCGTATCCATCTTTTTATAGGAGCGTACCATGAACGATCCGAGACTCGACAAACTGGCCAGGGTGCTGGTGCATTATTCGACCCGCGTGAAGCGCGGAGAATTCGTCTTCATCCGCGCCGACGAGGTGGCGACGCCGTGGGTGCTGGCCGTGGCGCGTGAGGCGATCAAGGCCGGCGCTCATGTCGAAACGATGCTGGTGTCGCAGGAGGTGGCTGAGGCGCGGCTCAAGTACGCGACCGACGAGGAGCTCAAGACCGGCAACTATATGCTGGAAAAGATGCTCGAGAAGGCCGATGTGTGGCTGACGGCGTGGGCGGCGCGCAATGTGAAGGTCAACGCGGCGATACCGGCCGAACGGCTGAAGATCGATGCGCAGGGACAGAGCGGCTGGCGCAAGATATATTCGGACCGGATGGCCTCCGGCAAACTGCGCTGGTGCGGCACCCAGTTCCCGACCTACGCCGACGCGCAGGAGGCGAACATGAGCCTTGAGGACTATGAGAATTTCGTCTACGGCGCGGGTCTGCTCGACGCCGCCGATCCTGCGGCCGAATGGAAGAAGGTGAGCGACGCGCAGGAGCGCTGGGTCAAGTGGCTCGACACCAAAAAGTCGCTCCATATCGTCTCCGAGGGGACCGATATCACGGTGAGCGTCGCCGGGAAGAAGTGGATGAACTGCGACGGCCGGGTCAATTTCCCCGACGGCGAGGTTTTCACGAGTCCGGAGGACACCAATATCAACGGCCATATCTCGTTCAGTTTCCCCGGCATCTACGCGGGAAAGGAGATAGAGGGTATCCGGCTTGAGGTGAAAGACGGGCTGGTGGTCAAGGCGACGGCGCGCAAGGGGGAGGAACTCCTGCTGGCGCTCCTCAAGACCGACGAAGGGGCGTCGCGCTTCGGCGAGGTCGCGGTCGGGACCAACTACGGCATCCAACGGTTCACCCGCAATATGCTTTTCGACGAGAAGATCGGCGGCACCGTCCACATGGCGCTCGGCAATTCGATGGCCGAGGCGGGCGGAAAGAACCGCTCCGCGATCCACTGGGACATGCTGTGCGATATGCGGCAGGGGGGGACGATAACGGCCGACGGGACGCTCTTCTACAAGGACGGCAAGTTCATCGACGAAGTACTGATCTGATCCCCTGTCTTTCGGTCCCTTAGGTCCTTTTCGTCCTTTATGTCCTTTTCAGATCATTCCCACAGATGCCAGACAAGGAGCGCGATGACCGCGACCGGCATGATGAGGTGCAGTTTGAACCACAGCGGTATCTTGAGTTTCGGGCCGACCCACGCGAAGAGCATCGAGAGGATGATCGCGCCGAGGAGCGGCTGACCGCTGTTGAACTGCGGTACCCCCCACACGATGAACGAATGGGCCATCGCCGATAGCACCAGCAGACCCGCCGCCCACGGATGGATGCGCCGCAGGAAGGCGAGCGTCGCGTCGGGCGGTTTCAGGAACTTCCGCGCCGGGAAGATGGCGACCGCAAGGACCAGCAGGGATACATTGACCCAGCCGAGCAGTTTACCGAATTCATGCATGGGGGAGCCTCACTTCTTGAGTTTGCCGACCGCCTTGAGGTTCTTGCTCACTTTCTCGCCGTGGGGCGACTTGCCGATGAGCGGGGTGATGTCGGTGCCGGGCGTACCGCCCTTGTGTGCGCCGCCCGACCATGCCGGGACGCCGGTCACATCGTAGACGACGCCATGAATGGCGATGTAGGCTGGACGCCCCTCCTTACCGTCGAACTTCGCGAGTTCGGCGAGGGTGAATTCCTTTTCGGCGGGGGCGGTCTCAACCTTTTTGTCGGCGGCGGGGGGCGCCGGTTTCGCGGCGGGGGCGTCGGCCGCAACGGCGATGAACGACATAAGCGCGATGGCGATGACGATAAGTCTTTTCACGGTACCCTCCCGTAACGGTTAAAAATATACGGATGCCGACAGTAGCAGCGCCAGTATCATGCCATGATTCTCTATCGAGGCGCGCACGGTCCCTATGGCGCTCTGAGTGTCACGCTCTTGCCTGAGCCACAGATAGCCAAGTTGTAGCTGACCGCCGACACCGAAGTAATCGGTCACCATATATTCGATGCCTCCGAAGGGGACGATGCCGATGCCGTGGCATTGAGCGTCATTTCCACTGGAGGGAAAATCGAAGAAGTTATATTCAAGCATCAGTCCGACGAAGCCCACGATGTCGTCCATGGGAATATCGATCCGCGCTCCGATACCGATCGTCAATTGATTCTGTACATTGTCATCATTCGCGAAGTTCAGATTGAAGCCGAACCGCATAAGTATCCAGAGAGGGTCCATCGGCTTGAACCCAAACTGAAGCGAGGCTGGTGCCGGATTTGCCAAGAGAATATTGTTTGTCGAAAGTGGCCCCACTCCGAAAGTTAGGAAATCACTATCATCGTCGTAATGAACGAATTGCAGTACCGGCAGTTGAATGCCGATAAAAAAAGTATTGTCGTCGGACACTTCCTCCTCCTGCGCGGTCAGCGGGAGCGCGAAAAGAAGGAACAACGACGCGATAAGCACGATACGGTGCATGTTTCTCTCCCTTGGAAAGTTCACAAAAGCCGCGACATAGTACCGCGTGACGCCGAACAATTCAATTTTTCCAAAAAGTTGGCTTGCGCCCTGTTTATTCGTATACTGCGCGGCATGATGGCGCGCTGGCTTTTCATCACCCTGTTGTGCGGCGTTGCGGCGCTTGCGGCCGAGGAACCGACCGGGGATCCCTTTGTCTTCCCGCGCCACCAACTCTACGAGCCGTCGCGGAGTTTCGATTCCAACCCCCTCATCAATATCCTGCCCGAAGACACCATCGTCTGGGAAACGCTCGACGGCGCCTTCTCCTACCGTCGCGAACCGCTCGCCGGTGCTCCCGGCGCACTCTACGACACCCTGCCGTTCCTTCCGGAGTATCAGCGTATCGGGCTCTATACGAAGGGGGTTCAGCGCGCGACCTATGTCCAGCCGCTCCAGAGTTTCCGCAGTTCGATCTATTTCGCCAGTGAAGAGACCTTCCTGCCCGGCAAGGCGGGGCTGAAACTCGACAAAGGGATCAATGCCGTGCTGACCGAGGACGGAAGCCTCGCGGTGGGTAACCGGTTCGGCGCCTACTGGAGTTTCCGCCACCGCTGGAGCCCGGAAGGGGAACATCACGAAGTGCACCGCGCCTACGCCAAACTGCGGCTGGGGAAGTTCTCGATAGAAGGCGGCCGCGACAGCGTCAACCTTGGCCCGGGCGAGTACGGGATGCTGCTTTCCTCCAACGCCGAACCTTTCTGGATGCTCAAATTCCAGAACGACGAACCGATAGAATTCTACGGCAAATGGTCCTTCATGCTCCTCAACGGCTGGCTCTTCGACCGTCGCGCCGACCATTCCGATCCGCAACTTTTCGCCGCGCGGTTGGTCTACCAGCCGGCCGGCTGGGTCGAGATCGGGGTGACGCGCACCGAACTCTACGGGGGAGCGGGGCGGCCGACCTACAAGATACACGAGATGGCCGAAGTGATCTTCGGCGGCAAGGACAACGTGCCGGGCGGCCGGTTCGACAACGACGGGTATGCCGGCATCGATCTGACCTTCTCCCTGCCGATGGAGCGCTGGACCGGCGGAAAGGTAAAGTCGCTGCGCTTCTATTTTCAGGAGTCGGGGACCGACATATCGGCGCCGTGGCAGCCCGAGGATGTCATATTCACCGTGCCGTGGCTCTTCTTTCACCTGTTCGAGCGGGCCTACACCATGGGGCTCACGATGTCGCTCGCGGACCATTTCTTCCGGCTCGAATACGCCAAGACATCGCTTACCTTCTACCGCCACCACATGTATCTGAAAGAGGGGTACACCTACAAGGGTTTCTCGCTGGGGCATCCGCTGGGGCGCAATTTCCAGAACATATTCTTCAAGCACCGCTGGTTCGCGGCCGACTGGCTGACGCTCGAGTACCGACTGGGCCTCTACCAGTTCCCCGCCCACAGCGCTCCGGACCACCACAACGAGTTCGCGCTCAATCCGATGTTCACGGTGAAGGGGGGCGTAACGCGGTATTACGGCGAGGCGACGCTCACCTTCCCGGTGAAAAACCTCTACTTCGAACTCTACGGCCGGGTCGAAGGGGGATCCTCATACGACGCCGATCCGCGGCCGGTCTGGTGGGACATCGTTCGCACGCCGCGGGTGAGCGGCACCGGCGGCCTGACGCTCGGCGCCAAATTCTAGCGGCAAAAGAGACGTAGGGGTCACATCTATATAAACACAAACTTGCTTTTTCCGTTAAGTTTTGCTAGGGTCTCTTCATGGCACGCCCGCTGCGCATAGAATACCCCGGCGCTCTCTACCATGTGATCAACCGGGGACACCGTAAGGAAAAGATATTTCGTCGCGTCGCCGACCGCGAAATCTTCCTTGAAAAACTCATCGCCGCGCGGCGTAAGTTCGGCATCGTCGTCCACGCCTACTGCCTGATGGACAACCACTTTCACCTGCTCATCGAGACGCCGAACGCGAACCTCGCCCGCGCGATGCACACCTTCCACGCGAGTTACGCCAACTGGTTCCGCGTGAAGTATCAACTCGTCGGTTCGGTGTTCCAAGGGCGCTACAAGGCGGTGCTGGTCGAGCGCGACGACTACCTCGTGCGACTCTCGGCCTACATCCACCTCAACCCGGTGCGCGCCGGACTCGTCGACGAACCGGAAGAACATCGTTGGAGCAGTTACGGCCAGTATCTCACCGGCGAAGCGACCGAACTCCTCTCCCCGGCGACCGTTCTGAAATATGCTGGCGGCCCGGAGAACTACCGGACCATCATCGACCGCATGCAAGGCGAAGACATCCTGCCGGAGGAAATGTACGGGCGCAACGCCCTCATCGGCGGCGACGATTTCCGTGCGAAGATGCGGGAACAAATAAATGACCGGAGCCTCGACGCGAACGAACTCCCCGAGTACCGCGGCCTCAAACAAGTGACGCCCTCGGCGGTGGAACAGGCGGTCTGCGCACGGTTCGGTGTGAAGAAAAGCGACCTGACGAAGAAGTACGAACGGGGCGAAGCGCGGCGCGTCTACCTCTATCTTCTCAAGCGGCGGACGGCGCTGACGCTGGCGGAGATCGGGAAGTTGCTCGGTACGTCGGGCAATGCGGTGGCGACGGCGGTGCGGCTGTTCGAGAAGCGCTTGGAGCATGACGCCAAACAGAAAAAGAAGGTGGACAACATCGAGAAACGACTGGCATGAAAAGTTGTGTTAATATAGATGTGACCCCACTAATTTTTGCGTTTCTCCTCGTCGCCTGCACAACGCACACCGCCAAGAATGACGCCGACACGGTAACACCCGACGGCGATGATGTGGTGGTGGTGGTGGATGATGCCGTCGAGACAGAAGTCGACGACTTCATCTTCGTCGAAGCCGACGAGGCGCTTCCCGATTCTGATACCGACATGTTCTGTCCGTTGCCCGAAGATGCCAACTATCCCTACTATCGCGAAGATGGGTCAATTCATTTCTGCCGTCCGTGTGATCTCCCCCCGGATGATTTCGACCCCGATTGTGTACGTTCGCTGTGGGATGACAATAACAAAAAGGTTTATGATATTTGGAGCGCCGGCGGGTTTGAGAACAACGACTTGATCAATGAATGCTATCCCTATCCGTGCGATTGGAATGTGAAACCGATCACCAATGCCGATGATAGCGAGATCCATCAATGTGACAAACAAATTAGTCCCGATGGGTGGATTCACATTTACCCATCCGGACCTCAACAGGCTTTTTTAAGTCATGACAAAATAGGTATGTATCTTGCTAATAGCGACATTGAAAAAAAGGACTTAAAAAGTTACAGAATAGTCTTGTACGATATAATTCAAGGTAAATATAGCATATTCTCTGGGAGGGCAAACAATGTGTTTTCAGTTTCACAATCGGGTATTTTGGCTCAAGCTTCCGACGGAAAGGATCTTTTCACATTTTATATCGATTATCAATTAACCTCCAACAATTATAAAGCAATTTATGGAACAGACGATCAAGAATATGGTGCTATGATTTCAGGAAATCCGGCAATAAATAGTCGGTGGGCCATTTTTTCTTATCGCGCACAGACAAACCCATCTCTAAACAAAACTCTTTACGCTAAGATCGGTGAATGGAAGTGGCAATTGATAGCTGAAGGAAGCCAAGGATATGTCTACAACACGACAATCGTTGGCGACAAAACGATGTTCTATGACAGCACGACAAAGCAAAGTTATCTCTGCGATCTGTCGAAGACACCGAAAAGCGTTACTGACTGTATTCGTCTTGGCAGAGACGGCGAAGTGGCGACCTTCGCCATGTTTAACCGAAACAACGCCAACGAAGTGATCTATTGGGTGTTCAAGGAAGGAATGTCGGGGACCGAGTATGTCCTGCTTGATATCTCGACAACACCTTTCACGGTTAAGAAAAGCTTCAATGTGCCGTCGACCGAGCCGACCTTCACGCGGCAGATGTATCCGTTCGCTTACGACGGGACCATTCTTGCCTACAACGAAGAGTTTGTTGATACCTCCGGCACGAACTACGATCAGAAGATATGCTTCTACCGACTCGATGAAGAAAAGACCTACTGTAGCCTGAAACGAACATTCCGTGGCCATTACGGCGGCTTGCAGGGATTTGCATCATGGGAAGGCAAATACCTGTTCTGGCAAGGATATACAGCTCCCGGTTTTTATCTCCGAGATATGGAATGTTACTGTAAAACAGAAGGAGATGAGGTCTGTCCCTTCCCCGAATATAGATCTGAAAAGGGTTTCTTCAAGACCATATTGGAAAAGAGCTTCTGATCATTCATAAACCCCACATTTCTTGACCGCATCTCGACGGTGGAAGAAAAATTCGGATTAAAACCTTGACGCGGACCCTTCACTGTATATAATCGCGCCTCGGTTATTTGGCAGTTCGTTGTTTTGATGAGGAGAGTTCGATGTACGCGGTAGTAAATTTCGGCGGCAATCAGGTGAAGGCCGTCCCCGGCGCGAAGATATTCGTCGACGCGCAACACAAGGAAATAGGCGAGGTCTTTGAGAATACCGAAGTGCTTCTGCTGGCCGACGGCGATACCATCATCGTCGGGAAACCCCATGTGGCCAACGCGGCGGTGAAGTTCGAGGTGCTCGACAACTTCAAGGGCGACAAGGTCATGGTGTTCAAGAAAAAACGCCGGAAAGGCTATCGCCGGAAAAAGAGCCACCGCGCTCAGGTGACGGCGCTCAAGGTGGTCGATATCCGTAAGTAAGCGTAGGGAGATAACCGATGGCAACCAAGAAAAGCGGCGGCAGCGCGCGTAACGGCCGCGACAGTCAGGGTCAGCGGCGCGGCGTCAAGAAGTTCGGCGGCGAGATCGTGCGCGCCGGCAACATCATCATCCGTCAGGTCGGTACGAAATGGCACGCCGGCGAGAATGTCGGCACCGGTCGCGACTATACCCTGTTCGCCCTTATCGACGGCGTGGTCACCTACCAGACCTACCGTCGCAACGGCACCGAGAAGACCCGCGTGCACGTCCTTCCCGCCGAGGCGGAGAAGGCGTAAGTTCCGACGCGGTCGAGATAATCCGGGGGCAGCTTATGGCTGCTCCTTTTTTTTGTCCACGGGGTTCACATGAAATTCGTTGATGAGGCGATCGTAACGGCGCGCGCCGGAAAGGGCGGTCCGGGAGCGGTGAGCTTTCTCCATGAGAAATATATGCCGCTGGGCGGTCCCGACGGCGGCGACGGCGGTCGGGGCGGCAGCGTGGTCATCATCGCCGACGAGAATGTCGGTACCCTCTACGATGTCCGTTTCAAGCGCGAGATACAGGCCGACGACGGCGGGAAGGGGATGAACAAGAACATGTTCGGCCGCGCCGGGGAGGATGTGCTGGTGCGGGTGCCGGTCGGGACGATGATCTACGACGCCCGGTCGTCGGAACTGCTCGCCGACCTGACGACCCATCTGCAGGAATACACGGTGGCCAAAGGGGGCCGCGGCGGTCAGGGGAACGCCCGTTTCAAAAGTTCCCGGCGGCAGGCGCCGCAGTTCGCCCAGCCGGGGGAGGATGGGGAGTCGCGTCGGATAAAACTGTCGCTCAAACTGCTGGCCGATGTCGGCATCATCGGGTTCCCGTCGGTCGGCAAATCGACGCTGATCTCGGTCATCTCCAACGCCCGGCCGAAGATCGCCGAATATCATTTCACGACGCTCGTTCCCAATCTCGGTATCGTCGAGGGGGCCGATTTCCGCTCCTATGTCGTGGCCGATATCCCCGGCATCATCGAGGGGGCGCACAAGGGGACGGGGCTCGGACACCGGTTCCTGCGTCATGTCGAGCGGACCAAATTCCTCATCCATATGGTCGAGATAACTCCGGCGCGGCCCTCTCCCGTGGAGGATATAGCGGTGCTTGACCGCGAACTGGCGCTGTTCAGCGATGAACTGGCGAAAAAAGAACAGATCATCGTTCTCAACAAATGCGATATCTACGGCCCGGAGGAGGAGGAACTGCGCCGCGAACTGCGCGGATTCGCCGCCGGGAGGCCCTATTTCGAGATCAGCGGCGTAACACGCAGCGGCCTGAAGGAACTGATGAATTTCGTCGGGCTGAAGGTTGTCGAATATCGGGGGAAAGAGGCCGGTCAGGCCTCCTGATCTTTCGCGATGAATTCTTTTATCAGCGCGCGGTCGGCGGGCGCTATGCGGGTGAAGCGTATCCCCATGCCCGGTATCGGGTCCTGTCCGGCGTCGCCGGCGAGCAGATATTTGTCCATGGCGCGGGCCACTTCGCCCAACACCCGTATCTCGCGATCGGTGCCCGGCAGCGTGAAGGAGAGGTCGAATTTCTCGCCCGGTTCCCACAGGATCGGCGAATGGACGAACATGCCGCCCTCGCTGAGGTCCTTTACGTCGAAAGAGGCGGCGATATCGGTTTCGGCCTCCTTGAGCCGGATCCGTATCGTGACCTCGCTTCTTTTATAGTGCCGGTTCTCTTTTCCCACGGAGGCCTCTCGGTCAGTTGAGGGGGTCGTTGCGATCGTTGACGAAGATGACGAAGGGTTCGTGCGAGACCGATTCATCGTCGGTGAGGTAGCGGTGGGAGGCGACGATGACCAGATCGCCTCGACTCACCAGCCGCGCCGCCGCGCCGTTGACGCAGACCTCGCGTTTGCCGTGTTGGCCGGCGATGGCGTAGGTCTCAAAGCGGCTCCCGTTGGTGACGTTCCAGACATCGACGAACTCGAACGGGCGGATATCGGCACGCTCCATGAGTTCCGGGTCAAGGGTGATGCTCCCCTGATAGTCGATGTTCGCGTCGGTCACCCGCAGACGGTGTATTTTCGATTTGAGCATCTTGCGAAACATGGAACACCGAGCCTCTCAACGTTGTCCGGGGGCCATCATAATCGGTTCGCCCCGCTTGTCAATAGCCCGGGTCAGATAGCAAAATAGTCGTTCTGGCGCGTGGTCGAGAGGACCCCTTTCCAGAGCGCTTCACCGGGATATATCTTACGCCGTTCGATGGTGGCAAGAGAGATGGGAACATGGGTGAAGAAGTTGTTCCAGTGGCCGATAAGGCAGTTGGTCTTCCCCGCCATCGCCGCATGGACCGCATGTTCCGCCAGCAAGTGGCAGAAGATCGCGTCGGTCCCCTGCGCCGCGACGCTGCGGATGATGTAGGAGGGGTCGAAGTATTTGATGGAATGTTCGCACTTCTTCGCTTTGAGATGCCTGCCCAGTTCTTCCTTGAGGTGGAGACCGATATCCTTGTGCAGCACATTGCCCGATGCGTCCTTGTGCTTGCTATGGTCGGCGAAGAATTTCTGGCCCGCCCCTTCGGCGACCACCAGAACGGCGTGATGGTTCTTTTCCAGACAGCGTTCGACCGCTTTGAACAGGCCGTGTTCCCCCTCGAGTTCGAAATCGACCTCGGGGACGAGGCAGAAGTCGGCCACCGAGTTGGCGAGCGTCGCGGCCGCGGCGATGAAGCCCGAATCGCGCCCCATCAGTTTCACGATGGAGATGCCGTTGTAGGCGCCCTCCGCCTCGTTGTGGGCGCAGGTGATGATGTCGAAGGTCTTGTAGACCGCCGTCTCGTAGCCGAAGGTCTTTTCGACGAAGGCGAGGTCGTTGTCTATCGTCTTGGGTATCCCGATGACGCTGAGCGGGTGCTTCCGTTTCTGCGCCTCGACCGCGATGTCGCGCGCCCCCTTGAGTGTGCCGTCGCCGCCGATGCAGAACAGTATGTTGATGTTCATCCGCAGGAGGGTGTCGGTCATTTCGGCGACATCCTGATTGCCGCGCGACGAACCGAGTATCGTGCCGCCGTCCTCGTGGATGTTGTCGACCACTTCAGGGGTGAGGATCATCGGTTCATGCCTGTATTTCGGCGCGAGCCCCTGATAACCGTAGCGGATGCCGAAGATGTGGCGTACGCCGTAGTCGCACCAGAGCACCTTCACGAGCCCCTTGATGACATCGTTGAGTCCGGGGCAGAGTCCGCCGCAGGTGACGATGGCGGCGCGGCTCCACGAAGGGTCGTGAAATATCTTTTCCCGCGCGCCCGCCTTTTGGAAGGCGGGGAAATATTTCGACGAGATGAGCCGCCGGAGATTCTTTACCTGACTGGAGAAGACCACTTCGTCCTCGTCGGCGACGAATACGCCGTTCTTTACCGGCGTGGCGACGGTGCACGGGCCGAGATTCTCGATGGCAAAACTGTACTTTTCCGGTTCCTTGATGACGCGATCATAGATGAACATGCGGGCCTCCCTGCGCTAAAACGCCGAACTATAGCAGTTCGCGCGATGCAAGGAAAGTTTTTTCCGGGCGCCGGTATTCTTGACATGGGTGCGCTCTTTTGTTAGGGTGCGGTGTACAAATGCGCATCGAGGTTGCGATGAAACGCTTCGCGCTCGTTATCGTGGCGGTGGTTCTGGTGTGTATGCCGCTCCACGCCCGCCAGAAAATGGATTTTATGCTGTTCAATCTCGGCAGTGACGCCGCCGGTGTCGCCGATTTCGAGAAGATGGCCACCCAATTCGCGGCGGTCATCGCTCCGATGTTCCACGGCGAGGCCGAATCGCGCGGCGCCGAGGGCTTCGAGCTGGGCATCGGCTACTCCTTCACCAAGATAGATTACGGCGCCCGTTATTGGACCAATGCGCTCAACGACAAACCCACCGATATGCAGGTGCCCACCTTTTACAACGGCGTCGACATCCATGTGAAGAAAGGGTTTTCGTTCGGTCTGGTGGTCTACGGTAACGTCCGCTATTACATCCTGACCGAGATGCTCTCCGGTGGGCTGGGGGCCGAATACGTCGTCAACGAAGGACTCAAGAACTGGCCGGACGTCTCCTTCGGCGCCGGCTACAACGGGCTGTTCGGCGGGTACGATCTCAATATGCATCAGGTGGAGTTGCGGCTCAAACTTTCGAAGACCTTCATTGCCAAGAAAGAGGTGAAACTCATCCCGTTCTTCGCCTATAGCCATACCTTCGCCTTTGCGTGGTCCAACCGGCTCGGCGGCTATTGGCCGATCACGGACGGTACTTCATACTATGGCGACCGGACCGGCGCTCCGTTCCAGTTCGACGATGTTTTCATCAATATAGACCGTGTCCTGCTCGGCTTCAAATTCATGCGCGGCAACTTCGGCATGAGCGTAGAGGGCGCGTTGCCCTTCAATGCCTATAAAGCCTTCAGCATGAACGCCGGCTTCTCGGTGGTGTTCTGATCCGGACCCGATGATCGATCTCCACTCCCATATCCTCCACCAACTCGACGATGGCCCCGAGTCCATCGAAGAATCGCGCGAATGTCTGCGCATCCTCGCCGAGTTCGGTTTCGAGGAACTGATCCCGACGCCGCACCGCTTTCACATGCTCTACGATCCGCAACCCGAGGAGGTTGCCGACCGCGTCGCCGAGATAGGATCGGTGCTCATCCGTCGTTTTTCGTTCGAGTACCTCTACACCCACGACATGGTCGAAAGGCAGTTCGAACAGTTCGAACTGGCGACCACCGGATCGGGCTGGAAGGTGTTGCTGGTCGAATTTCTTCCCTTCATGTCGCGCAGGAACGACATCGAACAGGCGGTCTTCGCGCTGAATATGAAGGGGATCGCGCCGCTCATCGCCCATATCGAGCGCTACTCGATGCCCGACGAATTCTGGGGGGAACTCAAACAGAAATATGCCGTTTTCTATCAGATCAGTCTCAAGACGCTATCCAGCCGCTTTTTCGACAACAAACGCAACCAGATCATCCGCCTTCTGGACGCCGGACTGATCGACAACGCCGCCACCGATCTGCACCGGCTCGCCAAGATACAGCAGATCGAACAGGGGCTCAACTACCTGCACAAGAAATACGCCAAACAGATAGAAAGATTGTTCTCGCTTTCTTTCGAGGGATAAGATAACCGAATTCGGCCGCTTCGCCCTTATTGTTCCAGCGGACAGCTGTAAAGGTACATATAGTCGCCGGGGAAGTCGGAGGAGCCGTAGCCGCCCGCTTCGGTCTCGAAGTTCTGGAAGATGACGGTGGCCGGCGGGGTTGTCGTGGTGATGTCGAGGTACTGGTCCATGTTGTTGGAGTAGTTGTTATAGGGGGTGGTCTGGTAGGCGGCGCCGTTGACGGTCAGCTGGAAGCCGTTAAGGACGGTCGCCTCGTCGCTGATGAAGCGTGTCCTGATGCGGTTGGTCGGATAGACGGCGGTCGCCGGTACGGTCGTTCCCTGATAGCGCGCTTCGAGGTTGCAGGCGGCCGGGACGGCGCCGTGGGTGAAGTTCGGGCAGGCCGATATGCGGACATAGTCGTAGCCGCAGGAGGAGTTATATTCGATGCCGTCTGCGAGTATCCGGAGCGTTATCACACCGATGGGGTTGTTCGAATCGAGCACCCAGAGCCGTTCGGTGTCGGCGGCGTAGGTCCCCGAGTCGGGATATTTGACGATGACCTGTCCGTTGCGGATGATCTCGAAGCCGCTCTTGTTGGTGCCGCTGTCCGAATCGAAGTAGACATAGGCCTTTCGCGCGCTGATGGTGTAGTCGGTGCTGGTCTCGGCGTAGTCGCGCGGACT
>CALMRE010000240.1 GCA_937871295.1 uncultured bacterium | reverse complement strand
TTCATGCACAGTTATACTCCTTTTCCTGTGTCTGAAAAGTCGGGGCCATTATACTTGACGGAAATACAAGTTCGGGAGGAAGAGATATTTTCCTCACTAAATGGGATACTAGTGGTGCCAAGGTATGGACCAAGCAGTGGAATGCTGGGGGAGCGTCTTCTGTTGCGGTTGATAAACAAGAGAACAACATCTATATCGTCGGAAATGTTGGCGAATACATGTTTCTTGCCAAATGGACTGCCGATGGCGTTCCGGTTTGGAGCAAACAGTGGGGCACGAATGATCAACAAGACGAGGCTAATTCTGTTGCGGTGGATGGTAATGGAGATGTCTTTGTGACGGGATGGACGAATGGTTCGTTAGATGACAACACAAATGCGGGTGTTGCAGACATCTTTCTCACCAAATGGAGCTCGAATGGAACAAAGGCATGGACGGAACAGTGGGGAACAGACGGGTATGATTGGGGCGAGGGTGTTGTCGTAGATAATATGGAAAACATCTTTGTGACAGGATACACCAATGGCTCTCTTGATGGCAACAATAAGACTGGTGGCAACGACCTTTTTCTCACCAAATGGAAATCGAGTGGAACAAAGGCATGGACTAGGCAGTGGGGATCAAGTAGCCCCGATTATGGCAAATCCGTTGCAACGGATGATGAAGGAAACATCTTTGTAACGGGATACACCGAAGGTTCTTTTGAGGGCAACACGATTGCAGGGTACCATGATCCTTTTCTCACCAAATGGAATGCGGATGGCACAAAAGCGTGGACAAAACAGTGGGGCTCAAGTAACTCGGATTATGGCAATTCCGTTATAGTTGATAATGGTGGAAATATTTTTGTGGCAGGATACACCATGGATGCCCTTGATGGGAATACCAACGCAGGAGAAGCGGATATTTTTCTAACGAAGTGGTTGGCGGAGTAATTAAGAAGTTGGAGGTATGCGCTATGTCAGAGTCCACCAGGGCCCTTTCCGTTAGATTCAAAGATTATCGACTTAAAGGTTACTTTGGCCAAGCCGGACAATAGTAGTAAGGAGTTAACACATGCTGGAATGGATTCCTTTTATATCTAGTTATCCATTATGGTTCCGCTTTTTCTTTGTTTTCTGGTTGTTGGTTTTAGTTAGCATGTTGCTAATATTTTTCCCACGGCCAAAAGAAGCTGATCAGGGAAAGAAGAAGGACTCGGCGACATATATTAACCAAAATTTCGGGATTCAACACAACAACCAGATAACGGCTGAAAAGGTTACCATCTATCAGGGTTCTTCACCAACGGCACCGGCGCAACCGATGAAACGACAAATAAGAGATTTGCTCAAAACGATTAACCCCCGCATCGTACAATTGATAGATAATGGAGCGGCAAGCCAAGCTGTGATGATAAATCAGGCTAACATTGGTGAGTTGTTGCGTCTCGCAAAAGACCCATCGTCTGTAAAATACATAGAAATAAGAAGTACTGGTAGCACCGCCTCGGGTGCTCACAATAAGATTGGCGGTCATATGAATGATGCCAATGATGTGGGTTTCTTAACAGGCTATAATCTACTATTTAAACCAGCGTTGAAGGGAGAGTCGGAAGAATGAGCGTGAGCCATGGGGGGCGTTGTTCCCATCAGAACAAAGACGAAACGTTTGGCGGAGTAAAAATGATAATACCGCAACTGAAAGATGAGAAGATAAAGAGTTATGTCGAGTCCATTGAAATAAAATATCGAAAGAAGGTTCTGTTTGATGACATTGTAAATGATCCCAGGAAGACATCTTACTTGCTTGGAACATACAACGAGAATGATCTGAATATATTTGTCTACTTAAACAAGGCGTTATTTTTCAGAGATGAACTTGTTAAGCACACAATCATACATGAGTTAATACACTGCGAAATGGATAAAGAAGGTTATCCTATTACCAGAAATATAGAAGGATATAAAAATGATGTCAGAATGAAAAAAATTGGCACGGCGTTGGTGGATGCCGTAATTCATATTGAACTTAATTCGCGTCAGAAAGAAGCTGGGCTGTTTTTTGTTAAATTCGAGAAGGCAAGCGACTCCTTAGCAAAGAACCTTGTTGAGCGGGGGATTGAGATAGCTAGTCAAAGAGAGTTCCTCGACAAACTTCTGTTCGATGATCAGCGACTTTCCGTGAAGGATGCATTTGATAAATTGCGGGAGCTAATAGTCGTACTTGGTTTCGAGGAGTATTTTGAAATCATTAGCGGGAGCAGTTGTCCCCCGGCGGTCAGCAAATGAGCATGACCCTGTATAGATATATCGACGCAACATCCCAACATACAGTTGAAAACATGGACGAGGGGGTTTTTTTCTTTCAAGACCCCCGGAATTTTAACGATAAACGAGACTGTATGTGCAGATATACATACAGGGGAAGTGAAGCGGATTGGAAATCTTTTATAATGAACCCCGAAAGGTTTGTCTTCTTGAACCGTGATAAAAGAAGAGCGTTTTTTAAAGAACTGAAAACACGAAAGTTTGATTGGCAGCAAATATATTCTTTAGGAAAGGGGAATATCTTTGAAGATGAGAAGACGCTTATTAGGCGTTATGATGATATGGGGGTTTTGTGTCTTACCGCAAACACAAATCCAGAGTACATGTGGAGAGAATATGGTAGAGAAGGAAATGGTTTTTGTTTGGGATTTGAACTAGAGAACATTGGTGCTGGTCACGCACTCCGTTTCAATGATTCGGAGTTCTCCGAGAGTTATAAATCAACTTGTGGCTCGTATGTTGCGGCGCACAAGGTGAACTATGATGATGAGCCATTTGTTTTCAACCGGCTGGTTCCCAATGGATCTCCTTTTGATTTTTTCACGACAAAAGAGACTCGGTGGGATAAAGAGGATGAATGGCGCTTGATGATGTGGACAACCGATTTACGATACCCCAATGACCGGCGTATCCATTTTCACAAGGACCAGTTAAAAAGCATTGAATATGGACGGAAGATTGATGCAGAAATAAAGGACAAGATCAAAAACATAATAGAAAAGAAATATCCTACCTCTGTTTCTCAACTTTGGTGAGCGGTGCGCGGTGAGCGGCGTCAGCGCCCCATCCGCCACGGCAGGATGAACTTGACGGTGGAATTCTTCGCGGCGGACTTTCCTTCCAGATGCATGCAATACGCCGCCTTCGGCCGGTAGTGTTCCACAAAATAGTTCATCGCGGTCGGATTGAATCGCGCCGCGTTAAGCTTCACCTCTATCGGCACCGGCCCCTCGGGCAGGTCGAGAATGAAGTCGATTTCTTTCTTGTCCTGCGTGCGCCAGAACCGGATACGCTCGGCGCCGAACCGTTTGACCAGTTCGCCGAACACCGCCGTCTCGAAGGCATTCCCTTCTATCTCTTCCGGCAGGCGCCGCTTGGCGACGAGGTGCATGAGGCCGGTGTCGAGAAAGAATATCTTCGGCGTCTTGAAAAGTTCCTTGCGTACCGTTCCCGAGAAGGGCGGCACCAGCTTGATGACATAGGTGTTCTCAAGGATAAAAAGATACTGCTCTATGGTCTGGCGCGCCAACTGAGCGGTATTGGCGAGTTCGGCGATATTGAGCAAGCCGCCGCTTTGCGTCGCCAGCACCGTCAGGAGCCGGTTGAATTTTCCCGGGTCCTTGATATGGGCAAGATCGGCGATATCGGTGCGGAGATAGGTGCTCACGATCTGATCGAGATAGGTTTCCCGCATCGAGCGTTCGGGGGTCAGCACGATCTTGGGGTACCCGCCGCAGAGCACATGATCGCGGAAAAGCGTTTTCAAGCGGTCGGTCGCCGGCGTGTCGTGCACCTCCGCGTTCAGGTCGAACCGTTCGTCCCGGAAGGTGAGCGATTCCTCGAAATCGAGCGGGAACAGTTCGAAGTTCACCGTGCGTCCGACCAGCGAGTCGCGGAATTTACTTTTTATCGCAAAGCTGGATGACCCCGACACGACGAGTTTTATTTCGGGATGATGATCGTGCAGTAATTTGAGGAAGGGTGACGGGTCGGTGAGATACTGTATCTCGTCGATGAACAGAAAGGTGCGCCGTTCTTTGGCGGCCAGTCCGCGCTGGCGAAGATGGGCGATAAGCGGATCGGGTCCCTTTTCGCAAAGTTCGAGATGACGGGAATCTTCCAGATCGAGATACTCCACCGGTTCCGCTTTGACCTGTTCCATAAGCAGTCTCATCAGCGAGGTCTTCCCGGTCTGACGGGCGCCATGAATAACGATGATATCGTCCGTAGCAAGGTAGGACAACATATCGGCAAGTTTTTTTCGAGGGTACATAAGGTTCCTCCGCAAGGAATTATCCGCAAGTGCACTTTACACCATATCGGATATAAATGCAAGTACAGTTTCGTATAAAGGAGTGAGTCCTTCATTTTACGGGTTCGGCAACATTCCTTGCCAATCATTTACCATTGATAAATTACAAAAAAACGGTAAAAATAGGTTGACTTTTTACGAAAAAGTGTAATTATACGACTGTATTCCTTCGCGGGAGGGTTGTCATGAAACGATTTATAGAGACGCAACTGCTTGATTGGAAAAGCAGTTCCCCGCGCAAACCGCTGATAGTCCGTGGTGCGCGGCAGATCGGCAAGACCTACACCATCCGGCAGTTCAGCCGCGAGCACTTCGCCCGACTTGCCGCCATCGACTTGGAGCGCGACATCGCCCTGCGCGCCATCTTCGACGGATCGCTCGCCGCCGACGGCATCGTCCGGCAGATCGAAGCCTTCACCGGCGTACCGCTCGCCGGGGGCGACACGCTCCTGTTCATAGACGAGATACAGGCGGCGCCCCGCGCGATCATGGCGCTCCGCTATCTCTACGAAGAACGGCCCGACATCCCGGTCATCGCGGCGGGATCGGCGTTGGAGTTCGCGCTCGGCGACATCTCGTTCCCGGTGGGACGCGTCACCTTCGCGTGGATGCGGCCGATGACCTTTCACGAGTTCCTTCTCGCCTCCGGCCGCGATCTGCTCGCCCGTTCGCTGCCGATGCTCGATGCGCCCTATGCCGGTTCGACGGCGGTACACGAAAAGATGCTTGACGAGTTGAAGAAGTATCTGCTGGTCGGCGGCATGCCCGAGGCGGTGCAACGGTTTCTTGAGAACGGTTCATTCGAAGCGGCGGGCGCGGTGCATGGGGAACTCGCGGTATCGCTCGCCCAATCGCTCGCGAAATATCATACCCGTACCGATCCCGGGAGCCTCGAACAGGTTTTCCGGCAGTTGCCGCGCAGTGTCGGAACGCAGGTGCGATTCACCCATCTCGACCCCGACCGGCGCATCGAAAAGACCAAATCGTCGACGCAGGCGCTGTCGCGGGCGCTCCTGTTCCACCCGGTCCATACGGTCGATGCCCACGCGCTGCCGCTCGGCGGAACGGTTTCCGAAAAGCGGTTCAAGCCGCTTTTTCTCGATGTCGGTCTGATGCAATATCTGCGCGGGGTCACCGTTCGGGAGATCCTTGCGGCAAGCGATATCGGAGCGCTCCATCAGGGAGCGGTCGCCGAACAGTTCGTCGGACAGGAACTGCTTGCGGCGGGCGGCACCGAGAACGGCGCGCTCTATTACTGGTCCCGGGCCGAGAACCGGGGGAATGCCGAGATCGATTATCTGCTTGCGCGGAACGGAACGATCTACCCGATAGAGGTTAAGAGCGGCGCGGCGGGTCGCCTGCGGAGCATGCACCGGTTCCTTGACGAACATCCGGCCTCTCCCTTCGGCATCGCCTTTTCGCCGATGGCGCAGGAAAAGCGGATCGACGGTCGCATCCTCTTTGTGCCCCTGTACACACGGTTCGATGGAACGGGAACACCGACAGTATGAACGGGAGCGGCGCGTGACCATACTCATCATCACCGAGAAGCCTTCGATGGCGCGGAAGTACCGCGAGGCGCTCAAAGGGGTGCCCGATCTGCGGGTCGCCAATTCCTTCGGCCACATCGAGGCGCTCGCCGACATCAACCATTACCTTGCCGACCGACTCGGCGACAACAACACCTGGCGCGGCTCGATACCGCATCTGCCGTTCGTGCCGGAGAAATTCGTCCATGTCATCCGCGAGGAGGAGGCTTTCGCCGAGATCGCGAAGCATTTGCCGCAGGCCGATGAGGTGGTGCTCGCCTGCGACCCCGACCGCGAAGGGGAACTCATACAGCGCAACATCGTCGAGATAGCGGCCGACCGCGGCCTGATGAAGGGGCAGAAACTGACGCGCGTCTGGCTCCACAGCGAAACGGCGTCTGAGATAAAGAAGGCGTTCGCCGAGCGCCGACCGCACAGCGACTATGAAGGCTACTATCAGGCGGCGCGGACCCGCGAAGCGGTCGACTGGACCGTCGGGCTCCAGCTGACGCGGCTCTATTCGGTAAAATACGGGCGGCCGGGACACCTCATATCGGTCGGCCGCGTCCAGTCGTGGCTGCTCGCCGAGATCGTGAAACGCTGGCGCGAGCACACCGACCATACGCCGCAGACCTTCTGGACCTACACCTTCAAAACGGCCGACGGCGTCGTGTTCAACCTCGTCGACGAGGAGAAGAAGATACGGCGCTTCTTCGCCGCCGACGCCGAGGAACAGAAAAAACTCGCGACGGCCGCCGGCAAGCCGCTGACGATCACTGCCGTCGAGAAGAAGCCCTTCACCGAACACGCCCCGGCGCTTTATGACCTCAAGCAGCTGCAGAAGGATGCCGCGAACCGCTACAAATTCACCCCCGACGATACGCTGAAACTGGCGCAGGCGCTCTACGAGACGCACGAACTCATCAGCTATCCCCGCACCGACTGCAATGTCCTGTCGCCCGAGGAGGCGAAAGAACTGGAGAAGGCGGTGGCGCTGGTCGAGCGGTTCGCCGAGTACCGGCAACTCGCCGCGACGGTGCGCGCCGCGAATCCCGGACTCACGCTCGCCAAGAAATATATCGGCGAACTGCAGGGGCACTACGCCATCATCCCGGTCCTCTCCTACGACCGTCCCGGCCTGCCGACGCTCTCCGACGACGAGCGCAAGGTGTTCGACCTCATCGTGAAGCGCTTCATGGCGGCGCTCCTGCCGCCCGCGAAGGGCGACGCGACCGAGATGCTGGGGACCGTCGACGCCTTCCCGTTCCTCGCGCGGTTCCGCAACTACACCGACCTCGGCTTCAAGGCGGCGCTCGGGAAAGAACTGGTCGCCGACGATGACGCGGAAGAGGAGGAGAAACCGTTGCAGGTCTCCTACGAAAAGGGGCAGACGGTCGGCGGGAAGCTGGGCGAGAAAAAGGACGAGACCAAGCCGCCGCCGCTCTACACCGACGCGGCGATATTGTCGCTCATGGAAAAGGCGCACCTGCTCGTCGTCGATAAAGCGCTACGCGAAGCGCTCAAGGATGCCAATGGGGTCGGGACCGCCGCGACGCGGGCCGGGTTCATTCCAACGCTCATCGCCCGCGAATACATCAAGAAAGAAAAACAGGTCTATGTTCCCACGCCGCTCGGCCTTGAACTCGAGCCGCTTCTTCCCGATGAACTCAAGGTGCCCGACTACAGCGCGCGGCTCGAATACCATCTCTGGAACACGGTGAAGGGGAAGGGGAGCGTCGGCTTCGACCAGTTCATGACCGAGTCGCTCGATTTCCTGCGTCGCGTCTTCGATAAGATACAGGGAAGCGCCGCGCGACTCAACCAGCTCGATGCCGCCGACGCGCTCGGAGCCTGTCCCAAGTGCGGCAAGGGGTTCATCCTCGAACGGGAGAAGTGCTACTCCTGCACCGACCGGCAAGGGTGCGGCTTTGTCCTGTGGAAGGTCTATTCGAACGCGAAACTGACCAAGACCGAACTCAAGAACATCCTCAAGAACGGCGAAACGAAAAAGCCGCTCAAGATGAAGTCGAAGGAGGGGCGCGAATTCGAGGCGCGGATACGACTCAACCGCGAATCATGGCGCGCCGACTATGTTTTCGAGAATAAATTCGAGAAAAAAGTATAGCGGAGGCCGGGCTAGTTCTCTTCGCCGCCCACGGTGTTGCCCGGGACGATGATGGTGACGGTCTGGGTGTCGAGCAGCGCGCCGGTCACCTGATCGACGATATTGATGAGCGCCGCGAACACCACCGCTTCGGAACTTTCCGGTTCATAGCAGGTGTCGTTCTGGGCGTGGACGGTGAACAGGAGATGTGAACCCTCCTTGGCGGGACTCGAGGTGCCCGAGGCGAAATTCGAGAAGCCGTTGTTGTAGGTCGATCCTTCGTAGGCGGCGGGAGCGGCGACCGGTGTGCAGCTCTTCTCCGGTTCGGCCGGCGGCGCCACGAATTCGAGCGATTCGACCTTCTTGACGAAACAGGCGGTGTCGACCGTCATCGGGTCGCCGTCGTCCTTGACCGCCGAGAGGACATTGAAGGTGGCGTATTTGATGATGGCGTCGATGCCGTCGACCACCGAGGTGCCCAGACTGCTGCCGTCCTCGGGTACCTGATACCGGAGTGTGCAGAGGCCGCCGGTCGGGGCGACCGCTCCGCCGTTGAGGGTACAGCACTGATCGGCGCCGCAGCGCCAGGTCGTTTCGCCGGTCTTGAACGCGCACACCGGGACCCGCGCGCCGGTCGCGTCGGATATGTCGGTCAACTGGGTCGAGGCGGTCGCGTCGTATTCGGTGGAGAGCGCCGACTGCACCGTGATGGTGCGGACACCGAGCGCGTTAAGGGCGCTCACCGTGTCGTCGCGCGAATGGTGCCCCGTCCCGCCGTAGTCGCCCGGCACATGGCTGGCCGCGTCGGTCACATGGAGCGCGATGGGAAGCGTCCCGGCCCGGAATCCCGCGCCGCCCTGCCCGGTGCCGGTGTAGGCGGCGATGGTCTGTGTCTCGTTGCAGTCGCCGTCGCAGCCGCCCGTCGCGGTGATGGTGAAGGTGCCGCCCGCGCCGGAGGCCATCTGGTAGAGCGATTCGTAGCCCGATTCGGGGACATCGTCGCCGTTGCCGAGCGTGAGGGCGTTGACGGCGGCCTGCGCCGCGGCGGTGTCGGTGGTCGGACTCTGCAGGAGCGTCCACGGCTTGTCGCTACCCGACCCGAAACCGCAGACCGGGAAATCCTCATATTTCGACACGCCGAACGCGCTGTCGGCGACCCGCGCGATGGCCTCGCTCATGACGGTCGAAAGCCCCGATTTGAGGTTGCCTATCTCGCCGCCCATCGACCCGGTGGTGTCGACATTAAAGAAGATATCGGTCTTGCGGACCGTCGGGGTGAAGGTGAGGACATCGGTCTGCTCCGGCTGCTGGTAGGGAAGGACGAAGTAGAAATCGACGAAGTCCTTGACCCTCACGGCGGCGTCGCACAGATCGGAGCCGACCGCCTTTTCGGCCAGATCGGTGTAGCCATCGCCGTCGGTGTCGGCCGTGAGGCGCGAATCCTTGCCGAGCGTCGTGCAGTATTCCTCCGACGCGTCGGGGAGGCCGTCGTTATCGCTGTCCTTGTCGCGGAAATCGTAGAGGCCGTCGTTGTCGCTGTCGAGCGGCAGGGTATCGGGGCCCTTCTCGATAGCGTCGTCGATCCCGTCGCCGTCGGCGTCGGTATCGAGGTAGTTCGGCAGGCCGTCGCCGTCGGCGTCTTTGTTGCTTTCGTAGAGATCGAGCACGCCGTCGGCGTCGCTGTCGTCGTCGAGAAAATCGGGGATGGTGTCGCCGTCGGTGTCGGCGCAGGGCTGGGTGGCGCATTCTATGCCGTCGGGCATATTGTCGTTGTCGCTGTCGGCATCCCGGTAGTTCGCCGTGCCGTCGCCGTCGGCGTCGCCGGTCCCCTCGATGCCGTCAGGGAGGCCGTCGTTATCCGAATCGGTGTCGCGGAAGTCGGCGGTGCCGTCCTTGTCGGTGTCGACCGCCAGTCCGCCCGGCGCCTCGGTGCTGTCGGGGAGTCCGTCGCCGTCCGAATCGGTGTCCTCGAAGTCGGGGGTGCCGTCCGAATCGGTGTCATCGGTCCCTTCGACGCCGTTCTTGATCCCGTCGCCGTCGGCATCCTCTTCGTCCCACGCCGTCGGTATGTCGTTGTCGACCGTGTCCGCTTCGACATCATCGCCTTCAACGGGCGGGGTGTCTCCGTCGGGGAGGTCGTTGTCTTTCGGCAGGTCGAAGTCTTTATCAATGTCGGGAGTGTCGGTGTCCACCTCGTCGTCCTGCACGGCGATATCGTCGAGGTTGACCGACGGGTCGTTGCCGCAGGCGGTCGCGAGCAGGGTCATGAACCCCGCGATGAGGATGAGAAGCGCCGTGACGTTGCGGTCGCGCATGGTGTGTCCCCCTGTCTCAGTGGGTTTCTAATATCCCTAAAATACTTGAATTCGCGGCCGAAGTCAAGCGCTTTTCCGACCCCTGCGGGCAAAACATTGCCTCCCGCCGCGCCTTGTGCCATACTGCCCTGTTCTGTGAACGGGGGAGACGATGGTCAAGAAGAAACACACGGCGTTCATCTGCTCGCACTGCGGCTACAGCTCGGTCAAGTGGCTCGGCCGCTGTCCGGGGTGCGGCGAGTGGGAAAGTTTCGAGGAGAAGGATGAGACGCACTTCACGATAAGCGCTCATTCGTCCGGTGCGCCGAGTTATACCCACATCGACGAGATCGACACGACCAAGGCCGACCGGATCGACTGCGGATCGGTCGAGTTCAACCGCATCCTCGGCGGCGGGGTGGTGCGCGGCAGTTACAACCTGATCTCGGGCGCCCCCGGCGTCGGCAAATCGACCCTCATGCTTCAGATAGCGCTGAAACTCGCGGCGCACCGCAAGGTGCTCTACCTCTCGGGCGAAGAGTCGGCCCCGCAGGTGAAGATGCGGTTCGGCCGTCTCACCAAGGCCGAGGCGAAAAGTCAGCTTTTCGTCAGCAACGAGAACAACATTGAACTCCTGCGCGAGATCGTCGAACAGGAGAAGTTCGAGGTGGTCTTCGTCGATTCTATCCAGAGCGTCTTCTCGACCGCCGTCACCGGCATCCCCGGCGCGGTCGGTCAGATAAAAGAATGCGCGGTGCGGCTCCTCGAGATCGCGAAGAAGTCGGGCGTGACGCTCTTCGTCATCGGGCATGTCACCAAGTCGGGGACCATCGCCGGGCCGATGCTCCTCGAACACATGGTCGACACGGTGCTCTACTTCGAGGGCGACCCGACGCTCGGCTACCGCGTCCTGCGGACCACCAAGAACCGCTTCGGCGGCACCGACGAGATCGGGATATTCACGATGACCTCGCAGGGACTCGAAGAGGTCGAGAATCCGTCGCAGTTCTTCATATCGAACCGCGAGGAGAATACCTCGGGCGGGGCGCTCGCCCTCATCATGGAGGGGACGCGGCCGTTCCTCATCGAGGTGCAGTCGCTCGCCACGAATTCCAATCTGCCCCAGCCGCGCCGCGTGACCAGCGGCATCGACAACGGCCGTCTGGCCATGATAACCGCGGTCCTCGAAAAGCGCGGCGATGTCTATTTCTCCAGCTTCGATGTCTTCGTCAATGTGGTGGGCGGGCTCAAACTCAAGACCCCGGCGAGCGATCTCCCCATCGCGGCGTCGCTCCTGTCGTCGATGTTCAGCATTGCGGTGCCGTCGCGCGTCGCCTTCATCGGCGAGATGGGGCTGGCGGGCGAGATACGGGAGGTGCCGGGGATCGAACTGATGCTCAAAGAGGGGGCGCGACTCGGCCTCAAGCGCATTTATGTGCCGGTTCTGCGCCACAAACCGAAAGTGAAAGGGGTGGAACTGGTCGAACTCAAGAACATCTTCGGCCTCATCGAAGAGGTCCGCACCATGAAGATATTCGAATAGTGATGGGCTACCGTGAACTTGAACTGCGTCTGTTGCCGGGGCATAGCGACGCCGATCTGCGCGCGGCGGTGGCCGATGCGCTGAAGATCGCCGAGTTTTCCTGCACGATAGCGAAGAAAAGTTTAGATGCGCGGCGGAAGAGCGATATCCGCTGGCAGGTGCGGGTCGGGGTGAGTTCCCCCGAACTCGACGGCGGCGAGATGCCGGTTGATCCGCCCTTCGACATTCCCCGCCGGAAGCGTGACGGTCAGGTCGCGGTGGTGGGGAGCGGTCCGGCGGGGCTCTTCGCGGCGCTGGTCCTTGCGCGGGCCGGTTTTGTGGTGACCCTTTTCGAGCAGGGGCCGGAGGTGGCGGCGCGGGCCGGTGATATCGCCCGATTCGAGGCGGGCGGACCTTTTTCGCCATTTTCCAACTACGCCTTCGGTGAAGGGGGCGCCGGGACCTTTTCCGACGGCAAACTGACGGCGCGCACCAAGTCGATAACGAAAGAGAAAGCGTTTATATTCGAGACGCTCATCGCGGCCGGCGCGCCTGAAGAGATACGCTATCTCGCCGCGCCGCACCTCGGGAGCGATAACCTGCTCCGCATCCTGCCGCGGCTCCGGCAGATGCTCCGCGATGCCGGGGTGACGCTTCGTTTCGGCACGGCGGTGACCGACATCACCGTGGCGGATGGTCGGGTGACGGCGCTTTCGTTCATCGGACCGGAAAGCGGTACGCTTGATGTCGCCGCCGCCCTTTTCGCTCCGGGCCATTCGTCGTATCCTACCTTCCGGATGCTCATGCGACGCGGCGTTCCGTTCCGCACCAAACCCTTCGCCGTCGGCTGTCGCGCCGAACATCCGCAGGAACTCATCAACGAGGCGCAGTGGGGCGTCCGGCGGCTCGACGGGGTGAAGGCGGCCGAGTATAAACTGACCAGCGACACGACGGGCGTTCTACCGGTCTATTCGTTCTGCATGTGTCCCGGCGGTGTGGTCGTTCCGGCGACGGCGCAGGAGGGGCTGTCGGTGGTCAACGGGATGTCGCGGTATCAGCGCGATGGGCGCAACGCCAACGCGGCGGTCGTCGCGGCGGTGCGTCCCGATGAACTTTTCGGGAGACCCGATCTTTCGCCCGATGCGGCGCTGGCGGAACTTGAGGCGCTTGAGCGGCGCTGGTTCGTAGCGACCGGTTCGTACGCCGTGCCGGCGATGACGATAGCCGATCTTCTCGCGGGGCGCTCCGGCGGTGCGCTGCCCGCTCACAGTTATCCGCTGGGGGCGGTGCCGTACGATATCGCGACGCTTCTGCCGGATCGGGTCGTCGCATCGCTTAAGGCGGGGTTGGAACATTTCTCACGCAAACTGAAAGGCTATGAGACGGGCGTGCTCCTCGGTCTCGAGAGCAAGACCTCCTGTCCGGTGCAGGCGCTTCGTGACAGGGGCGGTAAGGCGGAGGGTTTCGATAATCTGTATATCTGTGGAGAAGGAAGCGGCTGGTCGGGCGGCATCGTCAGTTCTGCCGCCGACGGCATCAAGGCATCACTGAGCCTCGTCGATACGCGGTGAGGTGAGCGTTTCGCTCTGCCCCGCGCCGCGTTGTATCAGATAGTGCACCACATCGTACTGACGGTCGCGCTGGGCATAGTCGAGCAGGCTCAAGCCATCATTGTCGCGGGCGGTCAGGTCGAAACCGGTCCGCTCGACCAGCAGATCAAGCGCCTCGGTACGGCCGGTGCGCGCCGCATAGAAGATAAGATCGCGGATCTCTCCGTTGCCGTAACAGTCGAGCGACACCATCTCCGGATCCTCGACCACCCACGCCAGCAGATGCTCGTAGTGGCGGACGATGTGGTGCAGGCCGGTAAGCCCCAGTTCCTCGGAGTCGTCGCTGATGTGCTTGGCGGGGATCGCATCGTCGAAACGGCGCGCCACCTCGGTGAACATCTCGGTCAGCATTTCGGCCGCCGCGAACGCGCGATTCTTTTCCTTCCGGTCCATCGTTCTCCTCCCTCAAGGTCGATGAGCATTGGTTCGTGGTCACTCTAAAGAAAAAGCCGAAGAGTGTCAAGAAAACTAGACTGACATGTCAGTATAAAAATGCAACATTCCGAAATTCTTATTGATACACATCATATTGATACCGTGCGGCGGTCGGGAAAAATTCATTTGCTAATCGCAGGCATCCCGTTACAATACTTCCGTTAGGGTTTGTAACATGATAGCGAGGAGAACGACCATGAGAGCGACCATCCTGTTGCTGATGCTCTTTGCCTGCGTGACCATCGCGGCCGACCGCGTCTCACTTCCCACGATGCGGATACTCATGCCCGATCCGATGGGCCCGCTTGGCCCCTTTGAACCGGAAGAGCCGACACCCTATGTGGTCAACGGCGATGAGACCGGCTACCTCATATATAAGAGCGTTATCGGGATCATGTCGGGCGGATCGCTCTGCACCGCGACCCTCATCGACGCCGAGGTCCTGCTGACGGCGGGCCACTGCGTCTATCTTTACGAGAACAATCAGCTGGTCATCGACTCGATATCGAATCCCGGCGATGTGACCGTGAAGGGAGGCGCCGACATCCTCTGGGGCGGTACGACGCTCGCGAAAGGGAAGGCGGTGGTCAAGCACTCCACGTGGGTCGGTACGATCAACTCCTACTCGGCGGTCGATCTGGCGCTCATTCATCTCGATCGCAAGGTGACCAGTCTCGATCCGGTCCCGGTACGCGAGGCGCCCGATGAATACGAGGGTCAGGAGGCGGTGGTGGTCGGCTACGGCATCACCAGTTCGAACGCGAACGATTCGGGGACCCACCGGTGGGGCGAGACGACCATCCTCAACATGGGGACCATCATGGGGAAACCGAATCTTTTCGAGATCGGCAACCCGTCGGGCGTCTGTCAGGGCGATTCGGGCGGCCCGCTCCTTACCCAGCAGAACGGCGGCGATGTCGTATCGGGGGTCGCCTCGTTCGTGACGGGCGAGTGTTCGGCGACCAGCGGCAGTTATCATACCCGTACGCTGCCCTACCGCGATTGGATAGAAAGTGTCGTCCAGCAGTTCACCGGCCACGGCTTCATCAGCGCCGGCGAGTGCGGCGACGGCGACGATGTCTGCACTACGGGCCAGACCAAGGATTGCAGCGAACTCGACGCGCACTATGCATCGGGTACCGCCGCCCCCTGCAACAGCGGCTGTTACTGGTGGGACATATCGGTCTGTACGCCGAAATGCGGCGACAACTTCATACTGCCGCCCGAACCGTGCGAGCTCGGCGATACGACCGACTGTGCGGCGGTCGGCGCCTTCCTGCCGGGTACCAACGCCACCTGCGCGGTCGACTGTTCCGGCTGGAATACCGCGGCCTGCACCGCCACCGCCTGCGGCGACGGGGTCAAGGAGGGGAACGAGTTCTGCGACACGCAACTGACTTCCTGTGAGACGCTCGGCGCCTATAACGAGGATTCCTACGCCCGCTGTAAGAGCGACTGCACCGGCTACGATGTGGCCGACTGCGACAACCAGACCATCGTCTGCGGAAACGATACGGTCGACCCGCTCGAAGAGTGCGACGACGGCAACACGACCGGCGGCGACGGGTGCTCCTCGAAGTGCAAGGAGGAGACGCCGCCCGATGTCGACACGGCGCTTCCCGACGATACCGTGACTGACGAAGATCAGACGGATCAGTCCGATCAGACAGATCAGACCGATCAGTCAATTGTCGACAACACCGTCACCGACGAAACCGTCACTCCCGACAACGACCCGGGCGCCGTCTGCGGCGACGGCACGAAAGAGGGGACCGAGGAATGCGATGACGGCAACCTCATCCCCGGCGACGGCTGCAACCCCGACTGCACCCTGCCGCCGACCGCCAACGAGAATTGCGGCAACGGCATGATCGATCTCGGCGAGGAGTGCGACGACGGGAACCTCATCCCCGGCGACGGCTGCAACCCCGACTGCACCAAGCCCGAGGTCCCGGTGAAACGGAACGCCTCGAACGGTTGCGCGCTGACGGTGCTGTGACGCCATGCCGCGCGCTTTCTGCTGTGACATCCTGCCCGAGATAAAGGAGCGCTGGTCGATGCGCGCCCTTTCTACCGAACCGCTCCCGAACTACGACATCACCGCCATCTGCGAGGCGGCGCGCTACGCCCCGTCGTGTTTCAATGATCAGCCGTGGCGCTTCATGGTCGCGACGACGGCCGCCGACCTTGAACGGTTCCGCGGATTCCTCGTGCCGAAGAACCGCCGCTGGGCCGGTGTCGCTCCGGCGCTTCTGCTCATCCTCGCCCAAAAGAATTTCAGCCACAACGGTAAGCCCAATCGCTGGGCGCCGTTCGACACCGGTACGGCGTGGGGTTATCTGACGCTCGAAGCGTGGCGGCGCGGCGTCGTCGCCCACGGCATGGGCGGCTTCGACGCGGAGAAGGTGCGCAGTGAACTCAAGATACCCGACGATATCGAGATCATCGCGATGGCGGCGCTCGGTTATCCGGGCGATCCGGCGAAGCTGGCCGACGAATTCCGCGACGGCGAAAAACCGGGCGAACGGCGGCCGCAGGCCGACACGATGCTCACCCCCGATCACTTCACGAGGTAGCCGATGTGCCCCCTGCGCACCCCTGAGAACATCGCCATCATCATATCGTTCTTCGTACTGCTTATCCTTATCGATGTCGCGCAACGGTTCGTGAAGGACCCGCAGGCGAAAAAGGCGCTCAAGATACTCGACATCGTCCTCTATGTCGGCGCGTTCCTCTTTGTCGCGTCGCTCTATCTGCGTCAGTTCTGCTGATCTTTCCGGTTCCTGCCCGCCACCATCTTGTATTCGAACAGGCGGCATTCGATCGCCCCGTTGAACAGCGGTATCCGGCGCGAGGTGGCAAGGCCGATCGATTTGGCCATCTGCAGGTCGGCGGTGAAAAGGTAGGCGGTCCAGCCGCTGAAATTTTTCTTCAGTGTATCGCCCAACAGTGGGTAAAGCTCCTGTAGTAGCGCCTTGTCGCCCATCCGTTCGCCGTAGGGTAGGTTGGCGACGAGTATCCCCGTTTCGGCCGGTGCGGAGATGTTCCGGATATCGGCCTGCGTCAGCGTCACCGCATCCGCCAGCCCCGCCTCTTCGAGATTGAGCCGTGCCGTCTCCAGCGCCTCGGCCGAGATGTCGCTGCCGAAGATAGGCAGGGAGGCGTCGTCCTTTTCGCCCGCTATCGCCTGAGCGGAGATATCCTTCCAACTTTTCGCATCAAAATTCTTCAACTTCTGGAAAGCGAAACTGCGCGAAATGCCCGGCGCGATACCCAGCGCCATCTGCGCCGCCTCGATGAGGAATGTCCCGCTGCCGCACATCGGGTCGAGGAGGGGAGTGCCCGGCCGCCAGCCGGCGAGCGCGAGGATGCCCGCCGCAAGATTCTCGCGGATCGGGGCGGCGCCGGTGTGCTGACGGATGCCGCGCTTGAAAAGGGTGTCGCCCGAGGTGTCGAGCGAAAGGGTCATGCGAGACTCTTCCAGCAGTCCGTGGATGCGGATGTCGGGGTTCGCCGTGTCGACGCTCGGCCGCTCGCCCGCGAGGCGGCGGAAGCGGTCGCAGATCGCATCCTTTATCTTGAGTCCGGCGAAGTTGAGGCTCTTGAGCGGGCACTTGATGCCGACCATGTTGACGCGGATGGTGCGCGTCACCGCGAACCAATCTTCCCACGGCAGGGCCGCGGCGGTGTCATAGATATCCTGTTCGGAGCGGTAGTCGGCGACGGCGATGCGCCACTGGATACGGCTGGCGATGCGGCTGTGGAGGTTGGCGCGGTAGGAGAGCGGCAGGTCGCCTTCGAAGTGGACGCCACCCTCGTCGAGGCGCACTTCGGACGCGCCCAGAGCGGTCAGTTCCTGCGCCAGCACCGTTTCGAGGCCGCGCGGACAGGAGGCGAAGAAATGTTCGGTCATGAGGGCGTTCCGTCCAAATTCACTCGGGCGATAGTAGGCGATACGGCGAAGCGAGTCAAGGTAATGTCTTCGCTCAAAAAAACTATTCCGCCCTATTGCAAAGGAAATTAAATATGTTACAATCGCCCCAGATCAAGGTTCAGAACGGGGGTTCATTCCATGCGGGTGGCGCTCTTATTTTTCGTCATGTCGTTGCTGGCGCTCGCCGGGTGCGGTACACATGTTGTGACGCCGGACGATACGGATGTGTGGCATCCCGACTATGATTACGACAACTACGATGACTATGATTACGACTTTCCCGAATACGACCAACCTGACGAGGATATCCCGCCCGCCTGCAAACTGGACGATACTTTCTTTGACGGGACCAAACGGACGAAAATGATTCCGGCTGAATGGACCTCCTTCTTCACCCTGAAGATGTCGGGCCTTATAAACGATCCCGCGAACGAGGACCCCGATTTCGCCTTCCTGACCAAGATCAATGTCACGCTTTTGGGGACCGAATATAATTTGGGCAACAACTACGGCATGTTTGCGCTTGATACCATTACAGATAGCAGCGGAAACGAATGGCCTGCGATAATCGCGACGGGTGTTGGTAATCTTGCCTGGCCGGTCGCTAATAAACTTGCATCCTTATGGATGGGGAAAACTTTCGTGATCGTAGACGATCTTTTGGATTGGAAAAAGCAGGCAGAAATTGAAAACATGACCGGTGTTTATATTGATGGAACTTACGAGGTCATAGTCTCGGAGATATGGGTAGAGATAATACAATCCCCCCCATATAACTTATACACCCGCATGGAATGTACGCGGGGCATCTCTGCAATGGACGAGGATGATGTCGCCTATGATGGCGCCATGTTCTTCTGTGTGGATACCAACACCGACTGGAGCATCGGCGAACAGATGAAGATGATGCAATATGCTAAAATGATTGACGACCCGATTGAAATTCTAGCGGAATTGAATGAGGGGTTGTCGCCCGGTGATCCGGACTATCGTACCGATGTGTGTCGCTGTTATCCAAGCGGTTTAATGCCCTATTGGAACAAGTTCGATGGGGAAAAGTCTGCTGTGACGATCGATTGTAAGGATATGAAGGCCGAATTCGGTATCGAAGATGTGTCCGACGACGATGCAGTGTCCGACGATGACGCGATGAATACTGACGACGATGTGCTGGTCGTCGGTTGTGGCAACGGCATCCTTGAGACGGGGGAGGAGTGCGACGCGGGGATGAGCATTCCGTGCGTCGAACTTGATCCGGTGCTGTATCCCACCGGCGACGCTCCGTGCAAGGACGATTGCTCCGGCTGGGATGTGGCCGCCTGCGTCGAACAGAACAACGGTAACGACGACGAATAGGAGGAATGCTATGAGAAAGGAACTCGTTCTTCTTGCTCTGCTGGCGATGATCGCCTTCATCGGGTGCAAAGGCACCGAAACGACCCCGGAAGATGATGAAGATCGTTATGAAGGGGAAGGATGTGCTATCGACGAAGATTCTGATTATTATGAGTATGATGAAGGCTGCTATGTGCCGGACGATGATGTCACTTGCACCGGCGGATTGACCGATGATTTCTTCGACGATATGCCCGCCGAGTGGAAAGCGTACTTCACGCTCAAGATGTCGGGGGTCATCAACGATCCCGCGAACGAAGACCCTGACTTTGCCTTCCTGACCAAGATCGGTGTCACTCTTTTGGCTACCCAGTACAATCTGGGCGACAACTACGGCATGTATATGCGCGACTCGGTGCAGGATGTGGACGGGAACATCTATCCCGCGGTCCTCGCGGTCGGCGTCGGCAATCTGACCTGGCCCGTCACCAACAAACTTGCGTCGCTCTGGGCCGGGCAAACCGCGATCCTCGTGGAAGACCTGCTGGGGTGGAAGGCAGAGCGGGAAGCGGAAGGTTACGGCGATGTGACCATATCGGAGACCGCGCAGGTTGCGGTGTTCGAGGTCTGGATCGAGGTCACCTCGACCGCCCAGTATACCCGCATGGAATGTATTCGCGGCCTTTCGCCTTTGAACGGCGACGAGACCGCCGACGACGGCAAAATGTATTTCTGTTGGGATGAGTACACCGAATGGGCGATCGGCGAGCAGATGAAGATGATGCAATATTCCAAGATGATCGACGACCCGGCCGAACTGCTCGCGGCGCTGAATGAAGGGTTGACGAGCGAAGACCCGGAATATCGCACCGATGTCTGCCGCTGCTGGGAACAGGACGGCGTGACGCCGATGGACTGCGAGGCGATGAAAGATGAATTCGGCATCGGCGAACTGCCCGACGACGATGCACTCCTCACCGACGAAACGCCCGATGACGATGTGCTGATATCCGACTAAGTTTTCAGTTCTCCTTGCCATTTTGCTCAAAAACCGCTACATTCTCCCGGTACGGACTCTTAACGGGGAAAATCAATGACCGATCAGACGCCGCAAGGCGGTTTCAAAGCCATCGTAAGCGAGATCACCCAGCCGTTCATCGATCTGGGCAAGACCTCGCGGGCCCTCTTCGGGGTGAACCTGACGAGCATGCTCGAAGGGTTGACCTACTTCGGCGTGCTGACGCTGCTCGCCATCTTCTTCAACGAATCGATGGGGCTCGACGATGTGACGGCGGGCCGCACCATCGGGATACTCACCGCCGGCATCACCATCGCGATGATGTTCCTCGGCGCGACGGTCGACTGGATCGGCATCCGCAAGGCGCTCCTCATATCGCTCGCCCTGATGGCGGTCGGCCGGGCCATAGTGACCATCGCCCCGGAACTCGGCGCGACCGGTCCGTGGGCGGGGGCGCACTTGATCGCCCTGTTCGGCATCTTCTTTGTCGTGCTCGGCTACGGCATCTACCAGCCGGCCCTCTACGCCGGTGTCAAGATGTTCACCAACGCCAAGACCGCCGCGATGGGCTACGCGATGCTCTATGCGCTGATGAACCTCGGCGGGTTCCTGCCGGGGCTCCTGTCGCCGCCGCTGCGCAAGGCGTTCGAGATAAAGGGGGTCTTCTGGTTCTATGTCGCCATCACCATCATTGAGATAGCGCTTATTTCCATCATCATGTCGAAGCGGGCGATAGCGGCGGCCGAGGCGCAGGCGAAGGCGGACGACGCTCCCGCCGGCGGCGCGGCGCCCGACGAGCCCGACGAAATGGCGGGAAAGTCGGTAAAAGAGCGCTTCGTCTACTACCTCAAGCATTTCCCCTTCACCGATCTGCGCTTCATGTACTTCATCTTCATACTCATCCCGGT
This sequence comes from uncultured bacterium, assembly GCA_937871295.1. GTDB lineage: Bacteria > UBP6 > UBA1177 > UBA1177 > JAKLFG01 > CALMRE01. The sequence continues at coordinate 9,489 of CALMRE010000240.1, read as the reverse complement.
CCAGACGCTCTTCGCCCACAACTGGCTCACCATACCGCAGTACACCAGCCGCGCGTTCGGCGGCGTGGTGAGCGACAACTTCGAGTTCTTCAGCAACCTCAATCCCATTCTGATATTCTTCCTGACGCCGATGGTGGCGGCGCTCACCGTGAAGCGCAACACCTACACGATGATGATCGCGGGGACCTTCGTGATGGCGTCGCCCACCTTCATACTCGCCCTCGGGCCGCGCTTCGAGACGCTCATGGCGTATCTGGTCATCATGAGTATCGGCGAGGCGATGTGGCAGCCGCGGTTCCTCCAGTGGGTCGCCGAGATAGCGCCCAAGAACATGACCGGCATCTACATGGGGATCGGGCAATTCCCGTGGTTCCTCACCAAGGTGGTGACCGCGATGTATTCGGGCTGGTTCCTCATGAACTACTGTCCCGACAACACGCCGCGCGAGATGCTCAACACCGAGTCGATGTGGCTCATTTACGGTTTCATCGCGCTCATATCGCCCATCGGGCTGGTGCTGGCGCGCGGCTGGATGCAGAAAGGGTTCAAGACCAAACATACCGAAGGGGGTGCGGCATGAGAATTTTTACGGTGGTGTGGATGCTGGCGGCGGTCGTTTTCATCGCGGCCTGCGACGGCGGCACGAAAAAAGTGACCGACAATGATACGGCGACGGTCGACAGCGATACGCTGATGAGCGATGACGATATGCTTCTGTCGGACGAAGAGAGCGACGAGGCGACCGACGGCGTCAAGCCCGAAGGCGACGGCGGCTACGACGGCGACACGGGGAACGATGCCGATGTCATCCCGTCGGTCTGCGGCGACGGCACGGTCGAAGGGGCCGAGGTCTGCGAGAAGGAGGAGGTCATCGACTGCATCGACATCGACGCGCAGATATATCAGGGCGGCAAGGCGAAGTGCCTCGAGGACTGCACCGGCTGGGACACCGCCACCTGCGACGAGATACCGCACGAATGCGGCAATACCATCAAGGAAGGGCCCGAGGCGTGCGACGGCGATCTCAAGAACTGCGTCGAGATAGACGCGGAGAAATACAGCGGCGGTAAGGCAAGCTGTCTGGCCGACTGTTCCGCCTACGACACCGCCACTTGCGATGTGAAGCCGGGCTGCGGCAACGGCGTCATCGACAACGGCGAGGCGTGCGAAGAGGGCGATACGACCCCCTGCACCGATCTTGGTTTCGACAGCGGTACGGCGACCTGTAAAAGCGACTGCACCGACTGGGATCTCTCGTCGTGCGTCAGCTTATCCTGCGGCGACGACATTGTCGACGGCGGCGAGGTATGCGACGGCACCCTCGGCAACTGCGTCGACATCGATCCGGCGAAATATTCGGGCGGCAAAGCCTACTGCAACGACACCTGCAACGGCTGGCTGACCGAGACCTGCGAGGAGATACCGCCCTGCGCGACCTACTGGCGCATCGTCGACTGTACGCTTGACGGTACCAAGGACCAGATGGAGACCTGCGACGCCGGCGTATGGGAAGAATGGGGTCCCTGCCTTGACCGCGGGTTCTATGCGATACTGCCGCACAACGGGGCGGCGACTACGCTCGATCTGTCGTTCCTTTCCAACTTCACGCAGGTCGATATGTTCTTCGTGCAGGACAAGTCGCCTTCGATGATGGAGGAGATAGCGGCGCTCAAGGATGCGGTCAACAACAGCGCCTTCGATACGATGCTCGCCCAGATCGAATCGCCGGCGCTCGGACTGGCGAGTTTCTCCAGTTGGGATACGGTCCCTCCCTTCGGCATCGATGAGCCCACCACGCTCGACACGGCCGATTTCAAGACAGCGGTCAATGCTCTCGCCTATGCCGACGGCGCCACCGAACCGCAGGCCGAGGCGCTCTACTATGCGCTCGACAATTACGGTTTCTCGGGAACGCTTGAATCGTACAGCCTGAGTTGGACCACCTTCGCCACGGTCGATGTCCCGGCGCAGGCGTGCAGCATGGCGGCCGGGTCGGTCGGCAACGCCTGCATGCGCCAAACCGCCCTGCCGATACTGCTGTTCATCTCCGACGAGACCTTCGTCGACTACAATGACGGAACGAACTACCGCTGGGCCTCCGGCGGCGATACCGGCCATGACCGCGACGATGTCGTCGCCCGGATGAACGAGGTCGGGGCGAAGTTCATCGGCATCGACGCCAGCGGCACGAGTTACCACTACCTGACGGCTGACTTCACCGCCCTCTCCGAGGGGACCGGGTCGGTCGACGGGTCGGGGACGACCTTTAATAAGACGATAGCCTCCGACGGCTCAAGCCTCGGCTATTCTGTCCTGACCGCGATAAACGAACTGATGACCGGACTGGTGATCGATGTCGGCGCCGATGCGGTATCGCGGCCGAATTCGCAGAGCGTTGACGCGACCGACTTCATCACCGCGATGAATCCGTACACCTCGACGCCGCTTCTCACCAAGGACGCCGATCTGTTCCACCATGTCGGCCGCGATGCGAACCTCACCTTCCGCGCGCAGTTCCGGAACACCTCCTTCGTTCCCTCGAGCGGTCCGGTCGGCTTCGTGGTCGATGTGAGCGCGGTCTACGGGAATGTCGTGCTGGGAACGGCGAAGATCGATATCATCGTCCCGGAATAATACCTCATCCCAGCCTTCTCCTTGAAAAAGGAGAAGGAGTAAAAGGTATTGCCCTCTCCATTTTTCAAGGAGAGGGCGGCGTTAGCCGGGTGAGGTATCCGGGGTAGGGGTGGGTTATTCCGCGGCTTCTTCTTTTTCCCTGTCTTCAGCCGCCGCGACGGCGGTGGCCGGATCGGCGAAATTAGGCGAAAAGACCGGCGCGTCGTCGTATTCTATCGGTTCGAAGAACCACGGCATCTCCTGCAGGAACGGGACGTCGACGAACCGTTCGGGATGCGGGTGGTCGCGGTAGTGGAAGACGATGTGATCGCCTGATTCGGTGTAGAAGCGCCGGTAGTAGAAAGTGGCGCCCATTTCGGTGTCGATGTGCTTGTTCATGAGCCCTTCGACGACCATCTGATGGAGCACCTCGGCCAGATGGGTGACCGACTGCACCGGGAAAAGTTCGTGCAGGGCGCCGAAGGAGAGGACGCCGTACCGCTTCATCGCCATCTGTATCCGTTCCCTGAGATCGAGCATCATGCGGCGCTCCTTTTCGCGGTCATTCATCGCTATCGAACGGCCGATTATAGTCCTTTCGCCAAGAAATTGCAAACCCGTTCCATACTTATATAATGACCCGTTGCCGTGCGTTCAAAAACACTTGAGGGAGGCCCTGATGGACGACAAGACGAAAAAGGTGCTGGCGGTGTTCGAGGAACTCAACAAGGTGCCGCGCCGCTCGAAGCAGGAAGAGAAGATAGCGACATGGCTGGTCGAGTGGGGGAAGAAGCGCGGCTTCGAAGTGAAGACCGACAAGGTCTCCAATGTCCTCATCACGGTCCCGGCCTCCAAGGGGTGCGAAAAGGCGCCGACGCTGGTGGTGCAGGGACACATGGACATGGTCTGCGAGAAGACCCCCGATTCGCCGCACGATTTCACGAAGGACCCGATCAAGTGCATCATAGAGGGCGACTGGATGCACGCCGACAAGACCACGCTCGGCGCCGACAACGGCATCGCCATCGCGCTGGCCCTCGCGCTGGCCGAGGACCCGGAGGCGGTCCACCCTAAACTGGAACTCCTCTTCACCGTCGACGAGGAGACGGGGCTTACCGGCGCCAACGCGCTGGAGCCGGGCTTCCTGACCGGCAAGGTGCTGCTCAATGTCGATTCGGAGGACGAAGGGATATTCACCGTCGGCTGTGCCGGCGGCCGCGACACCAAGTCGGTCCTGCCGCTTGCCTACGACCCGGCCGACAAGGCGGCGGCCTTCGTGAAGGTCGGCATCGGCGGACTCCTCGGCGGCCATTCGGGCGTCGACATCAAGGAGCACCGCGGCAACGCGAATATCATCCTCGCCCGCTTCCTTGCGAAACTGCGCGAGAAGACCTCCTTCTCGCTGGTCACCATAAAGGGCGGCAGCGCCCACAACGCCATCCCGCGCGACGCCGAGGCGGTCATCGCCGTTTCGGATAAGTCGTTCGCGCAGGTCGGTGAGACGGCATCCGCGTTCGAGAAAGTGCTCAAGAACGAATTTCCGAAAGACAACGGACTGAAGCTGACGGTCGCCCGTGACGCGGCGGCGGCCGAGGTGATGAACAAGAAGACCACCGACGCCGTCATCGACCTTATCCTTGCCCTGCCGCACGGCATCGCGGCGATGTCGGCCGAGATGGAGGGGCTCGTCGAGACCTCGAACAACCTCGCCATCCTTGCGGTCGCCGATAAAAAACTGACCATCACCACCAGCCAGCGCAGTTCGGTCATGTCGCGGCTCGACTGGCTTTCGCAGAAGGTCGAGACGATCGCCCGCCTCGGCGGCGCAACGCCCACCACCGGCGGCGGCTATCCGTCGTGGCAGCCCAACATCAAGTCGCCGCTCCTCGCGCGGTGCCTGAAGGTCTACAAGGAACTCTTCGGCGTCGACGCGAAGGTCGAGGCGATACACGCCGGGCTTGAATGCGGCATCATCGGCGCGAAGTACGAGGGGATGGACATGATATCGTTCGGGCCCACCGTCAAGAATCCCCATTCGCCCGACGAGAAGATGTTCGTGCCGTCGGTCGGCCGCTACTACGATTTCATGAACGCGCTCTTCAAGAGTTTCTGCTAGGGAGTGACCGGTATGGATGCCTACGACATCATCAAATACATCAGCGAGTCGGAAAAACAGACCCCGGCCCGCGTCTATCTGAAAGGGGCGCTCGACGGGCTCGACCTGAGCATGTTCAAGGAGACCTATCGGGGCGTTGACCATGTGCTGATCATCGACCAGTGGGTGAAGATAGAGATATTCCTCAAGATGCACCACGAGAGTGTCCATGCCGCACGGATAGACATCGACCGGCGCAATTCGGCGGTGCCCCTGCTCGACCTGCGCGGCATCAATGCCCGCATCGAACCGGGCGCCATCATCCGCGACAAGGTCACCATCGGCGACAAGTGCGTCATCATGATGGGGGCGGTCATCAACATCGGCTCCGAGATAGGCGAAGGGACGATGATCGACATGAATGTCGTCGTCGGCGGCCGCGTCATCGTCGGGAAGCACTGCCACATCGGCGCCGGATCGGTCCTCGCCGGGGTGGTGGAGCCGCCGTCGGCCGAACCGGTCCGCATCGGCGATAATGTCGTCATGGGGGCCAACGCCGTCGTGCTCGAAGGCGTGCAGGTGGGCGAAGGGGCGGTGGCCGCCGCCGGCGCGGTGGTCACGCAGAATGTCGAGCCCTACACCGTCGTTGCCGGTGTCCCGGCGCGCGTCATCAAGAAAGTGGACGACAAGACCAAGTCGAAGACCGAACTGGTCGAAGCGCTCCGGAACCTGTAGGGCATCATACGCCGGCGATGAGCGGCGGATCAGTCCTGATCGTTGATCCTCAATAGATCGAGTCCCGCCGTGTAGGCATACGACACATACTGGGAGAAGCCATAGACATAGAGCGCGACCGGTTTTGTGGCGGTGAGCGTGTGGGCCCCGTCATTCGTTTCGACGTACTGCCGGTACCATGTGGTGCCCGATATCGGGGTGAAGGTGTCGGAGTTCATCACGGTGCCGTCGAGCGTTATCTGGTTGCCCGCCTGCGAGACGATGGTGAGGCGGTCGTAGTCGTAGTTGGGCGCCACGAGGAAGATGTAATCCTTGCGCATCTGTTCACTGGGGGCGACCAGCATCATCGCCGGGTCGCCGGTCCCGGCGCCCGCATCCTGCGACGCGAGGGTCTGGGAGACCAGTATCGGTTTGTCGGCGCTCACCACGAAATCGGCGGTGGTCGCTATCTCGTGGCGCTGTCCGGCGTTCAAGGTCACCGATCCCGATACGCCGCCGGTCCAGTTGATCACGGTGTTGTCCTGCGAGGCGAGGAACCGGAAGTAGTCGGCCTCCGAGCCGCGCGGCATGGTGCGCACCGCGACATAGTCCTTGCCCCACGACCGGAGCGGGAACATCTGGTGCTCCAGATGATCGCAGGCCGTTTTGTCGGCCGGGACATCGGTGCAGATATGGCCGCCGAAGACCGCCACCTTCTTGTCGGCGGCGATGTAGGTGCCCGACAGGTCGGCGCCGTACGAGCCGCCGGAGGCTGAATTGAGCGTCAGTATCTGGTACTGGTTCAGGGTGTAGGTGGCCGAATCGCCCGGGTTCTGCGCGTTCACGCCGCTGCCGGCGGCTGAGAAGCCGCCGTAGATCACCGTTAGGGTCGTGGTTCCCGCCTCGGCGGCGATGACGGAGACGTAGCCGGGATAACTGTTGCTCCACGTGGGCCAGCTCATCGCCATGTTCTTGAGGCCCAACGCGCCGATGGGGAGTAGCAGCGTCGCGTCGTTGGTATAGATCAGCACATTGCCGAAGGGGTTCATCTGGGTCATGGTGACCGGGCGCGAGGCGACGAACTTGAAGGCGAGGTTGGATATCCCCGCCCCCGGGATGAGGTACGACTGGTCGAAGGTGTAGGAGTTTATCTGCCCCGGCGCTACGGCGAACTGCGCGACCTGCATGTCGCCCGAGGTATAGACGGTGACCGTCACATCGGTGTCGTTGGGGTTGGCGACGACCACCGCGTAATTGCCCCCCTCGTACTCCATCAGATTCTGCAGGAAGGCGCCCCAGTATTCACAGCCGACATAACTTTCCTGCGCCTCGGCCAACTGGCATTCGGTCATGCAGGCCCCCTTGAAGCAGGTGGTCCCTTCGGTGCAGATCTCCACCTCGGTCCACTCCTTGCCCAGCGGGTCGCACTGCTGGACGATGGCGGTCCCTTTGCAGGCCAGCGCGTTGGGTTCGCACATCTGGAAGTAGCAGTCGGGGTACCCGGTGTAGCCCGGCGAACATTCGTCGCAGTACATACCGATGTAGCCCTGATAGCACTTGCAGGAGCCGTCGGGCTGGCATTTGCCGTTGCCGTTGCACTGGGTACATTCCTGAGAAACATCGGTATCGGAATCGGTATCGCTGTCGGTATCGACATCGGGCGCCGCATCGCTATCGTCCGGCGACAGATCGCCGTCGTCGTCGCTGTCGCCTTCGGGAAGCGGACCTTCATACGAACCTTCGAGCACGCATTCGGGATAGCCGACATAACCGTTGGCGCACTGATCGCAGTAGTCGCCGCCGTACCCCGCCGTGCATTCACAGAAGAGCATGACCTCGTTCCAGACGCCGTAACAGCCGCAGACGGTGTCTTCGGTGCAGGCCGGTCCCTCTTCGGTCGGACCGCAGGCGGCGAGGAACAGGATCAGTGTCCCGGCGAATATCCCGGAGAGAATGCGCTGTACCATGAGCAGCTCCTTTTGCTGTCGGTTCGGCACATTATATCCGCGCGGATTTATTTTGCAAATGGTTATTGATCGCTTTCTTTGCTGAGCTTCTCGAATTCGCGGGAGCGTTCCTCCCATTGGGTCATGAGGGAAAGCAGTTCCTCGTCGAGCCGGGCTATCCGTTTGTTGGCCAGCGCGATGTCGCCGAGCCCCTGCGCGAGTTTCGTGGAGAGTTCGCCTTTCTCCTGTTCCCGTTTCGCGATCTCTTTCTGGGCGCTCTCTATCTCTTTTTTGAGTTTGTTGAGTTTGTTGCGCAGCTCCTTGCGCAGGGCGTGGTCCATCTTGCCCTTCGACGCCGACACATCGGCCTCCTTCGCCTTGACCTTCTCCTCCACGATGATGTCGTGGCCGTGGACCGAAAGGTATTCCTGATAGGTGCCGGGGAAGTTGACCATGTCGCACCGGCCGCGGAAATAGACCACCGATGTGGCGAGCGAGTTGATGAAGTGCGAATCGTGCGAGACGAAGACGATGGTGGCGTCGATATCCTGCAGGGTCTTGAGCAGGACCTCCTTCGAATCGATGTCGAGGTGGGTGGTCGGCTCGTCCAGAAGGATGAGGTTGCCGGGGCTCAGTATCATCCGGATGAAGGCGAGCCGGACTTTCTCGCCGCCCGAAAGGACCGATATCCGCTTGTCCCAGTCGTCCTCGTAGAACAGGAAACAGCCGAGCAGCGTCTTGACCCGGTTCATCATGTCGAACGGCGCCACCGACTCGACGAAACGGATGACCGTCATGTCGGGCGGCAGGAGCGTTATCTCGTGCTGGCGGAAGTAACTCACCTCGACATCCTTGCCGAGATTGCAGACGCCGTCGGTGGGCGTTATCTCGCCGCCGAGTATGTTCATGAGCGTCGATTTGCCGAACCCGTTGCGGCCCAGCAGCGCTATCCGTTCGCGCCGCGTGACGATCCGTTTGTAGTTCTCGATCACCTTGAGGTCGCCGAAACTGTGGCCGAGTCCCTGCATATCGGCGACGATATCGCCGCCCCGCTTGGGCGGCGGCAGGCGGAAGGTCATCGTCGGCGGGGTGCGCGGCAGGATGATGAGCTCTTCCTTTATCTTTTCGAGCTGGCGCAGTTTCGACTGGGCGAGCGCGGCGGTGGCGGCGTTGTAGCGGTTCTTGTTGACGAAGTCCTGCAGGCCCTCGATCTCGTCGAGTTGTTTGTCGCGCTGTTTGCTGAGCACCTTGATGCGCTGTTCCTTCTCGACGAGGTAGAAATCGTAGTTGCCGCGGTAGATGGCGACGGTGCCGCCGAAGACCTCCCAGGTCTCTTCGACCACGCGGTTGAGGAAATCGCGGTCATGCGACACCAGCAGTATCTGGCCGTCGAAGCCGAGTATCCACTCGGCGAGGTAGTCGATGGTGGCGATGTCGAGGTAGTTGGTCGGTTCGTCGAGCAGTATCACATCGGGTTCGCGGACCAGCACCCGGGCAAGGGCGATGCGCATCTGCCAGCCGCCGCTCATCGTGTTCGCGGGGCGTTCCCAAGTATCTTTTTCAAAACCGAGGTTGAGAAGCACCGTCTCTATCGGGTTCTTGCGCCGTTCCTTCACTTCGAGATGGTGCAGTTCTTCGACCACTTCCGACAGTTCGTCGTAGAGGTTCTCGTCCGCCTCGGGATCGCTTTCGAGCCGCGCGACGATGGAGGCCTCCTGTTCGCGCAGGGCGTTGAGCCGGTCGCTGTTGCGCCACGCCGCGACCTCTTCGTACACGGTCCCTTTGAAGTCGTAGGCCGCCTGTTGCGGCAGATATTCGATAAGACAGTGTTTTTTGGTCACCATGGAGCCGGTGTCGGGGTGTTCGATGCCGGCGATGATCTTCATGAGCGTCGATTTGCCCGACCCGTTCATCCCGACGAGCGCCGTCCGGTTCTTGGAGAGCGGCAGGGTGACATGGTCGAACAGCACCTGTCCGGTGTAGTGTTTGGTGATGTCTTTCAGGACCAGCATCGCTTCCTCTCGTTCCGGCGGCATACTACCTATTTAATAAAGCGCGTCAAGGTCCCGAATCAAGACATCTAAAATCTTACCGAGAGGAGATACGTCAAGACATTTGGTA
>CALMRE010000239.1 GCA_937871295.1 uncultured bacterium | reverse complement strand
GCGAGTTTCTTCTCAAGGACCGCGACATCATGGAGGAGATCGGCGCTCTCGAAATTCACCGTCTTTCCGCGACTTGCCAGCAGATGCTGAAAGGCTATGCGGTCCATGCTGGCAAAACGGGCGGCGCGAGCGAGTGACAGGGTGCATTTCTCATACAGGAGTACGGCGATATCCTGACGCAGATACTGTTCGGAAGTACGCGCGGCGCGTATCGTTTTTTCGTCGATCAGCAACATGACATCCTCCCCGTCTCATTCCTCAACGATATCGGACTGTACCGGCGGAACGGAAAAAAGTCAATAGGTTGAACAATTATTGGCTCCCTGTCGCAGGGAGCTGGCGCGGAGCGGCTGAGGGTGTGCCGTAATACACCTGCAATGCCGTCTGGGTGATGGTGAGCTTGTTGTCGGCGCCACGCTGACCGTAGATGGTCCACGGGAAGAGGCGCAGTTTCAGCGTGTCCTCTTCGGCATCGAAGAGAAGTTCATCCGGCGGCAGATCGTTGAGATTGCTCTCTTGCGGATGCTTGTCGAGAAGCGGCTTGATGATGACCGCCAGTTCGCGGTCGAAAAGCGGCTGTCCCTTTTTGCTTACCTTGAGCCGCGCGCAACTATCGACCAGTTCAAAGGTCAACTCGTCGCCTGTTGTCACGACCGAGGGCGCCTGCTTGCCATCCTTCCACTTGCCGGGACAGGGGAGGATGACCGCGCCGGTGAAGCCCGCCACCGGCAGGGCACCCTGCGCCTGATAGGTATTGACCGAGAAGTAGTTGCTCTGGGTGTTCTCCTGTTCGTAGTCGCTCACATACTTCACGCCGATCTTGTCGAGTACCTTCTTGGTGTCGGAGGCGTCGGAGTAGTAGCGGTAATAGCGCTGTCCATCGCTTTTCTGGTTCAGCGTGATGTCGGCCGGAAGGAGATCGCCGATCCGCTCCAGCCCCCAGTGCTCCTCAAGATACATGAGGACCGACGAGAGCTTCTTGCGGTCGGCGAAGGGCATCTCGCCTTTGAGCGCCGTTATCTTGCCGTCGGCGAGGAGATTGTACTGCGTGAGGAGTTCCACCAGTTCGCCGCGTTGAGAGCGGTAGGAGACCTCGAACGCGCCCCACGGGCCAAACGAGATAATGACCGCCGCGAGTGCCATGGTGGTTGGAATGATGAGGATATTCTTCCCCTTCGAGATGATGAAATAGATGACCCACACCGACAGGAGCACCGCCATGACGATGAGGATGTAGCGCCTCTCGGTGATGCCGTAGGCCTCGGTCCGCTGGGCGACGGCGTACCACAGAAGGAACAGGAGCGGCAGAAGTACCCGCCACAGCCACCGGGTGAAGCGCGGGGCGATGCCGCCGCCGATGCGCGCCTCTTCCAGCACCGCGATATAGGTCCAGATGCCGGCGGCCGAAAAGGAGAGGACGAGGTAACTCACCCAGCCCTTCGGCAGTTCGGAGAGGAGGAGTACCTTGGTGAAGTAGAGATACAATATAATAAGGTAGAACGAGACGATGGGGATCAGCACGAACTTCCCGAGCGCCCCGGTCATCTTTTCGTGTATCGGCATGGTGTCGAGCCGGTTCACCGGCGGTATCGAGGCGAAAAGGACCCACGGGAAGACGATGCCGGTGCAGGCGACCAGTATCGAGACGATCACCTTCCACGAATCGTGCCATTCGGGAAGGAAGAGGAACTGTATCGCCAGTATCGCGAAGGCGAGGCCGCCGTAGAGGACCATCGCGATGAAGTAGCCCCATGCGGCGCGTCCGGCAAGGCCGAGCATGAAGCGGCGGGCGGCATGGGCGGCGTAGCCGAGGACGAGCGGCACGAAGAAGAGGGTCCCGATCGTGGCGACGCAGTAGAACAGGAAGCGCACCGTGTCGGTCGTCGCGAAGTGTTCCGGCATAAGGGCGTAGTAGAGGATGAAAAGTCCGAGCGTTCCCAGTTTCAGGGCGCAGGCGGGGAGGGCTTTCAGCGCGAAATGTTCGGTGAAGAGATAGACGGTGAGGAGCGCCGGGAGCGACAGATAGAGCGCCATCAGCATGTTGCGGAGTATCCAGACCATGCCGCTGTCGGTATTCTCGTGGTAGACGAGGTACATCCCGATGAGCGATGCGATGATCGCGACGACCACCGGCAGACGGAAGCGCTTGTAAGCGGCGTCGGCCTGTTCGGGGACCGTCTGGAAGACCGTGCGGATAATGTTCATGGTCTCACCTCATTCGCTGCGTTCGACGATCATCGTCAGTTCGGCCGGGTAGGGCTCGAAGATGCTCTGGGCGAGGATATACTCATCGTTGAAACGGAGCGCCCAGCTCCGGAGCAGTGCCGCCGGGACGTTGAAGGTGATCCGTCCGGCGCGGTAATGGTCCATCAGCGCGAAGTAGTGATCCTTCTCGGGTTTCGAGAGGCGGTCGGAGAAGTAGCCGAAGATATGTTCGTAGGCGTTGATGATGGCGGTGGGGCGGAGCGGTTTGAGTACCGTAGCGCGCAGGGCCGGTTCGTAAAGCGCCAGCACTTTGGGCGTGGGCAGACGGTCGTGGTTGGCGACGATCTTGCCCAGCAGGGCGCTTTTCGCCTGATTGTAGCCTTTCAGCAGGTATTTGTGGCGGCTGTGGAACGCGATGAGCGGCTCCATTTTTTTCGCCGCGCGGACGCGCCGGAATTCGGCAAAGAGGAATATCCGCGTCAGGAAATGTTCCCGCAGGCCGCGGTCGATGAGGCGGCCTTCGTCCTCGACGGCGTGGAGCGGGAAGCGGCGGAGCACCGCGTCGCCGAAGAAACCGGGTCCCTTGGCGGTCGCCATGCATTTGCCGGTGCAGGGATATATCTTCACCCCCGCGATGCCGCAGGAGGGGGAGCGGCTCTTCAGGATGACGCCGTCGAGTGTTTCGGGGTCGAGCGTGGAAAGGAATTCTTCGGAGAACTTCTCCATGTCGGCGGACACATCGCGTCCGGTTGCGGGCTGGACGAGCCGGCGGCCTTTGCCGCGGTCGCTTTCTACCCGTATCGTTTCGCGCGGAACGCCGAGCCCGATGGCCACCTCGGGGCAGACGGTGGTGTGGTCGAGGTAGGGAAGGAGCGCTTTGCCGAAATCGAATCCGATCATCGCGCCGTTGTAGCGGCAGTTGTCGAAGCCCAGACAGCGGCTGAACAGGATGAGCGGGCGTTCCCACGAAAAAGCGGTCATGTGTCCTCCCGGAAATTGGCGGCGTTCGTCAGCCGAGCGCCACATCGAGTATCATCATCACCGCGAAGCCGAGGAGCGTCGCCATCGTGACGCGATCGTCGTGTTCGGCGCCGCGCTGCGCCTCAGGTATGAGTTCTTCGACCACCACATAGATCATCGCGCCGGCGGCGAAGCAGAGGGCGAAGGGAAGTATCGGCTGAAGGTGGGTCACGAAGTAGGCGCCCGCGACGGCGGCGACCGGTTCCACCATTCCCGAATACTGGCCGATGAGGAAACTGCGTCCCGTGCTCATCCCTTCGCGGCGGAGCGGCACCGATACGGCGGCCCCTTCCGGGAAATTCTGGATGCCGATGCCGAGGGCGAGCGCGACCGCGCCGCCGATGGTGGCCGAATCGAGTCCCGCCGCAATGGCGCCGAAGGCCACCCCGACGGCGAGTCCTTCGGGAATGTTGTGGAGCGTGATGGCGAGCACCAATAGGGTCGAGCGCTGCCACGAGGTTTTCGGTCCTTCGGCCTCGTCGGTCTTCATCCCCATGTGGAGGTGGGGCATGAAACGGTCGGCGAGCCGGACGAATACACCGCCTGACAGGAATCCGCCCGCCGCCACCAGCCACGCCGGCAGGCCCATCTCTTCGGCCATCTCGATGCCGGGGGCGAGGAGCGACCAGAAACTGGCGGCGATCATCACCCCGGCGGCGAAGCCGAGCATGGCGTCGAGCAGTTTACGGTTTATCTGACGGAAAGCGAAGACGAAGGCGGCGCCGGCGGCGGTCATGGCCCAGGTGAAAATACCGGCGATAAGCGCAAGCAGTACCGGGTTCAATCCGGCGATGGAATCGCGCACAATGCCTCCGGTGTCAGGTTACGCGCCGCAGCATTTCTTGAATTTTTTGCCGCTGCCGCAGGGACAGGGATCGTTGCGCCCCGCTTTGGGGGCCTCGCGGCGGACCTGCGCCTGCGGCGCGGCGCGGCCGTCCTCGAAATACCAGCGCCCTTTTTCCTTCGAAAAGACGGCGATCTCGTGGTGCTGGTTATGATTCCCTTTCTGGCTGTAGGTGGCGACGAACTCTATCTCGGTCTTGCCGTCGACCTCTTCCTGCCCCCGGATGTCGAGTTTCTCCCACTGCGAGGTGGTCGCCCAGCGGCGCGTCTCCTCCTCGTTCATGGCGTTCTGCGCCTTGGGGTGGGTGGTCTCGACGATGTACTTTATCTCAGCCCGCGCGAAGGCGGTGTAGCGGCTCCGGAGCAGTTCTTCGGCGGTGGCGGGCTTTTTCTTGCCCTTGATGAAGGGTTCGCAGCAGTCGGCAAAGGACCTTCCGGTCCCGCAGGGGCAGAGCGTCATGGGGGTGTCTCCTTATTCGCCGAGCAGTTCGTCAAGTTCGTCCATATCGTCCTTGGGGGCCTTTTTCGCTTTTTTCTTCGGTTTCGGTTCCTCCTCCTCGAAGATGCTCTCTTCCTCTTCTACCGCTTTCTTCTTTTGGGGCTTTACCTCCTCTTCGTCATCGAACGGATTGTCCTCTTCCTCCTCTTCGATCACCTTCTTTTTCTTCTTCTTCGAGGCTTTTTCCTCTTCCTCGGCCGCCTTGCGATCGGCCTCTTCTTCGGCCTTCCGGCGTTTCTCCTCTTCGATGCGCCGTTGTTCTTCGGCCTTGCGTTCGGCCTCTTCGGCCGCCTGCTGCCGTTTCTCTTCGGCGATGCGCGCCTCCTCCTCGGCCTTGAGCCGTTTCTCTTCGGCGATACGGGCGGCCTCCTCTTCGGCGGCCTTGCGTTTCTCCTCTTCGATGCGGGCCTTCTCTTCGGCCTCTTTTTTCGCTATGTCGGCCTCGATGACCGCCACTTTCTCGCCCGTCTCCTTTTTATAGTCGCAGGCGTCGGCGTCGCCGGCCAGACACCCCTTCTCGTAGAATTTGTTTGCCTCCTTGAGGTTGAGCAGTTCCTCGGAACGCGACAGGATGAAGTCGCCCACCAGTTTGCACATCGCCCCTTCGTTGGCGTCGCAGGCTTTGCGCATGAACGGATCGGCCTCCTCGAGCGCGACCAGTTTTTCGTTGTATTTGATCAGCATATTGGTCAGTTTCACGCAGGCGGGGATGAGCCCGGCGTTGCAGGCCTTTTCGTAGTACTTCTGGGAATTGGCGAGTTTCTCCTCGTCGTTCGAACGCTCTTCGACCACCTCGGCGATCTTGAGGCAGATCTCGTTGCTGCCGCCTTCGCAGGCGCGCGACCAGTATTTCTGGACCTTCTCGTAGCCTTCGGGATCGTCTATCCGTTTGAACCACGTGTCGCCCATGTCGGAACAGGTCTCGATGTCGCCGTATTCGCACGCCTGATCGAACAGTTCCTTCGCCTTGTTGACATCCTTGGGCATGCCGAGCGACTTTGCGCTCATCTCTCCCAGCGCGCGGCACGCTTTTGCCATCTTTTTGCCGCAGAGTTTCTCATAGTAGCCGACCGCCGAGGAGTAGTCCTGAAAGACGCCGTTGGTGCCGTTGCGCCACATATTGGCGATGGTGAGGCACCCTTCGTCATAGCCGCCGTTGCAGGCCTGATCGATCAGGGCGCGGCCCTTTTCGTTCTCCGCGTTGGGAGCATCGCCCGACAGCCACGCGAGACCCGCCTTGTGACAGCCCTCCATCAGCCCCTCCTGACAGGCCGACTCGTAGTAGCCGCGCGCTTTCTCTTTGTTGACGGTGAGATACCTGTTGCCTTCGGCGATCTTCTCCTGCGGCGTGGTGGCGCAGGCGGCGAAGAGCAGGCCGAACAGGGCGACGATGAACGGAACGATGTGTCTCATGGTAAAAACCCCCTAGGTTTATGTCCTGTCGAAGAATAGGTTCTTTTCGGTGGCTGAAAGCGGTATCCCGTAGATCGCGACCACACCGGGGCCGAGCAGGCCCAGTTCCTTCGCGGCCAGCCCGATGCTGTACATGATGCGGTTGTCGATACGCAGATCGGCGGCGGTCGCGCAGGCGGACCCCACGGCGATACCGAGGTTGACGGTGTTGTAGAGGCAGGGGACCGTTGGGTGCTGTTCCTTTTCGGCGCAGTCGGCGAATCCGCACATGCCGCACAGTTTGAGCCCGAGCGGCGCGATCTTCGTCCCGATGAGGACCACCGCCTCGGCCTTCCGGACATTGGCGGCGTCGCGCAGGATATGGGGGACGCCGGCGCGGGCGCCGATCTCTTCCATCTTCTGGGCGATGCGGTCGCGGTCGGGTCCGTCGGCCACGGCGTAGTCGAGCGTTTCCTGCCCGCGTCCCTTCGGCGCGGTCTTGGCGGCGACGAGCATCAGGCGCGCCGCCTGCAGTACCGTGTCGTGCCGGAGTTCCTCGAAACGGGTCAGCGTCATGCCATCCTCCTATTTACCCGAATGAGAGCGGAGCATGCGGACGATGTAGGTCTGGCCGCGCGCCTCGGCGATGAGTTCGGCGTAGAGGCCGTCCTTGCGTTTAAGGTCGGGGTCGGCCCCCTTCTTGAGCATGTCCTTGATGATGGTGCTCATTCCCTTTTCGATGGCAAGCATGAGCGCCGTGTTGCCGTCGTCGTCCTGTATGTTCATGTTCATCTCCTGCTGGAGCAGGACACGGATGAGTTCGCGGTCGTTCTTCTGTATCGCCATCATCAGCGCGGTTTTTCCCTTGGTGTACTGGAAATCGAAGTCGGCGGCCGCCTTGTAGCGCAGGAGTATCTTCGCGAGATCGTATTTGGCGGCGGCGAAGCAGAACATCAGCAGGGTGTAGCCTTTCGAGTTCTTGATGCTGGGGTTGGCCTTGCTTTCGAGCAGGAGCCGCACCATCGATTTGTCGTTCTGTTCGATGGCGATCATGATGGGGGGGCGTCCCTCGTAGTTCGGCGCGTTGACATTGGCCCCTTTGCGGATGAGTTTGCGCGCGCCGGTGGTGTCGCCCTTGATGACGGCGGTCGCCAGTTCGTCGGGCGATATCTCGAAGACCTTGAGTATCTTGATGACCTCGCGGTGGCGGTTCTCGACGGCGTAGGAAAGGGCGTTGCGCCCCTCGTCGTCGACCTGATAGGGGTCGGCCTTCTTTTTCAGGAGGAACTGCACCGCCTTGACGTTCCCCTTTTCGGCGGCGTACATGAGCGCCGACTTGCCCTTGTCGTCGGCGACCTTGAGCCCCGCGCCGCGCTGGAGGAGTTTCATCGCGAGGTCGTCGTTGTCGGAGGTGATGGCGTGCATGAGCGCCGTCTTGCCGTCGGGTCCCTTGAGGTCGGGCTTCACCTTGCGGGAAAGGAAGAAGTCGACCATCTCCATCGAACCGCTGGTGACGGCGGTGATGAAAAAAGGCCAGCCGTCGGAATCGGAGCCGTTGATGTTGGCGCCCGCCTTGACCGCCGTTTTCGCCTTATTCACATCCATCGCCTGCACGGCGAAAAGGAGTTTGTCGTCGGCGGGGCCTTTGGCGTACAGCGCCGGAACGAACAGCATCAGAGCGAGCAGGAACAGGATCGGTCGGATCATTGCGGCTCCTCTTCGGGTTTGTCGCCCACGACGCGGTCGCGGCCTGATTCCTTCGCCTGATACAGGTAGGCGTCGGCGCGGGCGATGAGTTCGTCGGGGGATGGAGTGACGCCGGTGCAGGTGGCGTAGCCGAGGGAGGCGGTGACCGTGATGGCCCGGTCGCCCGTCTTGACCTTGAGTTTTGCGATATTGCGGCGTATCCGCTCCGATACGTGGTAGGCACCCTTGCGGCCCGCCTGCATGATGACGAGGAATTCCTCTCCGCCGTAGCGGCCCGCCAGATCGGTGCCGCGCAGAGCGGCGGAGATGGCCCCCGCGACCGCCTTGAGCACTTCGTCGCCCGTCGGATGGCCGTGGGTGTCGTTGACCAGTTTGAAGCGGTCGATATCGACCATCGCCACCGACAGTTTGGAGAGCGGTTCGAGCCGCGCCGCGCGGATACGGTCCTTGAGCACCTTCATGAGGTGGCGGCGGTTCGACAGGCCGGTGAGCGGGTCGGTTATCGCCTCGCTGTGGAACTGGCGCTGGGAGAGGATGGTGGTCACCTGCGATACGGTATAGTCCAGCACGCGCCGCTGTATGGCGTAAAGCGTGGGATTCTGTTTGGTCATGCGGCACAGGAGCGCGCCGTAGGTCAGGAGATGCTCGTCGAACATCGCGAACAGTTCCCACTCTTCGGGGAAATGCTTCTCGTCGGTGTATATCCGGCCGAGGATGGTCTCCCAGTCGCCGTCGGCATTTATGCCGCGGCTGGCCGCGATGTGCATCTTTTCGGTGCCGGGATCGCTGATGGCGAGCACCATGCCGTCGAGCGAGAGGCTGTCGTGCAGTTCGAGGAAGACCTCTTCGACCGTTATCGCGTTCTCCTTCAGGCCGCTGATGAGTTTCGACGAGGCTGACAGGGTGGACATCTCGACGATCTTCTCTTCCACCTCCAGCGCCAGTTTCTTCATCTGGTAGAAAGAGGAAACGAGCGTCGAGAACAGCGACATGAAAGAGTGTTCGTAGGGGGTGAAGGGGGCGCCGTTCCGGTCGCGGGCGACAAGCACGAGGAACGCTTCGTCGAGTATGGAGAAGAACGAGTATATCTCGCGCTCCTCTTCCAGCATCATGTTCCCTTCGAAGGTCGGGATCGAGTCTATGTCGGCGTCGGTGCGGCCCGCTTCGGCCAGCGGCACCCACCGGCACTGGAGGAGGTCGAACCGGAAAAGTCCCGCGAAGGAGAGGCCGAAGAAGGGGCGCGAAAGGAAATCGACGATGTGGCGCGGTATCTCTGCGGCGCCGGCCGGTTCAAGGGTGATCGCCGCGAAGTTGACGAGGTTGGTCATCGCGTCGATGGTCCAGTTGTTGTAGTGTCCGAAACGGTCGGGAAGCGGGGTGGCCGCCGTTCCGTCTACGGGTGTGACCGTGTCGATGTCCATGCCGATGAACGCTCCCTCACAATGCGCCGCTCACTATAGCAAAAAGAATTCCCCATTGCAATTTTACGCGCGCGAAGCGTTCAAGATCAGAAGGCCTCGAGAACATTGAAGTAAAGTTTCAGATAGGGGCGTTCGGCCGACATGCCGAAATCGAAGCGGAAGTTGATGTTGTCTTTTTTTGAAAGGGTGATGCGCAGTCCCGCGCCGCCGGCGAACTTGAGATCGTCGAAGAAGAAATCGGACAGGCTGTGCTGGACCGTGCCGACCCCGGCGAAGAGCACCGCGCCGAACCGCCACCAGATAGGGACGCGCCATTCGACCTGTCCGGCGATGTAGTGGTTGTCGCGATAGCGCCCCTGCGGATAGCCGCGCATCAGGTTCTGACTGCCGAGCGCCGGGAGATAGGGGAGGGGCGGCGAGCCGGTGAGGATGGTGTTGAAGTAGACCTGCCACGCGAGCACCGAGTCGAGCGGCAGGGAGTGATACTGGCGGTGATCGAAGACAAGGTTGGTGAAACTGTACTGGCTGGAGAAGGCTTCGTTGAAGCAGAGCACCGACAGGGTGGTGAGCGATCCGCTGGAGGGATAGAGCGATCTGTCGCGGCTGTCGCGGTTGAATTCGACGCCGAGCCCCGAGAAGAAACCGTTGGCCCGGTTCCCCGCGACATAGTCGGCCAGCGGCCCGTCGTCGTCGTATTTGAAAAGTTTGTGGTAGCCCTGCAGAACGGCGATGCCGCCGTAGAGTTTCTCCCACAGGCGCATCGAGAAGGTCACTTCGCCTTTCACCGTCAGCGGGGTATAACTCTCGGGTTCCCAGGGGCTGTGGGGACCGGTGCCGTAGAACTCTTCGGGGTAGCGCGAGACCACGAGCGTCACATCGGCTTTGAACAGGCCGTTATCGAGGTAGAGGGTCCCGGCGTTCGCGTTGAGTATCTGATTGTTGAGGGTGTAGAAGAGCACCGTGGTGAACGAATCGGAGCGCCGCTCGTCTTTGGTTTCGTAACTCTTCTTGAACAGTATCGCGGTGCCGCCGAAGCCGAAACTGGTGTCGGAGGTGTAGAAGGCGAGCGGGAAGGCGATGATGCCCGAATCCTTTTTCTCCTCTTCCTCCTTCTCGATACGGGCGTTGCGCATACGTTTGTCGCGATCGAGTTCCTCGGTGCTTTTCCCTTGATAGGGCTCGATCGCCGTCAGTTGAAGCGCGAAAAAGAGTATGAACGGGACCAGATATCTCATGCCGTCATCATACCGAGCGGTTTTTGTTTTGCAAAGAATCTTTCTCTGTGCTATCCTGCGGCAAGAAAACCGCCCTGTGAGGTGTCCGATGAAACGTCTTTTCGCGCTCCTGATGGTCCTGCTGCTCGCCGCCTGCGCCGCGACCCCGCCGAAGAAGGGGTGTCCCGGCGCGCCGAACCCCGAACCGCCGCTCTGTGTCCCGGCGGTGCAGGAGACCGGCCCCGAGGTGGCGCTGCTTTCCGACATATTCTTCAGCGTCGGTCCGCGTCCCGGCGATTTCGACAAACTGCTGACCGCCGCGCTCGCGAAGTATCCCGGCAGTTACGAACTGCACGAAATGGCGGCATGGTGGCGCACGGTGCTCGGCGACCGCGACGGCGCGCGCGCCCACTATATGCGGGCCGCCTGCGACCTCGCGAGCCCCCGCACCGATCTGTATCTCTACGCCCTCAACGGCGGGCTGACCGCCGGCGAAAAACGGCAACTCCTGCCGATACTGGCCGCGTTGACCGAGCGCCACCCCGATCCGTCGCTTCGTCCCGTCGCCGCCGCGATGCGGGCCGATCTGCTGATGGATCTCGGCCGTATGGGCGAGGCGCGCCGGACAGCCGACACGCTCGGCTACCTTGCCGACTGGGTCGTTCTGGGCACTTTCGACAACGATCAGGGAAAGGGGTTCTACGAGGTCTATCCGCCCGAACAGGAGGTCGATTTTTCAAAAAAGTACAAGGGAAAGATAGGGGAGATCGGCTGGATGAGCGTTTCCCCGCTGCGACACGACCGGTTCCTGTCGCTCAAGAACCTGCTCTATCCCGATAACTGGTCGGTCGGGTATCTCGTTACTCATGTGCAGGCCCCGGCCGAGGGCGACGCGCTCCTTTCGATAAGCACCGGCAACCCTACGGCGGTGTGGCTCAACGGCGTTCAGGGCTATGCGAACGACCGGCTCGACGCATTCTTCTACGACACCGTCCGGATACCGGTGCGGCTCGCGAAGGGGTGGAACCGGATACTGGTCAAGTCGGCGGCCGAGCAGGGCAGTTGGCTTTTCGCCGCGCGCCTGACCGCTCCCGACGGGAAACCGATCCCCGGCATCGCCTACGGCCGCGACACCGGCGGCGCACCGCTGGCCGCTCCTATCGCCCAGCCGACGAGCCCGGCGGATACGGAGGAACTGCTTTCCTCGCCGGCGGCGCAGAACCGGCAGAGTTTCCTCCGGTCGCTCGCCGCCCAGCGCAGCGGGCTGAAGAAGGAGGCGAAGCAGGCGATGCTCGCGTTCTACGAGGGGAATCCCGACAACGCCGTGGCGATGTATTATGCCGCGAAGAATTTCGGCGATAACGACGAGGAGGGGCAACTGATAGACCTCCTGAACCGCGCCGTGGGCCCCAACGGCGTGAAGACCGCCGGATTCCTCATACAGCGCGGCGATTTCTACCGCCGCAAACAGATACGCGAAAGCGCCGAAGATGATTACCGCGCCGCTTTGGCGCTCGACCCGCGGGCGATAGGGGCCCATTGGGGGCTCGCCGGTCTGTACGGTTCGCGCGGCTGGCAGAAGGACCGGTGCGACATCCTCGCCGCGATGCGCGACCGGTGGCGCGATGACGCCGAGATAGTCCGTGAACTGGCCGACTGCCACGAAGCGCGCGGTTACTTCGACGACGCGATCGCCCTCAATGCCGCGGCGCTGACGCTCGAACCGGGGCGGCTGACCTTCCTGCGCCGTCTGCTGTCGCTCATCCGCGGGAAACAGGAGTATCCGAAGGCGATAGAACTGCTGAACATCATGGTGAAGTTCGCCCCCGACGATCCGGCCTACCTCGTCGAACAGGCCGAACTCCTGCGCCGTCTCAAACGATACGACGAGGCGGCGGTGCGGCTCGACGGTGCGCTGGGGCTGTCGCCCTACGATCCGTCGCCCTATCAGGATCTCGGCGGCATGGCGTGGGAACGGGGCCGCCGCGAAGAGGCGCTCGCGCAATGGAAACGGGCGCTCGATCTCAATCCGAAGAATTCGTCGCTTTCGGAACGGATCGCCTACCTCACCGAAAAGGAGAAGGATCTCGCCCTCCAGTATGTCCCGACCGACGACGAGATAAAGGCGCGCATCGCCGTGGCGGGACAGGTGACGCCCCATCCCGGCGCGCAGGCGCTCATGGCGCTCGATCAGGCGGTGGTCCGCGTCAACGACGACGGCTCCTCGAAGTGGTACATCACCGAGGTCAAACGGGTGGTCAACGACGCAGGCCGCGACATCCTCATCAATGAGAATCTGCCCTACATGGGGAGCGTCAAGATACTCAAGGCCTATTCGCTCGATCCGAACGGGGTGCGGCAGGAGGCCAGTTCCATCCGCGGCAGTCAGATACGGTTCCGTCAGCTCGACATCGGGTCGGCCACCGTCGTTCAGTACATTCACTACGCCCGCGCGCCGCATTTCCTCGACAACCAGTTCCTCGGCCAGTGGTATCTCCAGACCACCTACTACCAGATGCTCCACAGCGAACTGCGGCTCATCTACGATCCCAAGCGCGAGATGATCTTCGACATTCAGGGAAAGGTGGAGGAGAAGAGCGAGACGGTCGAGAACGGACTCGTCATGAAGACCTTCACCGTCAACGACCGGCCGCCGCTCTCGATGGAGCCGATGTCGCCGCCGGTGGCCGATTTCCTTGACCAGCTCACGATCAGTTCGGTCAAAAGTTGGGACGAGTATGTCAACTGGGAGCGGGCGCTGCTCAAGAATGCCTTCGTTTCCAATAAAGAACTGCGCAGTCTCGCCGCGAAATTGACGGCGGGTGAAACGACGCCGCGGGGGAAACTCGACGCCCTCTTCCACTTCGTCGCGCAGGAGATCCGCTATCAGCAGGACTACGAGACCACCATCGCCGGGGTCAAGCCCCACACCCCCGCCCAGATCATCGAACGGGGCTACGGCGACTGCAAGGACAAGGCGGTGCTCATGATACAACTGGCCAAAGAGGTCGGCGTCAAACTCGACTACGCCATCCTCCGGACGCGCGGCGCCGGACTCCTGCAGAAGAAAATACCCAACCAGCAGTTCAACCACGCCATCGTTCATGTCCCGGTCCAGCCGGGCATCGAAGCGGCCTATTTCATGGATCCGACGGTCGATCTGCTCGAGATCGGCAATCTCCGTTCCGACGATCAGGGGGTCGAGAGTCTCGTGATGAACATCGACACCGCGGCGTGGGCGTTCATCCCGATACCCTACCAGCCGGCCGCGTTCAACTACGAGAAACAGGAGATATCCTTCAAGGTGGGGGCGAACGGCGTGGTGACGGTGAAGGCGGTGGTGACCCTGCGCGGCAGTGCGTCGTCGTTCGTGCGGCGGGTGCTCCGGACGCAGAAGGAGGCCGAAAAACTGTTTCAGGGACTCGTCAACAAACTCTTTCAGGGGGGCAGTCTTCTCAACGCCGAGAGCAGCGATATCGAGGATATCAGGAACCCGCTCACCCTCACGGTGGAGGCCGATGTGTCGAACCTCCTCCAGACGCAGGACGACAAGAAACGGCTCCGGATACCGCTCGACATCCTCAAGGCCGACCTCGTGAAGCTGACGACGCGCACCCTCCCGATGGAACTGGGGATCAAGGGGATCATGAGCTCGGCGGTGACGGTGGAATTGCCCACCAAGGCGAAGGTGGAATTCTATCCGAAGGGGTTCAAGACGGTGGGTTCGTGCTTCACGGTGGAGCGGGGGACGAAGGCCGACAAGAACATGGTGAACCTCCTTACGGTCTACACCAAGGAGTGCACCGTCATCGATCCGGCCGACTATCCGGCGTTCCGCACGGCGGTGCAGGATGTGGTCAGCCGTCAGGAAGACTACATTATATTTAAATGAAATGAGGGCGTCCCGTTGGGAACGCCCCTACAGGTCGGGAGATGTTCCATTTTGTAGGGGCGCGCCAACGGCACGCCCGGTTTCCTAGAACAAAAATCCCGCATCGAGATAAAGCGCATTCAGCGCATCTCCAAAGATGCTTACGCTGAGTTCATAGTTTGCCCCGAGCGTGAAGCGGGTCGTTTCGTTGATCGGCCAGCCATAACCGAAGCCGAATTTAATAGAGGGGCCAAAGATAATAGCGGGGAACCAGATAAAAGAGTTCTCCCTTTCTTCCTTGTCGCTTTTTCGCGTGACAATGGCATCGATAAAGCCGAAATTTGCTCGCAGATAAAATCCGTCGCCCGGTTCGTTGC
This sequence comes from uncultured bacterium, assembly GCA_937871295.1. Classification (GTDB taxonomy): domain Bacteria; phylum UBP6; class UBA1177; order UBA1177; family JAKLFG01; genus CALMRE01. Next base: position 6,126 of record CALMRE010000239.1, on the reverse strand, counting down.
CCTCCAGCTGATACCAGTATGCGAGACTGACATTCGTATTGATAAACTTTCCCGGATCATTGCCAAAAAAGAATCCCACATTCGCCGCTATCGAAAATCCCAGCAGATGTTCATGCCGTCCTCCGACCTCCCATATGAAGGTGTGTTCACCGCCGACCAGCGGGCCGACGGGCATTTCTTCCAACGCCACTCCAGGGCCGGGGACCACGAATCCTCCCGCGTGCAGGGCGAGACGATAATACCAAGTTTCTGTTTCGGCATATCCTGCCTGTGTGAACAGCAGAAGAACTGTCGCTGTGATCAGTGCCTGAACCGTCCGCATGAAGCCCCCATTGCCACCGAAAGTCTCATTTCTTCGGTATCTTCTTTTCTTCTTTTTTCACCTTGCGTTCGATCTTCTTGATGTCTTCGGCAGGCGGAAGTTCTTCCGGCTTGATTCCGCGCTTCACGAGGAGGTCGCGGACCTCTTGATTGTTCTTGATGTGTTCGCCGGTTATCGACGGTTCGCCGTGCAGATCGTCCTTATTGGTGTTGAAGTTGGTTATCTCGGCCGCGAAATCCTTGGCTTTGATCGTTATCGTCGGCAGGAAATCGGCAAGCGGTCGGTCGTCCGGTACGCCTAGTTTCCGTTTCATTTCCGCCGTCCCCGGTCCGCCGAACAGTGCGCTGTCGCCTTTGCTCCGGATCCTGCCGAAGCCTTCTTGGTCAACACCGCGCTCGTATATCAACTGTGAGAGTTCTTTTTCCGTTTCGGCGAGTTTCTTGCGTGCCTGCAAACGCTCAACGATGGCGAGTCGTTCTTCCAACACCTCCATCTTGCGGGTCTGTACCGCGAAGTAACTCTGCGCAAATGCAACTATCGGTTTGCGCGGGTCGGCGTTCTGTGCTATGAGGTATGAGGCGTAGCGGGTGAGTAGGATGTCTTCGACCTCGCGCTGAGCTCCCGAACCGACAGGGACCATCTTCCTGACGTCAGGAAAATGGTCGGCAACATTTTGTCCATTGTTTTTACAGGATATTTTAGCTTTTTCGACGACTGCAATAAAATTTTCCCACTTGGAGTATTCGAGAAGAACCATAATGTCTCTGGCCGACCAGAATTCGACCCCGTCCTCAATGAGCGTCGCTTGCTCAAATGCCGCGTGATACCGTTCGATCAGTTCTCGTTTCATGTAGATGCCCCCCTGCAAACAGCAATAGACTTATATCGTCTTTCCAAAACTATTTCAAAGAAAATTACAAAGATTTTTCAGGTGGTCAGTTTGGTCTTTCACGGCTGATAGTTCTGGTCAGGCAGGTATTTTTTGTCCAGTTCGGGGGCGACTGTCTCGGCGGGTTGTTCCGTCGCGGGCAACTTGCATTCGCCGATGTTCTTCAGTTTGTCGCATGCTTTCGTGTTGCCGAATTCACAGGCGGTGGTGAAGTACCGTGCCGCCTTGTCCGGATCATACAGGACGCCCTTTCCCTGACAGTGCCAGTCGCCCAGCTTTGTGCAGGCCGTAGCGTTTTTTTCTCCGCAAGCACGATCGAGCACCTTGGCGCCACTTTCATAGTTCCAATTCACATCGTCGTAGGTGAAATAGATATAGGCGACATTGCCGCAACAAATATCGTGACCGCCCTCACAGGCCTTGAGCATGAACCGCTCGGCTTTAAACATATCCTTTTTGCCTCTATTTCCGCCCTTGAGATAGGCGACGCCGAGCCGGCAACACTCTTCCGCGTCGCCGCCATTGCACCGTTCGATGCGTGCATCGAATTCGGCTTCGGCCTCTTCCATCTCCTCCCACGGCTGAGGGTTGTAACAGAGCGCCGTTTCACAGTTTAGCCACGGGATCTGGCAACTGCTCAAAAGACTACAGAAAAGAAGAGCGATCAAAAATAACCGTAGCATCATTTCTCCTAAAAAAGAAACCCCATATCAAGATAAAGCGCGTTGATGACATTGCCGAAGACGCCGACACCCAATTCGTAATTGGCCCCCATGGTGAACCTGACCGTCGGGTGCAGTGGCCATCCATAGCCCCAGCCTATTTTCAAGGAAGGCCCGATCACCAGATACGGCATCCAGATGAATGCTTCTTTCTTTTTTTCTTCGTCGCTTTTATGGTGCACCTCGGCGGCGGTGAGACCGAAATTGAATCTGAAATAAGGTCCGTCGCCCGCCTCTTGTCCCCGTATCTGGTACCAGTAGGCGAGACTCAGATTAATGTTAAGGGTTGTTCCGGGATCATCGGTGAAAAAAAATCCAAAATAACAGGCGCCGGAAAAACCGAGTAGATGCTGATGCTGACGATTGACCTCCCAGAGGAAGGTGTGCTCCGGGCCGACCAGCGGACCGAGAGGCATTTCATCGGAGTTCATCTTACCGTCTGAAACGATGAACCCGCCTCCCTGAAGGGCGAGGCGATAGTACCAACTTGCACGGTCGGCGCGCCCCGTCTGCGGGAGGAGTAAAAGAATTGTCGCTATAACTAGGACCTGAACCGTCCGCACGAAGCCCTCATTTCCACCGAAAGATGAGCCGATTCTAGCCGAAAGGGGAGTGGAAGGCAAAAAATATCAGACCGTCAGTTTGGCCTTTTCCAAAACCTCGATGTTCCCGTCGGGCAGGAAGCGGACGAGGTGCAGGTTGCTGATGACCTGATCGAAGGCGTAGGTCACCTCGCCGAAGTCATCCCAGAGTTCGGTGAACCCGCGCTCCGACAGATCGTTCATCGCCAGCGCCACATGCGGATGCCACTCCTCCGGCAGATATTCCTCAATGGTCCGGTCGCAGAATATCTCAAGGAACGCGTTCGCCATGAGGTGCGTCCCCGCCAACTCCTCGGTCTGTTCGACCTCGAAGAAGAGCAGTTTGTTCCCGGCGTTCCCCATCTTCCGTACCGAGAGCGTAAAGGGTTTCACCCGCGCCGCGAACCGCTGGAACTGCGTGCGCATCTCGGGCAGTTTCTCGGCCGCGACCGACCCGCCCTGAAAGGTGAACGAGGGATGGTGGAAGAGCTGGACCTCCTTCGCGCCGTACCGTTCGGCGCAGAGATCCCAGAAATTCTTGGTCTCCTGATAGAGCGCCCCTTCGAGAAGCGAGATGATCGCGATAAGTTCGTGTTCCATGGATGGTTACCGGAAGATAGGGGTTAGTTGCTCGGGAGGGCGTCGCCCGCCTGCAGATCGGCGAGGCGGTCGGAGTATTCTTTCTTGAGCGCGGCGGCCTTTTCGAGCGCCTTCTCGTATTCCTCGGCGAAGGCGGCGCGCTTCTGTTCGTAGCCGTTCTTAAAGTCGGAAAGTTTCTGTTCGTAGCCGTTCTTGAAGTCGGTCACTTTCTGGTCGTAGGTTGCCTCATACTCCTTCTTGGCCACGGCAAGACGGGCGAGCGCCGCCTCATATTCCTCTTTCCACTGGGCGATACGGGTGCCGATGAGCGTCTTGCGCTCTTCGACCGCGACGGCGAGCCGTTCCTTGAACTTCGCGAACTCCTCCTGATAGAAGGAGACCATCGCCTCTTCGTACTGCTCCTTGAGTTCGATCACCAGCGCCTTGACCGGCACGATCTTCTCGATGCGCCACGCGTTGGTGCCGCAGAAGGCGAAGCCGTCCGCGAGCAGTCCCTTGCGGGCGTTGTTGAGCGCCTCGGAGATGCAGTACTGCACCTCGCGGGCATCGCACGCCTCCAGACAGCGCCACGGACAACGGAAATCTTTGCGCGCGCCGTTGGCGACCTCGTCGAGGAACGAATTGCGGATGGCGCGTCCCGGCATGCCGACGGGGCTTTTTATGATGACGATGTCGTCGGGATGGCAGTCGACATAACTTTCCTTGAAACGGATATCGGCGTCGCATTCGTCGGTGGCCACGAACCGGGTCGCCATCTGAGCGCCCGCCGCGCCGGTCTGCATGATGCGCTGGATATCCTCGCCGGTGTAGATGCCGCCCCCGGCGACGACCGGTATGGCGCGGTTGAAGCGCTGTGCGAAATCGCGCACCCCGGCCACCACCTCGGGGACTATCTTCTCCAGCGCGTAGGCCGGATCGTCGAGCTGTTCGATCTTGAAGCCGAGATGTCCGCCCGCCTGCGGCCCTTCGACCACTACCGCGTCGGGGATATCGTGATAGTTCTTTTCCCACGACTTGAATATCAGTTTCGCGGCGCGTCCCGACGAGACGATGGGGACCACCTTGACCTTCGCGGCGCGCAACTCGGCGATGGGGATATCCTTTATCGGGAGTCCGGCGCCGAGGAAGACCACATCGGGCTTTTCCTCGATGACCACACGCAGCATGTCCTGAAAATTATTGACCGCCACCATCAGATTGACGCCGATGACCCCTTTGGAAAGTTCCCGCGCCTGCCGTATCTCGCGGCGCAGGGCGCGGATGTTGGCCTCGCGGCCGTTCTCGCGGTAGTCCGGCTCCATCAGGCCGATGGCGTTGGCGGCGATGACGCCGATGCCGCCTTCGTTGGCGACCGCTGCGGCAAGCCCCGAAAGCGATATGCCGACCCCCATGCCCCCCTGTACGATGGGAAGCGGGGCGACTGAATCACCGATGGTCAGCGCGGGCATCGAAAAAAAGCGCATGTGCGACTCCGAACACCGTTAGGAGACGACTCTATACCTAATTACCGCTGATTGGCAATAAAATTGACGGGTTTTTTCTGCCGGAGAGGTTACTGGATCGTGTAGCGGACGATAACCTCGGCGTAGTCGGTGGCGATGGAGCCCATGTCGGTCAGGAAGCCGTTGGGGGCGGTCGGGACGACGGCGAAGTTGAATTTTCGCAGGCCGCTGTTGAGCAGTGTCTGTATCTCGACCGGGTCGGTCGTTTCCCATGTCACCGGCGCAAGGTTGTCGGGAGCGGCGGTGTTCGAGGACACCTTCACCCAGCGGTCGTGCTTCCATGCGAGAAGGTCAACGCCGTTCGTCGGCGTACCGGTGATGTCGCCGAGTCCGCCCGCGTTGAAAAGGACTGAAACGGACTGGATGCTGCCGTCGTCAGTGATACCGGAACTCTCCCATGAAACATTCATGATCTGACCGGCGCGGTCATTGCCGCCACCATTCCATTCCCAAGTGCCATAGAAGTAAGATGCTCCAGAGTTTCCCCCGAATAGGACGATTCTATCGTTATCATTATCGTATGTCATAGCATGATTGGCTCTGCCCTCGGGTTTAGTCGCTGGAGTTTTCGCTGTCCAGTTGGTGCCGTCCCATTCCCACACATCCTCATACCCATATATAGTGTTATAAGATCCTCCATACACGACTGTTTTGTCTCTTGCATGGTCATATACCATAGAATGGTCTCTTCGTAACGGCGGTTTTGTCGCCGGGTCTAATAATACCCAGTTAACGCCATCCCACTCCCATGTTTCATCACTCACATTAGTATAGTGGGACCCGGTTGAACCTCCGAATAAGACTGTTTTCCCGCGCTTGCTGTCGTAAGCCATTGCATGAGAACCTCGCGATGAAGGTTTGTTTGTCGGATTTAATTGAGCCCAGTTTGCGCCGTCCCATTCCCATGTCTCGTTGTTCAGGACGGCTGAAGCAGCCGATCCCCCGAACAGAACCACCTTGCCACGGGCGCTGTCGTATGCCATCGCATGAAAACCTCGAGATGAGGGTTTGTTTGCTGGATTTAACTGAGTCCAAATTGCACCGTTCCATTCCCATGTCTCGTCTTTGAAGACGGAACCATCGGTAACCCCCCCGAACAGGACCATCTTGCCACGGGCGCTGTCGTATGCCATCGCATGGTTTTGCCGCGTGGAAGGTTTGGTTGCAGGATTTAACGGGATCCAGTTTGCTGAGTGCCGCCAAGTCCATGTGTCATTGTAATATGATAAAGAACTGTCATACCCGCCAAACATAACTATGTTTTTATGTGCAGCATCATATACCATTACATGAGACTGTAGCATTCCAGGTTCATTAGATGAATTCCACTGAACCCAGTTTTCGCCATCCCATATCCATGTCTCATCAGTGAAATTGTCTCCTCCTCCTCCGAACAAGATTGTTTTTCCGGTAGCGCTGCTATGAACCATGGCATGCCAATACCGAGGCGATGGTTTATTTGCAGGAAATACCTGTGTCCAGTCAGTGCCATCCCATTCCCATGTCTCGT
>CALMRE010000238.1 GCA_937871295.1 uncultured bacterium | reverse complement strand
CTTTGCGAAGGACCAGTGGGCAACTCTCGCGGCGCTCAAGGAGAAGCGGCGGATAGAGTTCGTCGTCGCGCCGTCGGCGGAGTTCCGTTTCGCCCTTACCGATTCCTTCGATCTCTCGGCGGAGTATGCGTTCGAACACACGGTAAGCTCGCTGGGGAAAGGCGATTACTATGACATGAACGGTCCGCGGCACACGGCGCGGGTACTCGCAACACAACGGTTCTAGGGAGGTCCCATGCGCTCGCTCATCATCCCCTGCGTTCTTTTTTTTGCTCTTGTCACCGTTGCCTGCGACCCGGGCGAATCGACCACCTTGCTGGATAGCGAGACCACCGATACCGACTGGGGTCCCTGTCCCGACGATATGGCCGCGATAGGGGGTGTCTGCGTCGACCGGTACGAGGCGTCGCGCGGCGATGCGACCGCCGACACTGCCGGTGTCGACGAGTCGAAGGCGCATTCGGTCCCCGGCCTCCTGCCGTGGATGGTCAACCCGATGAATACTGCGGCGCTCGCGACCTTCAAGGCGGCCTGTGCGGCGGCGGGAAAGCGGCTCTGCACCGTGGGCGAGTGGACCTCCGCGTGCGAAGGACCCGAAAAGCGCCTCTACCACTTCGGGAACACCTATGACCGCGAGACCTGCAACAATGTCGATGTGTTCTGCGACGATTTCTGCGCTGAAAACAACCTCGCTCAATGCAACACCGCCGCCAATTGCGGCTACGACTACAACTGTTTTCATGTCGTGCCGACCGGTTCGTTCCCCGACTGCACCGCGGGTGACGGACTGTACGATGTCAACGGCAATGTGTGGGAGGTCGCCGACAACGGACAGGGCGGGTATGTGATCAAAGGGGGCGCCTTCAACTGCGCGAGTGCTGAAGATCGGTTGAGGTGTTCGTTCGCCGCCGGGTGGACCGCGCTCTACGCCGGTTTCCGGTGCTGCAAGGATCGATGAGTAAGGTTTTCTTGTGAAATCGGACGGTATCGCTATGGTGGAAAGGTCACTTACATAAGGAGACGGCAGATGGTCGCACGGATCGGATTCGACAATGAAAAGTATCTCGCGGAACAGTCTGAAGAGATACTCAAACGGGTGAAGCGCTTCAACAACAAGCTCTACCTCGAGTTCGGCGGCAAGATACTTTTCGACTACCACGCCGCGCGGGTGCTTCCGGGCTTCGACCCGAACGTCAAGATGCGGCTCCTGCAGAAACTCAAGGACGACGCCGAGATCATACTCGCCATCTACGCCGGCGACATCGAAAAGAAGAAGATGCGGGCCGATTTCGGCATCACCTACGACGCCGACGCCCTGCGTACCATCGACGATTACCGCGAGTGGGGGCTGACGGTGCGCGCCGTGGTCATCACGCGGTTCGAGAACCAGCCGGCGGCGGTGGCATTCAAGAACAAACTGGAGCGCCGCGGCGTTACGGTTTATACCCACAGTTTCACCAAGGGCTATCCGACCGATGTCGATACGATAGTCAGCGCCGAAGGCTACGGCGCGAATCCCTACATCGAGACGAAAAAGCCGATCGTCATCGTGACCGGCCCCGGCCCCGGGAGCGGCAAACTCGCCACCTGCCTGTCGCAACTCTACCATGAGCATCTTCGCGGGGTGAATGCCGGCTATGCGAAGTTCGAGACCTTCCCGATATGGAACCTGCCGCTCAAACATCTGGTGAATGTCGCCTATGAATCGGCCACCTGCGAACTGCGCGATGTCAATGTCATCGACCATTTCCATCTGGAGGCGCATAAGGAATATTCGGTCAACTACAACCGCGATGTCGAGGCGTTCCCTCTCCTCAAACGGATCATCGAGAAGATCACCGGCCAGCCCTCGCACTACCGGTCGCCGACCGACATGGGGGTCAACCGCGCCGGGTTCGGCATCATCGACGACGCGGCGGTCACCGAGGCGTCGCGGCAGGAGATCGTCCGGCGCTACTATCGTTATTCGTGCGAATATGCGCTGGGGCTGGTCAACCGTGAGACGGTCGAGCGGGCCGAGGTCATCATGAAGGATGTCGGCGCCTCTCCCTCCGCCCGGGTCGTCGTGGCCCCCGCGATGCAGGCGGCCGAAGCGGCGCGTACCGGCAACAAGGGGAACGAGGGGATATTCTGCGGCGCGGCGCTGGAACTCAAGGAGGGGACCATCATCACCGGCAACAATTCGCCGCTCATGCACGCCGCATCGGCGCTCATCCTCAACGCGGTGAAGTATCTGGCGCGTATCCCGAAAGAGATCGACCTGCTTCCCGCGACGATAACCGGCTCCATCGGCCATCTGAAGAAAGATATCTGTAACGGCCGTTCGCCCAGTTTGGACCTCGAAGAGACGCTCATCTGCCTCTCCATCAGCGCCACGTTCAACCCGTCGGCGTCGGTCGCCCTCGAGAAACTTAAGGAACTGCGCGGCTGTGAGGTGCACCTGACCCACATGCCGAGCCCCGGCGACGAAGCGGGACTGCGCAAACTCGGTGTCAATGTCACCAGCAACCCCGAATTCGCATCGAAATATCTGTTCAGTTCATAAGGAACCTTCGGGCCGATGAAGCAACTTTTATTTCTCATTCTTCTGCTCTGTACGGTCTCCCTGTCCGCGGCGCTCGACGACAACGTATTCTACACCTTCTACTCGCAGAAAAGCGCCCGGTCGGTCGAGGCGCTCGCCTTTGTCCGGGAATTGGCGGCGCAGAACAAAGAGGTGACCTTCAAAGAGATCGAGGTGACCGCCTCGGCCGCAGATACCGCGTTGTTCCGCGAGGCGCTCGACGAGTTCGAACTGGAAAAACCGCTCGTCCCGCTCTTCACCCTCGGCGGTCGTCATGCGGTCGGCTGGGAGCCGAACGATCCGGCGTTCCGCGAAAAGGTGACCGGCATCGTCGCCAAGTACCGCGAGACGGCGGGCGACGGCGCGTTCTACTTCTTCTACTCCTACAAATGTCCCCACTGCCGCAAGGCGCGCCCCTTCATGAACGAATGGGAGCGGCGCTACCCGCAGATACTCTTCAAACGGCTTGAGATCATCCGCAACGAAGAGAATATGGCGCTGTTCAAGCGCAAGGTGGAACTGCTCGGCATCGAAAATCCCGGTACTCCCACCTTCGTGCTGGGCGATCGCTTCGTCGGCGCCTTTGAGCCGGGGGTGAACGAGGCCGAGATAGAGGAAATGATCGAGGACCATCTGGCGGGCGGGAAACGGGACCGCGGGCCGGTGACGACGGTCACCATCCCTTTCATCGGGACGCTCGACGCGCGGGTCATATCGCTTCCCTCCTTTACCTTCTTGATCGGACTGCTCGACGGCATCAATCCCTGCGCGATGTGGGTGCTGATGTTCCTGCTGACCCTGCTGGTGAACACCAAAAGCCGCGGGATGCTCCTGATGATCGGAAGCGTTTTCGTCGTCTCGTCGGGTGTCGTCTATTTCCTGTTCATGGCGGCGTGGCTCAACATCTTCATGTTCGTCGGGATCACGACGGTCGCAACGGTGCTGCTCGGCATCGTTGCGCTCATCATGGGCCTTATCAACATGAAGGATTTCTTCTTTTTCAAAAAGGGCATCAGTCTTATGATACCCGAATCGGCCAAGGGGAAACTCTATGACAAGATGCGGGGGATACTCGGGTCGAAGAACACCCTCATCGCCTTTGCCGGGACCGTCGCGCTCGCCTTTTTCGTCAACCTGATCGAGCTCGGCTGTACCATTGGCCTTCCCGCCATCTACACCCGCGTCCTGTCGATACAGGAGATCGGGACGGCGGCCAAATACGGCTATATGGCGCTCTACAACCTCTACTATGTGATACCGCTTGCCCTCATCGTCGCCCTGTTCCTGCTCTCGATGCAGAAATTCCGGCTCGAGGAGCGGCACGCCCGGGTGCTGAAACTCATCAGCGGGTCGCTCATGGTCGCGCTCGGTCTGCTCCTCGTCTTCAAACCCGAATGGCTCGTGTTCCTGTAGGGTAGAAAGGTCCGAAAAGGTTATTCGGCGAAGAAGACGCCGCGCAGGTCCTCGGTGGTCGAGATGGGGCCGCCCTTGCGGTAGGAGACCGCTTTCCACTGATAGTACATGCCCGCTTCGAGCGCCGGTCCTTCGTAGGGGACCTCGACATTCTCCGCGCCGCTCACCCCGCCGTCCATCTGCTTTTCCCAGACGAGGTCGCCGTAGATATTGTAGACCTTGAGGTTGTAGGCATCCTCGCTCGAATCGTCGGCCCAGATGAAGGTCGGCGTGCCGGTCACCGCCTCGGGGGCGGAGCCGCCGGGCGATACCATGGCGAGCGCTTCGGTTATCTTGAAGCTGTCGAGTTCAACGGTCAGGGTCGCCGTCGCTATCTCAAAGTGAACGATCTGCGTTCCGGCGATGTTCGGGTCGGGATCGCGCACCAGGCCGTCGTTCTCGTAGGCGGCAAGCACCACATACTTTCCTTCCGGCACGCCCGTTATCTCGAAGGCGCCGTTGATATTCGGCACGGTGGGCGGTTCAGGGGCGCGCAGGCCGGGGCCGACCACGCCGGTCACGAGCGTTTCATGGAAGGTCGATTCGGGGATGAGCACCACCGAGGTCGCCGAGCCGCCGGGGGCATTGACGAGACTGACCGATCCGGAAACGGTACCGCCGGCGAAATCTTTGAGCGTCAGGGTGATGTTCTCCATGTTGGTCGTGGCTACTTCGATGGCCTTTTTCTCGACATAGAGCCCTTTCTTGTAGGCGGCAAGTTCATAATTCCCCGGTGCGACATTGAAGATGAGGAAGCGGCCCTGTTTATCGGTGTAGTTGTAAGGGCAGGGTGGCGTCGCGCATTCGGCGACGATGAGTGCGCCGCCTACCTCGCTGGAGAGCGATCCGGCGAGCGCGGCGCGCCCTTTTTCATCATCCTTGACCGGCAGGAGTCCGATATCGGTGAGTTCCGAAGAATATTCCCACGCGCTCGACGGCAGGTCGGCCGTTTCGGGGTCGAACTGGGTGAGCGTCACCGGCAGGGCGGGACGCATGAGCGAGGGATAGGGGATATGGTCGTCGGCCGATGCGTAGAGGGTGTAGATGTCGCCCGTCGCCGGGTCGCCATGGCTGTTGCGGAGCACCCGGATCTCGATGGACCACGAGCCGTCGGCGGCCGTATGGACCACGTCGGTCGCAACGCCGTCCTTGGTGTTCTGCGCCATGACCAGCGCATCCTTGATGGCTGCGTCGGTCGCAAGGTCGAACACTTTACCTTTCAGATAGACCTTCGTGACGCAGGCGGTGCGGTTCCCCTGATCGGTTATCTGTTCGCAGACATAGCCATCGTCACAGGCGTCGGCGGCGAGCGGATCGCAGGCGTCGGTACAGTAGTAGTCGCCCTTCACGCGGTCGAAGAGGCAGACGCCGTCGTCCGCGCACTTGAGTTCGGTCGGATCGCATTTGCCCGAATCATCTTTTTCTGCGCAGGCAAGACAGAACACCGCGGCAAGCACGAACAGGAACATTTTCTTCATGATATCCTCCCTTGAACTGTTCATCGGGTCGTTAGTACGGCATTCCCACATAGAAAATTCCTTTCAGGTCCTCGGATGTCGAGATGGGGTTACCGCTCTTGAGCGAGGTGACGCGCCACTGGTAGTAGCCCGAGAGTTTGTCGCCGTCGTAGAGGAGCGATATCTCGTCGACGCCCGTTTCGCGCGGAACGGTCTTCTCCCAAACCACTTCACCGTAGGCGTTGTAGAGTTTGATGTTGTAGTCGGTTTCGCTGGAGTCATCCTTCCAGATGAATATGAGTTCGCCGTCGACCAGTTCGGGGCCGAGCGCGCCGGGAGAGACGATGTCGATCGCCCGGGTCACCTTGAAGTTGTCGAGCGATATCTCCCAGTTCGCGCCGGCGTCGGGTATCTCCAGATGGACGATCTGCGTCCCGCCGATGTTCGGGTCGGGATCGCGCACCAGCCAGTCGTTCTCGAAAGCGGCCAGCACCACATAGCGGCCCGCCGGGATGCCGGTTATCGTGTAGGCGCCGCTGATGGTGGGGGCTTCGGGCGGTTCGGGAGCGCGCAGGCCGGGGACGATCTCTCCCTTGTCGAAACCGGGGATGAAGGTCTCCTCGGCCATGAGGACGACGCTGGTGGTCAGTCCGCCGCCGCCGTCGACGATATTGACCGATCCGTTTATCGTGCCGAGGTCGGGGTCGGTGATGAGTTCGAGCAACAGGTCGGTGATATCGGCGTCGACCACCGTTAGGGTGACCGGGGTGAAACTCAGATCGTTCTTCAGCGCCGCCATCTCGTAGTCGCCCGGCAGAACATTGTAGAGGATGAATTCGCCGCCGCCGCCGGTGTAGGTGTAGGGACAGGGGGCGGTGGCGCAGCGCGCTATGATGAGGACGCCGCTCATCGCCTCCGAGATGCTTCCCGATATGGTGAAGCCGCCCTTTTCCTCATCGGGAAGCGGCAGCAGGCCGATATCGAGAAAGCCGCTGACGACATAGTAGCCGTCGTTCATCCGGGTGAAGGTGTCAAGCAGTATCGGCAGAGCGACTCGTATCGACCCGGGATAGGGCTCATAGTCCTGTGCGCCGGCCCGCAGAGCGTAGACCTCGCCCGGGACCGGATTGCCGTTGCGGGTGCGGGGAAGCGCTATCTGCAGAGAATACCGACCGTCCGCGCCGGTCACCGATATCTCGGTCGCCGCGCCGTTTTTCTGGTCCATGCCGCTGACCCGCGCCCCTTCTACCGAGGGGTAGTTTATGGTGTCGCCGAGGTCGAAGACCCGTCCGGCGATGATGGCGGGGAGGAAACAGCCGCGGTTCGCGTCGCCCTCGACCGCTTCGCAGACCATCCCGACGGGACAGTCGTCGGCGATCAGCGGATCGCAGGCATCTTCGCAGAAGTAGGCCTGCTGTGACCAGTCGTAGAGGCAGATCTCGGTCGGGCCGCATCCCTCTCCCGTTTCAATGCAGTCGCCTGTGACGATGAGGTCCTCGTCGTTCTGAAGTTCGTCACCATCGTTCGGGGTACTGTCGCCGAGGTCGGGGAGCCCGTCGGGCAGTATGGTGTCGCCATCCTCGACTACGACCGTGTCGCCGTCGCCGTCGCCGACCGTGTCGGTGTCATGGATGACCCGCTTGTTCCCCTCACAGGCGAAGCACAGGAGCGCTGCGAACACAAAAAGCGCCGTTCTTCTCATTATTCCCTCCACCGATAAGATTGAGCTACAAGACGGTCCTATTATAGCGCTTCCTCTTGCGATGTCACGGAATAGTTTGAGTTTCAGGCGTGCGGTTCGCGGCGCTCGGCGACCCATTCCTTGAGCGGGCTTCTGATGAAGCGCGGCGCTCCGGCCAGTTCGCGGGATGCGCGACAGCCGGTGAGGAGCGTCGCGGCGCGCAGGCCGTGGAGAAGTGAGCCGATGTAGTTGCGCGCCCCTTCGAGGCCGCCGGCGTAGTAGGCGCGCAGGACCGGGCTGGCCGCCCCGACGAGCGTCGCGCCCAGAGCCAGCGCCCGCGCCGCGTCGATGCCGGTGCGGATGCCGCCCGATGCGATGACCTCAAGGCCGAGTCCGCCGGTCTCGCAGACGGCCGCGGCGGTGGGTATCCCCCAGTCCCAGAAGGCGGTCGCCTGCGGGTCCTTGTCGCGGTGAGAGCGCAGTATCTCGACGCCGATCCAGCTGGTGCCGCCGGCGCCGGCGACATCGAGATGGCGCACCCCGGCGTCGCGGAGGCGCAGCGCCGTTTCGCGGCTTATCCCCGCGCCGGTCTCCTTGACGATGAGCGGTATGTCGAGTTCTTGGGTCAGGTGTTCTATGGCCGTGAGTATCCCCTTAAAACTGCGGTCGCCTTCCGGTTGGAGTATCTCCTGCGCCGGGTTGAGGTGGATGCACAGGGCGCTCGCCCCGATGCGGTCGGCGAGCCGGCATATCTCCGACACCGGATAGCGGGTCGCCTGTACCCCGCCGATGTTCCCCGCGATGAAAGCGGTCGGCGCCGCTTCACGCACTGCGTAGGTCGCGGTCAGGTCGTCGTCCTGCAGCATCGCCCGCTGGGAGCCGAGCCCGAACCCGATGCCGAACTCGTCGGCGACCCGGGCCAGCGCGCGGTTTATTTCGGCCGCATCGGGGGTGCCGCCGGTGATGCCGGTGATGAAGAAGGGGGCGCGGAAGTGATGTCCCGCGAAGGTGGTCGAAAGATCTATCTCGTCGAGCGCCGTTTCGGGAAGGGCGCAGTGGATGAGTTGGACGCATTCGAGCAGCGAGGTGGTCCAGCGCGAATCGACCGGCGCCGCGCGGAACAGTTCCAGATGATCCTTTTTGCGCCGGATGGTCACGCTCTTATTGTCGTACATCGTTTCCCTCTCTCCGTGGTGATTCAGGGCCTGCCGTGCGTTTTCGGCGCACACGCCGTGCGCCGCCGCACGAAAAAACGGCGTTTCGGGCCGTTCTTACGCCGCGAACGGGATAGTTAAGAGCAACTAGCGTGCCGGTATGCGGGAGAGGTCGGGAAGGGTATTATTGTTCGTCGGAGGGTTCGTTGAGGGCGTATTTCTCGATGCGGCGCAGGAGCTGGAACCGGCTGATGCCGAGTATGTCGGCCGCCGCCGATCTAACTCCTTTGGTCTGCCGCAGGGCGTTGATGATCATCTTTTTCTCCAGCGTCTCGAGGGTGTCGACGCCGGGGATGAAGTCGACCGGTACCCCCGCACCCTCGGCGCCGGCGACATTGGGGACCGCCGGGACGCGCATCATCCGTTCGGGAAGGTGTTGGGTGCCGATGGGATCGTTCCCGGCGAGCACCAGCGCCCGCTCAAGGATGTTCTTGAGTTCGCGCACATTGCCGGGGTAGGTGTAATTCTGCAGTATCTCCTCGACCTCGCGGGCCAGCGGCGTCGGGGGCCGCTGGAGGTTGTGCGATATGAATTCGATGAAATGGCGGGCGAGCGGCAGGATATCCTCGCGCCGTTCCCGTAGCGGCGGTATCGCGATGGGGAAGACCGAGAGGCGCTGATAGAGGTCGAAACGGAACTTGCCCTCCTTGACCAGTTCGCCGAGGTCGCGATGGGTCGCCGCGACGATGCGCGCCTTCATGACATGTTCGTGCACCGATCCGACGCGCTGATATTTGCGGCTTTCGAGCAGGCGCAGGAGTTTCCCCTGCAGGTCGAGGTTCATATCGCCGATCTCGTCGAGGAACACGGTTCCGCTGCCCGCCTTGGCGAAGGCCCCGTCGGTCGCCTTGTCGGCGCCGGTGAAGGCCCCCTTTTCATGGCCGAAGAGGATGCTCTCCACGAGCGTCGCGGGGAGCGCCACGCAGTCGACCGGGATGAAGGGGGTTCCGTCGGGCGCCGAGGAGCGGTGCAGATGGAGCGCGGCGACCTCTTTGCCGACCCCCGATTCGCCGGTGATGAGGACCGTTGTCTCGGCGCTTTTGGCGACCTTTTCGATGGCCGCCACCGCGCGCTGGACCGCCGCCGAACGGCCGATGAGCCCGGAGTTCTTATGGTCGTCCCAACCGGCATCGTCGCCGTGAACGGAACAACGGTCGCGCACCTCTTTGACCTTTTCCAGTATCGGTTTCATGCTGGTCTGTTTGACCAGATAGTCCTCGGCTCCCTGCCGTATCGCCGCGACGGCGTTAGGTATCGTTTCGAACGCGGTCATCATCACCAGCGTCGCCCCGACCTGCCGCGACAGGAGCATCGGGATGATCCGGATGCCGTCATCGTCGGGCAGTTTGTGATCGAGCAGGAACAGCTGGTAGGTATTCGCCCCGGCCAGCCGCAGCGCGTCGGCGGCGGTGTAGGCGAGATCGCAGAGGATGCCGAGCCGTTCTATCTCCCGGCCGACCGCCTGTGCGAAGAGCTGTTCGTCGTCGATGACCAGCACCCGGAACTCGACGCCGGTATCCTTGGCGCCGCTTTTCATCTTTTCGTTCATGGGGAAGACCTCCGTGGCAGGGAAACGGTGGCGCGACAGCCGGCTTCGGGGCGGTTTTCCAGCCGTATCGTGCCGCCGTGCGCTTCGATTATCTTTTTGCAGACGGTCAGGCCGAGCCCGGTGCCGTTCTTTTTGCTGGTGTAGAAGGGGGCGAAGATGTCGCCGGCGTCGGCCGGGAGCCCCGGTCCCTCGTCGTCTATCGTGATGGTGATGCGATCATCCTGTTGTTCGGCCCGGCAGGTGACCACGGCCTGCGGCGGATTGACCTCCAGCGCGTTGAGAAGAAGGTTAAAGAAGACATGCTTCATCCCCTCGTAGTCGGTCACCGCCCACAGTTCGTCGGGGAGGTCGAAATCGATCCGCTTGCCCGCCATCTTCTGCATCCCGCTGAGCAGGTCGCGCACCTCGTTCAAGGCCGAACGGAGGTCGACGCGGGTGACGGTGGCGTTCTGACGCACCGCGAGCGAAAGGTAGTCCTTGAGTATCATGTCGAGCCGCACGATCTCCTTGGCGAGCATCGCGAAGAGCGCTTCGTCCTTATGGCCGATGCGGTCCTTGGCGAGCGATTCGAGCGTCGCGCCGATGGCGAGGATGGGGTTGCGGATCTCGTGGGCCAGTTGCGCCGCCATCTCGCCCATGCTGGCGAGCCGTTCCTGCCGGTGCATCTCATCGCGGGAGGCGATGGGCCGTTTCTCGGCGGTGCGCCGCAGGAGCATCATGAAGCCGACCACATGCCCCTTCTCGTCGGCGAGCAGAAGCGCCTCTATCGTGCAGGGTACCTGAGCGCCGCTTTTGGTCAGGACCGCCGCCGCCTCTTCGTACCGGCCGTCGGAGAAGAAGAGGAACTGGTGATTGAGTATGGTGTGGATGTTCTGACTGGGGGGGAAGAGGATGCCGATATCGCGCCCGATGAGTTCCTTTTCGGGGTAGGCGAGCAGCGTCAGGGTCGCCTCGTTGCAGGAGGTGATGTGGAAGTCGGGGTCGAGCAGGAGCGTGGGGGCCGATTCGCCGAGCGCTATCTGGAGGAGTTGGTTCTGGACTGCACTTTCGCGGCGGGCGAGCAGTTCGTCGCTCTCCGGGCTTTCGGGCTGCCGTTCCTGCAGGAGCGAGCTTTTCGTATCGTTCTCGATGATCTCGCCGATGCGGCGGGCGTAGCTGATGAGTATCTCGCGCTGTTGCGGGCTGAAAGGCTGGGCGCCGCCCTTTTCGAAGACGATGACGCCGTAGATGTTGACCGGGCCGATGACCGGCACTACGATGAAGCGGTGTCGACCGATGAGGGTGTCGACCGCCTTGAGGATGAGGGAGGAAAAGGCGCCGCCGGCCAGTTCGCCGAGGTCCGCCGCCTCGATGGCGCTGCGCTCTTTCCACGAACGGTAGATGATGGTGCCGCGCGCCTGCGCGAAGGTGAATTCGGCGTCGGCGAGCGACACGCCGAAGAACTTCTCGACGCCGCGCAGTTCCTTTTCCCGTCCTTCCACCACGATGCCGACCTTGGCCTTGATTCGCTGGCGGGAGGGGTTGAAGATGAGGAGGTTCGCCGAGTTGCAGCCGAGTATCTTGGCCGCGCCGCGCAGTACGGAGGTCAATATCTCGTCGACCGACATCCGGCCGCTTTGATTCCTGTTCATGTCGTTTATGGTCCTCATGGCGGGGGCATTATATGTGGCCCCGCGTTCTTGTCAATTCATTCGAACTTTCCTTCAATTATAGCGCGGGCCGCCGACTCGCCCGAAAGGACCGCTCCCTCGATGGTCGCGGGAAGTCCCGTCGCGCACCAGTCGCCCGCCAGATAGAGCCCCGGCAGAGCGGTCGCCGCGCCGGGCCGGTATGTTTCAAGCCCCGGTCGCGAGCGGTAGGTGGCGCGCGGTTCACGGATAACGAAGCGTTTCAGCACCGTGGCGCCGCGTGCCGCCGGGAACCGATCGCGCAGTTCGGACTGGGCGAGCGTCGCTATGGCGGCGGTATCCCGGGTGACCAGTTCGTCGGCCGCCGACAGGATCAGCGACAGTCGCTGTCCGTACCCCGCCGGTTCGTGAGGATGGGAAAAGACCCAGTGGAATGCGCCGTCGATGAGGGTGGCCGCCGGATGGGCGAACCACGGCCGGTCGTACCACAGATCGACCGACACGATGGGGGAAGGGCGGAATCGTGTCGTGGCCATCCGGAGCGGCGCCAGTTCCGGCATTCCCGCGATGAGCGGATCGAGTTCCCACGGCGGCAGTGCGGCGATACAGGTGGCGGCGTCATGTTGCGCTCCGATATCATCGATGACGCCGCGCAGACGGCCGTCGGCAAGCGTCAGCCGGACGATGCGCCGTCCGGTCACCACCGTGACGCCCAGATCGGTGATGCGTCGTACCGCCGGGGTGGTGAGACTTTCGTCGAAGGTGGTGCGCGGCAGGATATTGAGCGCGTCGCGCCGTTTGCCGAACAGGCCGCGCGCCAGCACCGTCGCCAGCGGCAGCGCCGACGCTTCGTGCGACGGGGTGTTGAGGGTCGATACGACGACCGCCTCCCAGAAACCGTCGAGCGCCCGCTCTCCCTGACCATTCTGCGAAAGCCATTCCCGCGCCGTGAGGGTGTCAAGCGCCGCCCGGTCGAACCGGTGGGCGAAGAGCGCCTTGGCGACCGCGCGGCCCAGTCCGATCCGCGTGGAAAGCGGCAAGTGGCCGAGCGACAGGATGCCGGGAAGGGTATGGAGCGGCGAGGGGAGCGGCGCGATGCGGTAGGGATAGTGCGTGCCGTCGCGATCGACGAACGGGGTGGCTCCCGTTGCGGTCACGAGCGTTCCGCGCGATCCGACATCGTCCGCCAGTTTCAGCGTGGCACGGTAGGCGCCGATCATGAGGTGCTGTCCCCAATCGACCGGCGGCAGGTCGGCGGCGGGACGCACCGCACGGATGCGGCCGCCGGGAACGGCGTCCCGTTCGAAGATGATGACCTTGAGCCCCCGCTCGGCGCAGCGCAGTGCGGCGGTCAGTCCCGCGATGCCGCCGCCGATGATGATGACCGGTGAATCCACGATGCTAGCCCAACGCGGAAAAGGCGAGATGTTTGGCGGCGATGGCCACCTTGCGCGCCTTGGAAAGTTTGACCGTTCTATCGAGGACCGGATAGCGGGTCCGGTCGAGTTCGTTCTGGAGCGTCAGATAGGTCTCGCGCACCGTTTCGGCGAAGGGGAGCCGTCCCCGCAGGTCGCGCGGCAAGGCCGCTCCGGCGATGCGGTAGAATTCACGGGCGCGGGCCGCCTCGAACTCGACCAGCCGCCGGAAATTCTCCGAATCGCGCCCCGCGAGAATGTCGGCCTCGGCCACCCCGAAGGCGCGCAGATCCTCCAGCGGCAGGTAGATGCGGCCGCGGCGGCCGTCCTCGCCGATGTCGCGGATGATATTGGTGAGCTGGACCGCGATGCCGGTGAGCTCCGCGTAGTTCTCGAGATCATTTCGGCCGTGGCCGGTCACCGTGACGACCGCCAGACCCACCGCCGATGCGACGCGGTAGCAGTATTCGTAAAGGTCCGAAAAAGTGGGGTAGCGGGTCGGTTCGAGGTCGTAGGCGCACCCTTCGGCGATGAGCGCCAGATGTTCGCGGCGGAGGCCGAAGAGTTGATGCGCCCGGTAGAGTTCGGCTCCGATAGGTTCCCGCGGAGAACCGGCGAAGGCGGCGTCGATCCGTTGCTCCCAGAGGAGGAGCGCCCGCCGGGCGGTGGCCGGATCGTTCGCCTCGTCGACCGCGTCGTCCACCTCGCGGCAGAATGCGTAGAAGGCGGTCATTGCGCGCCGCTGTTCGGCCGGCAGGAATTTGATGGCGGTGCGGAACGACGAGCCGGAGCGGTCGAGGACCGCGCGGCAGTGGTCGAAGGTGTCGGCGGTGGCGATCAGCGGGTTCATGCATTCCTCCGTGCGGCGGTGAAGGGGCGAAGATACGAAGCGATGAATGGCAAGAGCGCGAGCCGGGGCCGTTCGGAGACCAGCGCGGGACCGTAGCGGCGCGCCATCGACAGTATCGTGGCGCCGCCGAAGTGGGTGAGCGCGATATAGGCTTTTCCCGGCATCGGGAGCGCACCGATGAGCGGCCGTCCCTGACGGAAAAGGCGCGCGGTGTAGCCGGTGATCTCGTCGATGAGCGGGGCGAGTCCCGGTACGCGGCGGCCCGACAGGATATCCTCGTCGGTCACGCCGTGACGCGCCATGAGCCGGGCGGGGATATAGATGCGTCCTTTCTTCGCGTCGACCGATATGTCCTGCCAGAAGTTGGCCAGTTGCAGGGCGGTGCAGAGCGCGTCGGAGCGCTCTTCATTCTCCGGGGCCGCCTGTCCGAGCACCGCGAGCACGATGCGTCCCACCGGTTCGGCCGAGGCGGTGCAGTAGTCGTGTAGTTCGGCCCACGATGCGTAGCGGTTCTTCACGCGATCCTGAACGAAGGCGTCGAGGAGCGCTTCAAGGTGTTCCTGCCTGACGGGAAAGCGATCGATGGCCCAGCGCAGGGCGATGAAGACCGGATGGACCGCCTTCCCGGCATAACAGTCGCGCAATTGGGTCCGCCACGAGGCGAGCGCCGTGTCGGCGAAGGCGTCGAACACCTGTTCGTCGGCGAAATCGTCGGCGGTGCGGGCGAAGGCATAGACCGCCGCGAGCGCCGTCTGCTGTTCCGGCGAGAAGAGCCGCAGGAAGACCGGGAAGTTCTCGTAGTGGCCCGTAGCGATGCCGCGACAGTAGCGATGCGCCTGATCGACGGTCACCTCTCCGGCGTGGAAGGGAAGCGCCTCCCAATGCCACGGGCCGACCGATCCGGCGGTATGAACGGGCGTCGCGTGACGCATGATGCCTCCGTTACCGAAATAAAGCGCGCCGATAGTGCAACAACCGTGCCGGGGAGCTCGCCATCGCCGAATGCAGTTCGCAGGCCGTTTCGGGCGCGACCGGCACTTCTTCCCGCAGGGCGTTACCGGTGCGGTTCCGCACGAAGTGTGCGACGGTTGGTGAGAAATCGCGCCCGCTCCGCCGCCCCACACCGCGTATTATCGGCCCGTTCCGGTTGGCACGGTCGTTGCTTTTAATGGGCGCGTTTTTTAATAGTGAGGTTCTCCAATGACCCAGCGGACGCTCGAAGAGTTACGCGGCGAAATGAACTATCTGAATCACGCGCTGCTGGCGCTTCTGTCCAAGCGGGCCCGCGTTTCGACCGATGTGTTGGCGGTCAAACAGCGCGACAATCTGCCGCTGCACGATCCGGCGCGCGAACGGGCGATGCTCGAAGAACTGGCCGCCGCGAACACCGGCCCCTTCCCGGATGGGACGATAAAGCATCTCTTCAGCGAGATATTCCGCGCCTCGGTGGCGCTTATGGAACAGGGTCAGGCGAAGGGACTCAAAGTAAGTCGGACGCGGCGGGCCGAACCGGGCGTTGTGACCGTCGGCGCGGTCCGCATCGGCACGGGACCGGTGGTCGTTGCGGGGCCGTGCGCCGTCGAATCGCCGGAACAGATGGATATGGTCGCCCGCGATCTCAAGCGGCTCGGCGTCACGATACTGCGCGGCGGCGCTTTCAAGCCCCGTTCCAACCCGTACGCCTTTCAGGGGCTCGGCGAAGAGGGACTGCGGATACTGCGCGACACCGGCAGGAAATACGGCATGGTCACCGTCACCGAGGTGATGGATGTCCGCCAGATCGAGCTGGTATCGGCCTATGCCGACATCCTACAGATCGGAGCGCGCAACATGCACAACTACGAACTGCTCCGCGAAGTGGGGACGGTGAAAAAGCCGGTCATCCTCAAGCGCGGCTTCTCGGCCACCATCGAGGAACTGCTCTGGGCGGCCGAATACATCGTCGCGGGGGGCAACGAAGAGGTGATCCTCTGTGAACGGGGCATCCGCACCTTCGAGACGCAGACCCGCAACACGCTCGATATCTCGGCCATTCCGCTGCTCAAGCAGATGTCGTGGCTGCCGGTGCTCGTCGATGTGTCGCACGCCGCCGGACGGACCGACATCCTCGCTCCGCTGTCGCGCGCGGCGCTCGCCGCCGGCGCCGACGGCATCATGGTCGAGGTCCATCCCTTCCCGGCGGTCGCCCGGTCCGACAGCCGCCAACAGCTCGATATCGAACAGTTCGCCGCCTTCCTGCGCGAATCGGACCTGCTCACCGGGATGCGGCTCGCCGCCAACGATTTGTAGGGGCGAACCGATGTGTTCGCCCTGTTGAACGGGAGTTGAGCAGGAGTTGAGAAGTTGAGAAGAGATATAACACTAGGGAGAACAAAATGAAACTTTCGGTCGCCTGTAATTTCGACGACGCCCTTATCTCCGGCCTCAAAGGCTATCCGGTCTACGAGGTCTACGGCAAACTGACCAGCGATTATTTCGGCGGCGGCAGGCCGTCGTTCTACCTACCCGAGGTGAACCGCGCGGGACTCGCCGACTATGTCAAAAAGGTTCATGCGGCGGGGATAGAGTTCAACTACCTGCTGAACGCCTCGGCGATGGGTAATAAGGAATTCACGCGTGAGGGACAGCGGAACATGGAGGAACTGCTCGACTGGGTCGATGCCATCGGCGTCGATTCGGTGACGGTCGCCAATGTCTTTTTCCTGCGTCTGGTCAAGGCGCGCCATCCGCGGCTCAAGGTCCGCGTCTCCAGCCACCGCTACACCGACAACGCCCGCAAGGTCCGTTTCTGGGTCGAGAACGGCGCCGACTACATCGTCGTGTCGGAGGTCAACATCCACCGCGAGTTCAAGGTGCTCGAAGCGATGAAGAAGGCGGCGGGCGGCGTGGAGCTTCAGCTCATCGTCAACAACTGGTGCCGTCAGGATTGCGCCATCGCCGGGAATCACGCGGTGAACCTTTCGAACGCCTCGCAGAAGGGGGCGCAGGGCTTCCCGCTCGACTATTCCTCAATCATCTGCAACAATATCCGCCTCAACGAACCGGTCAACTACCTGCGCGCCAACTGGATACGGCCCGAGGATCTCGCCGTCTACGAGTCGATGGGATTCCACAACTTCAAGATCGTCGAGCGCAATACCCCGACGCAGATACTGCTGGAACGGGTCCACGCCTACGCCAACCGGCGCTACGACGGCAACCTGCTCGACCTCGTCCAGAATTACGCCTACCCGATAGAAAAAATGGGGGAGAAGGGGAAGGATTCCTATTCGAAGCGGCGGATGTTCAAGTATTTCGTCAAACCGCAGGCGGTCAACCTCTTCAAGTTCAAGAAGATCATCGAGTTCGGCAAGACGGCAAGCGTTCTGTATCCGCGGATAGGGGTCAATCCGGTGCAGATAGACAACCGCAAGCTCGACGGCTTCCTCGATCGTTTCAGTAAGGTGTCGTGTCAGGATCTCGATTGCGAATCGTGCCGCTATTGTCACCAGTGGGCCGAAAAGACCGTATCCATCGATCCGGCGTGGAAGGTGAAGATGGGCGCGATATACAAAGACCTTCTGGGTGAAATAGACGGCGGCGCGTTCTTTGAGTCGCCTCTAACTACCGCGATGAATATGATGACCGGAAAAGATGCGGGACGCTGAACTCATCCCCAGCCCCTCTCTTGATGCAAGAGAGGGGTGTCGGAACGACGGGGTGAGTTTTGCCATTTCGCGCGGCGTTTCGTACCTGCTCTCCTGTCAGCGCGGCGACGGGTCGTGGCGCGGCGAGTACGGCGGGCCGCTGTTCCTTCTGCCGAACTATGTCATAGCGCACTACATCGCGGCGCGAGAGATACCGCCGGAACGGAAAGAGAAGATGGCGCGCTATCTCCGTTCGACGCGGAACGGCGACGGCTCGGTCGGCCTGTACGACGGCGGGCCGGGGTGCCTCTTCACGACTTCTCTTACCTATGTCGCTCTGCGGATGCTCGGCGCCGGGTCGGACGATGAGGCGCTGGTCCCGATGCGCCGCTGGATCCATGCGCAGGGGACGCCGCTGGGGGCCGCCAACTGGGGCAAGTTCATGCTCGCATTCCTCGGCCTCTATGAATACGAAGGACTCAATCCGGTCCTGCCCGAACTGTGGCTGTTGTCGCGCCGTCTGCCGATCCATCCGGGGAGGCTTTGGTGTCACACGCGGCAGGTCTATCTGCCGCTCTCGTGGCTCTACGCGACTCGCGCCAAGGCGCCCGGTTCGCCGCTTCTGGCCGCATTGCGCACCGAACTCTACGACCGTCCCTACGACACGATAGATTTCGCGGTTCACCGCGACACCATAGCGAAATGCGACGATCTCTACCCGGTGACGCGGCTCATGAAGAGCGTGAACCGGGTTCAGAACGGTTATGAGGCGCAGCGCTTCAAACCGCTGCGGAAAAAGGCGCTCGCCGAGGCGCTCAGCCACATCCGTTACGAGGATGCGGTGACTAATTTCGTCGCGCTCGGGCCGGTCAACCGCGTACTCAACGCCATCGTCTACCATTTCAACGATCCGGGCGGGGAGGAGGAACAGAAGGCCTTTGCGGCGATGGAACACTACCTGTGCGAGACGCCGCGCGGCATCCACCTGAACGGTTATTCCTCGACGGCGCTGTGGGACACCGTCTTCGCGGTGCAGACGCTGCTTACGGTCGGCGGCGATCACCCAAAAGCGCTTGGCGCGGCGCGCGATTTCATCCGCGACAACCAGATACGGCGCGAAATGTCTGATCGAGATCTTTTCCATCGGTCGCAGGCGCTCGGCGGGTGGCCGTTCGGCGATGCCGAGAGCGGCTGGCCGGTGACCGACTGCACCGCCGAAGGGATGAAGTGCAGCATCGCGCTGGAACATATACCGGGAAGCGGCGTTCCCGATGTGCTCCTCGCCGAGAGCGTGCGGTTACTTCTTGCCTACCAGAACGCTGACGGCGGCTGGTCGAGTTATGAGGAACAGCGCGGTCCGAAGTGGCTCGAAAAGCTCAATCCGTCGAATGTTTTCGGCGATATCATGGTGGAACACAGCTACATTGAATGCACCTCGGCGGCGATGCAGGCACTGCTCGGCTACAAAAAACGCTTCCCCGGCCGGTTCGACCGCGAGATAACGGCGGCGGTGGGGCGTGGCGAGGCGTTCCTGCGCACGGCGCAGGGGGCCGACGGTTCATTCTACGGTTCGTGGGCGGTCTGTTACACCTACGGGGCGTGGTTCGGCGTCGAAGGGCTGCGGGCGGTCGGCGCTTCGGTCGACGATCCGGCGGTACGGCGGGCGGCCGAATTCATCCTTTCGCATCAGAATCCCGACGGTGGGTGGGGCGAGGCGGCCGAAAGCTGTCTGGAGAAACGCTATGTCGCGGCCGATAGTCACTGCGTACAGACGGCGTGGGCGCTCATGGCGCTGTGCGAGGCGGGGGAGGGGAAGAGCGCGGCGGCGCAACGGGCGGCCGAATTCCTCATCGCCCAGCAGCAGCTCGACGGGTGCTGGCCAAAAGAGCGGATGACCGGCGTCTTCAACCGGTCGGTCCTCATCGACTACGACAACTACCGCCGCTACTTCCCGCTCTGGGCGCTGGCCCGCTGGAGAGCGAACTAGTTGTTTGCATTTCCTTTTTTTTCCGTTATAGTACTTTTGATCTTGACCGGGGGTTTTATGTTCCGCGGCATTACGATGTTATTCTGCGTCGTATTCTCCGTTATTCTTGCGGCCGAGGAACCGGTTGCGCCGGAAAAACCGGACGGTATCTCGTTGACCGAACACGGCACACTCAATCTTTCTTTGGAGACCGGCGTCTGGTACCTGAGTCCGGACTTTGCGGGCGACGATGTCCCGCCGCGCGAAGATGCGGCGGTGTTTCCGGTCATCCCCGCCTTCACCTTCCGTTATTCCGATCTCGACAACGAGTTCTCGTGGGCCGTCCGCGGGCTGGTCGGCTATTCTCTGGTGGATGGTGTTTCTTCGGAAAAGGTCATCGGTTCTTTTGCAACTAAGATGGAGGGACGTTTTCTGAAACGGTCCCCCGTTTCGTTCGGATTCAGTGCGGGAATACAGCTTGATATCTTCGACCGGGATGTGCACGGGTTCTTTTTTTACGACCTTTTCGCCAGCCGGACCGCGCTCCATTCTTTCTGGGGCAGGCAGGATGTGTTCGCGAACATACGGATACCGGTCGGACTGTTCGTGGAGGGGACCGACGGTGCCTTCTCCGCATCGCTCTCATCGGGAACACAGTATCTGTTCCGGGACAGCGGAGAGACGGTAATGCCCCTGAATGCCTCGGTCTCGGTTCGCCTCTTGCCGCGTCTCGATCTGTCGTATGACGGCGGCGTAACGGTGACGAGCGATGACCGCGAACAACCGCTGGCGATCCGTCAGTTGGCGGGACTATCTTTCCGTTTTTCCCCACTGGTCACCGGACGTGTCCTCGCCGGTTATGCCGGGATGCAGTCACCGGACCGGAGCTTGCGGCGAGAGTGGTCCCACCACGCCGCCTTCGATGTGATGTTGGATATGAAGAACGCCGTCGCTACCAACCGGACCGTCATCGGCTTCCGTCGCATGCCGCTTCCACCGTATGACGGTGGTGGCAAAGAGTGCATACTGGCCGACGATCTCTATCTCAATTTTGAGGATCGTTCGGTCTTTCCGTGGCTTTTGCTCGCTTTTGACGGCGATGTGGCGTATGCCGAGATCGCCCCGCATGAGCCGGGGATGTTCATCCGTTTCGTGCCGAGGATAGCCGCGACCTTCTGGGACATTCTGACTTGGCAGATCACCGGAGGCGTGATGTTCTTGAAGGAGTGGAAGGGAGATGAACGGGGATACCTCGATAACCGTATCCAATTCGTTGAAACGACCGTGACGATAACCTACTGACAACGGAGGTTCCCATGACCGATAAAGAACGCGTGGTGCTGCTCGGGGCGAGCGACAAGCCCGACCGGTACGCCTTCCGCGCCTTCAAATTGCTCCGCCGCCACGGCCACGAGGTCATTCCCGTCAACCCGGCGCTGAAAGAGCTCGACGGGGTGCCGGTCGTCGCCCGTATCGAGGATATCTCCGGTCCGGTCGATACCGTGACGCTGTACCTCGGTTCTGCGCGAGTGGCTCCGCTCATCGACGCCCTCATCGCCATCAAACCGCGCCGCATCATCGCCAACCCCGGCACCGAGAACGATACCCTGCGTCAGCGGGCCGCCGCCGTCGGCATAGAATACACCGAGTCCTGTACGCTGGTCCTGCTTTCCACCGGACAGTTCTGATCGGGCGGACGCCGTCCGCCCCTACTTGGCCTTTCCTTGATTTTTCACGGCATCCATCGCCGCCTTCACCGCCGCCTCGTCGCCGAGGTAGTAATGCTTGAGCGGGCGGAGGTTCGCGTCGAGTTCGTACACCAGCGGGATGCCGGTCGGAATGTTGAGAGCGACTATCTCGTCGTTCGGGACATTATCGAGATGCTTCACGAGCGCCCGGAGGCTGTTGCCGTGCGCCGCGATGAGCACCTTCTTCCCCGCGAGTATGTCGGGCGCTATCGTCTTTTTCCAGTAGGGGACGAAGCGGGCGACGGTATCGGCAAGGCATTCGGTGAGCGGCAGTTCCTGCTTGGTCAGACCGGCGTAGCGGCGGTCGCGGCCGGGGAACCGCTCATCCTCGGGGGTGAGCGCCGGCGGCTGAATGTCGTAGGAACGGCGCCAGATGAGCACCTGCTCCTCGCCGAATTTCTGCGCCATTTCGGCCTTATTGAGTCCCTGCAATGAGCCGTAGTGCCGTTCGTTGAGCCGCCAGTTGCGGATGACCGGCAGCCACATGAGGTCCATCTCGTCGAGCGTTATCCACAGCGTCCGTATCGCCCGTTTGAGCACCGAGGTATAGGCGACATCGAAGGTGTAACCCTCCTTTTTGAGCAGTTGCCCCGCCGCGTGGGCCTCCTGCACCCCTTTCTCCGACAGGTCGACATCGGTCCAGCCGGTGAACCGGTTCTCTTTGTTCCAGACGCTCTCGCCGTGGCGCAACAGCACAATTTTGTACATCGGGACCTCCGGGTAGAAGTAACATTCGTCAACGGCCCGATGATACACGAAAACGGCTCAAAAACAAAAATTTCACTTCGGGGCGGCAACTCATTGACAAATGGAACGCGCTCGGCGATAATGGGGGATCTGAACGGAACGGCGGGGGTGTGATCATGCCGCGACGGGTCGTCTTCTTGAGCGGGGCCGGGCTTTCGGCCGAATCGGGTATCCGGACCTTCCGCGACTCGGGGGGGCTCTGGGAGGAATTCAACATTATGGAGGTCTGTTCGGCCGAGGGGTTCCGCAAGGACCGCCGCAAGGTGCTCGACTTCTACGACCGCCGCCGCGCCGATCTTGCCGATAAAAAACCGAACGCCGCCCACGCGATGATCGCCGACCTCAAGAAACGGTTCCCCGACGATATCGCGGTGGTGACGCAGAATGTCGACGACCTGCTCGAACGGGGGGGCTGTTCCGATGTCATCCATCTGCACGGCACCCTGCGCGATCTGCGGTGCGAAGAGTGCGCGACCGTCTGGGATATCGGCTACGAAAGCATCGCCGGGAAGAGCTGTCCCGCCTGCGCGTCGGAGCGGGTGCGGCACAACATCGTCATGTTCCACGAGGAGGCGCCCGGCTATCAGACGCTCTACGATCTCATCGGCGAGACGCGCGGGAAACTGCTCGTGGTCATCGGGACCTCGGGGCAGGTGCTCGATGTGTCGGGGATGGCGCGTTACTACGGCTGTTCGGTGCTCAACAATCTCCATCCCGAACCGATGATAGACAGCCACTTCACGAAGGTCTTCAACGAGGCGGCGACCGCCGCGGCGCCCAAAATAGCGCTACTCGTCGATGAGTATCTGACCACCGGCAGACTCTGCGAAGAGAAGAGGAGAAGCCGGTGAAACGACTCATCTGCGCGCTACTCTTCCTCCTTTTTGCCGTCGGTTGTGTCACGGAGGGGCCGCCCGTCCAGTGCCCGCCGCCGAAGGTGGTCAAGCCGTTCAAGGAGATATCGGACGATACGGTGGCGCTCCTCCTTCAGCTTTTTTCGCTCGCGCCGGAGATACGGGAGAATATGTACAACGGTCAGCCGATGCCGTTCGACCGCGAGAAGATACGCGGCGAGTTCTTCGACTATGCGGCGAACGCCGAGATGGATGATAGCGACCGGAAGCAGTTGTTCATGGTGCTCGCGTATATTTTCAGCGACCGGCTCTTGTCGGACCGCGAGGAGTCGATCATGCGCGACATGGTCACTTATTTCCGGGTGGTGGCGCTTCAGTTGCCACTGCATGAGCGGGAGCAGATAAACAAGGTGATCAAACTGACCGAGGCGCGCCTCGACCTCGATGTGCGGGACAGGGAACGCAGACGGTAGTGGTCAAGGTTTCTTGAGGACGAGTTTCATCGTGGTGAAGTCCATGCCGAAGCGGGTATCTTCGAGCGACGAGGAATCGTCCGCCTTATCGCGCACCACCAGATAGAAATCAAGGACGATATCCTTTTCGTGCGGCTTGTCCCGTAATGTATCCGCTATCTTGTGCAGGTCCACCATGATCTCCTTGGTCGCCGGGGTGACGCGGTCAACGCCGAGGTATTCTTCGCTCGGGCAGTCGGCGTCGCAGAAGCGGAGATTGGTCGCCGTGTCGGGATCTTCGGCGAACTGCCAGCGGTAGACGAGGAGATCGTTGCCGGTGAGCGCCGTGTCGGCCATCTCGGGGTCGAGGCCGATGTATTCCGGTATCGCATCCTGCGGTAATTCCAGTATGCCGTCGCGGTCGACGAAGACGGTGGTGAGCGCGCCATCGACCTTATAGACCGCCTTGATGCGGATGATGTCGGGGTTGAAGTGGGCGGGCGCCTCTTTCATGACGCGGACCCGTTTGATGATGGAGAGCGGCCGCTCGTCGATGACCACCGACGCGAGCATCGGCAGGTCGACCCAGCCCTGATCGTCATACTGCGCCTGCAACTCCGGACTCTGTGAGAGTATCGCGCCGACGGTCATTCCGGCGGGGAAGGTGAAATCGGCGTTGTACGGCACTTTGAGCTGTGATAATACTTCGGGCGGTATCTGCGAAAGCGTTTCTTCATCGTTCGGCACGAGCCACAACACCGTTAGGTCGCTCGCCTGATCGAACCCTTCGCCGCCGATGAGGAGCCGCGCCGTCGGCTGGGAATCGAGCGTCAATTCCGGGTCGGCCACCTTCATCGCGATGATGCGCGGATCGGGACCGATCTGGTGGTCGGGGAACATTTTCATCGGGTCGTCGCATGCCGCCGTGAAGAACAGAACGACCGGAATGATGAACCACGCGCACCGCATCAGAAATCTCCCTTGAAGCCGATGAACACCATGATGGGAAGGAGCGATACCCTCTCCTTCTGGGTGTAGTCCTTGTTGTAGGCCCACCCGATGGCGTTCTTCTGGTAATAGACATTCTGCACATCGATATAGGTCGACAGTATCCACGAATCGAAGAGCCAGTATTTGTCGAGCCGCAGATCGAGCTGGTGCCGTAGCGGCATCCGGTCGGGGTTGACCGGGCCGTCGTACTGCGCGATGTACATATCGTTCTCGGCGTCGTACATCGTCGGCACATTGAGCAGATCGGTGTAGGGGACGCCCGACTGGAGGTTGAACCGGCCGCCGAGCTGCCAGTACTTGTTGAACTTGTACGAGGCGACCAGCGTGATATTGTGATTGATATCCATGTCGAACGGGCGCCACGCCGCCGCTCCGCCGCTCGGTCCCATCGCATCCTTGCGGCGGCTCACCGCGAAACTGTAGGAGAGCCAGCCGAAGAAATTGTCGGTCATCTTGTGGCGCAGGAGCAATTCGGCGCCGGTCGCGTAACCGATACCTTTATTGTCGTAGACGGTCGGATCGGTCGTATCGGTGCGGACCACGAGGTCCCAGAACCATTTATAGTAGCCCTGCACATCGAGGTCGATGGTGTCGGTGATCTTTACTTCGACACCGCCGATAAGGTGCATCGAATGTTCAGGGCCGAGCCCCGGCGTGCCGAATTTCTCGTGTGTCTCGTCGCCCGACGGCAGTTGCGAATAGACGCCGGCGGCCGCCTTGAGGGTCCAGCGGTCGGCCACTTTCCAGCGCAGCATGAAGCGCGGATCGACAAAGCCGTGGCCGTTCTGCTGGTCCCACATCGCGGCGATGCCGGGCGACATGATGAGATCGCCCACCGTGATGGTCTGCATGACCCAGATCGACGGCGCGAAGTAGCCCCGCAGTTTGTCGTCGGTGATCTCGACGCCGAAGGGATTATAACTGACCTCGCCCTCCTTGGGCGGCGCGAAGAAGTCGGCGTTCATGTCGTACAGACCGCCCGAAAGGCGCAGCCCGGCGTGAATGGTGTTCATGTCGTTCAGCCGCCAGCTGATCTTTTCATAGATGCCGAACTGGTAGTTGGTGATGGCGAGATGGGCGCGCGGCCCCATGCCGCCGTCGAAACTGTTGCGGACCAGTAACGGCGAGAGCATCGAGGTGAAATTCTCGGTCTTGTAGGTCCATTCGGCGAGTATCTCGTAGAAACTGAGGTCGAGGTTGAAGTAGTTGCTGAAGCGGGCCGATACATCGTCGTCCTTCGTGGTCAGCCGCGTGCCGTCAATGGAGGAGATATGCATGATCTTGAGCTGATTGTTCTTCGAGAACTGGTGGACCCACTGCACCGACCAGTCGTAGTAGAAGGGGTAGGTGACGAAGTTCGCCGCCTCGAAGATGCCCAGTTTCTGGGCGAGCATGAGGTAGAGGTCGATGAAGCCGCGCTTGAAGGATATCGCGATGCTGTCCTTGTCGCCGATAGGCCCTTCGGCCATCGCTGAGGTGGAGAAAAGACTCAGGTTGGCGTAGCCGCCCCAGCGGTCGGTGCGCGGGTCGCGGAGGTTCAGTTTCACCACGCCGCCCAGACCGCTTACGAACTCCGGGGCATAGCCGCCGGCGTAGAAATCGACCGATTCTACCAACTCCGGATCGATGACCGATTCGAGTCCACCGAAGTGGTACATGAACGGTATCCACTGGTCGTTGACGCGGTAGATGCTGTCCTCGGGGGCCGACCCGCGGATGACCAGACCCGAGCCGAAACCGTTGAAGACCGATATGCTGTTGACCCCCGGCAGATTGGTGATGACGCGCAGGACATCGCGGTTGGTCCCCGGTACGGCGGTCGCCTCTTGCACCGAGATGCGCTGGGCCGACACATCGCCGGTGATGCGCTTCTCGCGCACCACCACCTGATAGGGATTGATGACGATGGGCTCGATACGCAGGGTGAGCTCCAATTTCTCGTTCGCGTTGACCGTTATTTTCGTTTCAAATCGTTCGTAGCCGACCACCGCAACGATAACGCTGTAGTCGCCCGGCGCGAGTTCGGTGGAGAATTCGCCCTGCTTGTTGGTGCGGACCTCCTGCTGGGTCTCACCCAATACAATAAAGAATGTCGCGCGCGCGAGGGGCTTGCGGGTGCCGCGCTCCAGCACCAGTCCCGACACCGCGGACAACTGCGGTGCCGCCTCGGTGGAAAGTATCTCTACCGCCTCAAGCGGTTTCTCGATGACGATCTCGTTCACGATGGTCTGTCCGCTCTCACGCGGCGCGGCCGCTTCCTGTGCCGACAGCGTAAGGGCGCCCGCAAGGAGCAGCGCAGTGGTGAACGATCTCAGCATCGGCCCTCCTGCCGTGTCACGAGAAAGCGGTTTGTAGCATGGAATGGCGTGCGAAGCAAGAACGAAAACGGGAA
Organism: uncultured bacterium; assembly: GCA_937871295.1. GTDB lineage: Bacteria > UBP6 > UBA1177 > UBA1177 > JAKLFG01 > CALMRE01. The sequence goes on along the minus strand of CALMRE010000238.1, from coordinate 868 downwards.
CGGTTGAAAAAACTGGAAAAAACCCTTCCGTACTGATATAGCAGAGGGACTTTGCTAGGGAGGACCGGCATGATAACCGCTCAGATATCGCTCTTCGCGTTCTACGCGGCCCGCGTTATACTCTATCTCCTCTTCCTCGTCTCGTTCTTCACCGTCGCGTTCTTCATTGAACGACTCTTCTACTACCGCCGGACGCTGGTCCGCGACGAGGAGAAGCTCCACGCCGCCCTTGCCGCAGCCAAAGACCGCGCCGCGATGCTGACGGCCCTTGCCTCGGTGCCCGGCGAAGAGTCGCGCATCGTCGCTGATGCGCTCAACGAGGTCTCCGGTACCGGCGATGCCTTCCGCGAACTGGTGAACTCCCGCCTCATCACGGCGCGTCAACAGTGGGAACGCTTCACCGATTTCCTCGGCACGGTCGGTTCCAACGCGCCGTTCGTGGGACTGCTCGGTACGGTGCTCGGCATCATGAAGAGCTTCGCCGATCTGGCGGTGGCCACCAAAGGCGGCCCGCAGGCCGTTATGAGCGGTATCTCCGAGGCGCTCATCGCCACGGCGGTCGGCCTTGGCGTCGCCATTCCCGCCATCATATTCTTCAATTTCTGCAAGGGGCGGATACGCCGCAGTACGGCGCTGGTCGAGGCGTTGACGGCCCGCATCGTCGGTTCTCTTTCTGCCCGCTCCACCGAAAAATGAAATATATCTCATAAAATCCAGACACTTGACCATTGTTTAGAAAAATGTTAAGAAAAAGAATTGACAAAAAAATGAGTTCTGCTATATTCGTCGAGCGTTTCGGGAAACCGGGGCGGCCGAGTTCATTGAAAACTGAGCAGCAGCAAAGAGAGAAAGAATAAAGGAACCAACC
>CALMRE010000237.1 GCA_937871295.1 uncultured bacterium | reverse complement strand
CCGCACCGGCCAAAGCGCCATCGACGAAACGCTCGAACACATGAACATCCGCGACCGGTTCCTCGCCTTCGCCGAAGAGATATACGGCGACCAGCAACTCCTCGCGGCGCTGGTCGAGCGACACCTCGCCTTCCGCACGGCGCTCGGCGTCAGACTCGAAGAACTGTCGGGCGGCCGTCTGCCCGCCGCGGTCCGCGACAACGCGGTGCTCGCGGTGCTCACCTTCATCGAAGGGATGGAAAGCCTCCTCCACTTCGACCGCGAGGTCGACCGCTACCGCGCCATGTGGGACATGACCGCGACGCTCCTCACCGACTATGTCGAAAAGAACATCGAACGGAGAACGCCATGAAGAAACTCGCCGCGTTCCTTTGTTTCTGCATCACGCCGCTCCTCTGCGCCGCCGAACCGACGGTGGAGGAGATCGTGAAAAAGAGCGATGAACTCTATCGCTCGGCGACCAGTTACGCCGAGATGGAGATGCAGATAGAGACGCCCGACTGGAAACGCAACATGCGGCTCAAGGCGTGGACCGAAGGGATGAAGAAGACCTTCATCACGATACTGGAGCCGAAGAAGGACGCCGGGATCGGCACGCTGCGGATGGACACCGAGATGTGGAACTACTTCCCGAAGATCAACAAGGTCATGAAGATACCGCCGTCGATGATGATGGGTTCGTGGATGGGAAGCGACTTCACCAACGACGATCTGGTGAAGGAATCGACGCTGATGGACGACTACACCTACAAACTCATCAATGGCCCCGACGCGACCAAATACTACATCGAACTGACGCCGAAGGAGAAGACCGCGACCGTCTGGGGACGCATCGTGGTGGTCGCGAACAAAAGCGATCTGTTGCCGGTGGCGCAGGAATTCTACGACGAGAAAGGGATCAAGGTGCGGCTCATGACCTTCCGCGACGTCAAGGTGATGGGCGGCAAGAAGATACCGGCGGTGATGGAACTCCAGTCGCTCACCAAGTCGGGCAACAAGACCACCATCATCTATAAGGATGTGCAGTTCGACGTGAAGCTCGACCCCGACACCTTCACGCTGCGCAACCTCCAGAAGCAGAGGTAGCCGATGTTAGTGTTCAAGATGGCCTTCCGCAATCTCCTGCGTCAGCGGCGGCGCAGTCTTTTGACCGGCATCACGATGGTGATCGGTTTCATCCTGTTCGCCCTGACGGTCGGCACGCTGGAAGGATCGTGGGGTATGATGGTCGAGATCATCACCCGTGACCACACCGGCCACGCCCAGATACACGCCAAAGGCTACCTCGACCGGCCGTCGCTCTACAAGAACTTCACCGACACCCCGGAACTCTACGCGGCGCTCGCCAAGGAGCCCGCCGTCGCCGCCGTGACGCCGCGCATCCGTTCGGCGGCGCTCGCCTTTGTCGGGATGAAGACCACCGGCGTACAACTCATCGGGATAGACCCGGAGCGCGAACGGGCGGTCACCCGGCTCGCCAACAAGGTGCGCGACGGCGCCTTCCTGCCGGCCGCCGCCTCTAAACAGGCGCTCATCGGGCGCAATGTCGCCGATGTCCTCAAAGCACCGGTGGGAAGCGAACTCACCCTCATCTCGCAGGGGGCCGACGGATCGGTCGCCAACGACCTGTTCACCGTCGCCGGCATCCTCGGCGACGCGAAGGACGCATCGGAACAGAACCGCGTCTATCTGCATATCGCCGACGCGCAGGACTATCTGACGCTGGACGGAAAGATCCACGAGATCGCCCTTCTCTACCGCGACCGCAAAAAGGTCGAACCGGCGACCGGACGGGTCGGCGCGGCGATCGCGGCGGCGGGGTTCCGCGACCTGTCGGCCGAATCGTGGATGGAGGTCGAACCCGAATTCTACCGCACCATGCAGGCCGACAAGAAGGGGGGCGACATCCAGATGCTCATCGTCCTGCTCATCGTCGCGGTGGGAGTGCTCAACACCGTGCTCATGGCGGTCTTGGAGCGGACCCGCGAATATGGCGTGATGGCGGCAATCGGCACGAGCCCCCGGCGGCTTTTTTCGCTTATCGTCATCGAAACGGGGATGCTGGCGCTCCTCTCATCGCTCCTCGGCGCGCTCCTCGCCTCATTCGCGCTCTGGTACTTCGCCGCGGTCGGCATCACCTACCCCGAACCGGTGACGGTCGCCGGTTATTCGCTGACCACCCTCACGGCCGACATCACGCCCGCCGCCTACTACAAGCCGTTCCTCATCATATTCCTGACCGCCCTTCTGGTCTCGATGATCCCCGCCCTGCGCGCCGCCCGGATCAAGCCGGTCGACGCGCTGCGGTCGCTGTAGGAGGCCGCCATGACGCTATTTCTGAAACTCGCGTGGCGCAACCTGTTCCGCAACAAACGACGGACACTCCTTGCCGGTCTCATGATCGGGCTGGGTCTCGCCGCGATGATAACGACCGACGCCATCACCATCGGCACCATCGACAACATGATAGCCTCGGCGACGCGGTCGTTCCTCGGCGAAGGCCAGATACACCGCGACGGCTTCCGCAAGACCCTTGAGGTCGAACTGACCATCGCCGACGGCCCGGCGCTTCTCGAACGGGTCAGAAAGGATCCTCTCATCCAGCAGGCATCTCCGCGCACCGCCTCTTTCGGCATGGTCACGAGCCCCGCCAATGTCCAGTCGGTGATGCTCTACGGCATCGACCCGGCTTACGAGCGCGACCTTTCCCAGATAGACGACCTGATTGTCTCGGGCGACTATCTCGCATCGGCCGACGAGCCGAAAATACTGATCGGCGACAAACTGGCCGATCTGCTGGAAGTGGGACTCGGCGATAAGGTGGTGGTGACGGTGGCGCAGGCCCACACCGGCGAACTGTCGCAGGAACTCTTCCGCGTCGGCGGCATCTTCCGCTTCGGGTCGCGCCAGATGGACGGCGGGATGGCCTTCATCCCGCTCAAACGGGCGCAGGAGATGCTGAAACTGGACGGCGGCCTGCATGAGATAGCGTTCCTGTTCCACGACAAACTCAAAAGCGAGGATACGGCCCTGCCGCTGTGGACCGAGTTGTCGGCGGGCGGCAACGAGGCGCTGTCGTGGACCGGACTGGTGTCGGAACTGGCCATGATGCGCTCGATGACCGATTTCAGCCTGTTCCTCGTGGGGATCATTCTCTTCGGACTCATCTCCTTCGGTATCATCAATGTCCTCTTCATGTCGCTCTACGAACGGATGTTCGAATTCGGCGTCATGCGGGCCGTCGGAACGCGGCCGTGGCAGGCGGCGCAACTGATGGTCATGGAGGCGGGCGGACTGGCGCTCATCGCCATCGTGATGGGGAGCGTCGTCGCGCTTATCGTCAACGGACTGCTCCTGCACTACGGCATTGATTACAGCGACGCCGAGTTCATAGTGGCCCTGCGCGAACCGATCCGCCCGGTGATCACCCTGACGCAGTTCACCCTCTACCCGTTCCTGCTGTTCGTTTTTACCTGCCTCGTCGGCCTCTATCCGGCGATCTATGCGGCGAAACTGACCCCCGCCAAGGCGATGAAACGAGGACTTTAACACGATGGAGCATACGATGGAAAATGTCATTCGCATCGACAAGGTATCGAAGATCTACCGCACCGGCGAGGTGACGGTCGATGCCTTGAAAGAGGTCTCGCTCACCATCGCCAAGGGGGAATTCAGCGCCATCGCGGGCCCGTCGGGAAGCGGCAAATCGACGCTTCTCAACATCGTGAGCGGTCTGGACAAGCCCGACGGCGGCACGGTGGAACTGGGCGGCCGGGCGATGACCGCGATGAGCGCGTCGGACCTCTCGGACTTCCGACGCGACCACATCGGCTTCATCTTCCAGAGTTACAACCTCATCCCGGTCCTCACCGTCGAAGAAAACATCGAATATGTGATGCTCCTGCAAGGGGTGCCGAAGAATGAGCGGCGCGAACGGGTGGCGAAGATACTGACCGAGGTGGGACTCGACGGGATGCAGAAACGCCTGCCGATACACCTATCAGGCGGTCAGCAACAACGGGTGGCGGTGGCGCGCGCCATGGTCTCGCGGCCCGACATCATCCTCGCCGACGAACCGACCGCCAACCTCGATTCGAAGACGGCCGACGCCCTGCTCGACATGATGCAGGAACTCAACGAGAAACACGGCGTCACCTTTCTGTTCTCGACCCACGACCAGATGATCATGGATCATGCGCGGCGGCTCATCACCCTGCGCGACGGCGCGATATTCTCCGACGAGGTGCGCGGCTGATGCGGATACTTTTCGCCCTCATACTGCTTTTCACCGCGACGCTCCCGGCGGTCGAACTGGCCGAGGGGCTGACGCTCTCGGGCTGGGACAAGCAGTATGTCGGTGTCAGCGGCATGCAGGAGAACATGACCTTCGACGGCTCCGAACCCTACAAACCGCAGGAGTTGGTACAGCAGTCGCTCCGCCTGCGCCTTTTCTACAAACCGGTCGACTGGTTCTCAGCCGAGACGGCATGGCAGGTATCGCCGACCATATCGCGTAACCCTTCGACCATGGGCGCCCTCTTCACGCCGTCGCTGAACGACTACCGCATCACCGACTTCAAAGATACCCTCTTCACCACCCGCGACGGCATCCTCTCGTTCCCCCACTCCTTCGACCGCCTCAATGTCACCTTCAGTCTCCCCTTCATGGATATTTTCGTCGGGCGGCAGGCGATATCGTTCGGCGCGGCGAAGTTCCTCAACCCGACCGATGTCTTCTCGCCCCTCTCGTTCCAGGATATCAACCGCGAGGAGAAGGTGGGCGTCGACGCGGTGCGGGTGAAGTTCCCCATCGGCGATATGAGCGAACTCGACGCCGGGTATCTCTTCGGCTCCGACGGCCGCTTCTCCAAAAGCGCCGCCTTCGTGCGCGGCAAGTTCGCCCTGTGGGAGACCGACTTTACCCTGATGCTCGTCGAATATCAGTACAATCTCCTCGCCGGGCTGTCGCTGGAACGGGCCATCGGCGGCGCGGGAGTGTGGCTGGATGCGGCCTATACCGCCGATAGTATCTTCAAGGAAAGCGAACGGACCTCTCCCGGCATGCACGGCGACATCAACGGCAACGACAACTTCCGCCTTTCGGCCGGCGCCGACTACAACTTCGCCGACGCCAACCTCGTCCTCTTCGGCGAATATCATTTTTCGCTGGTCGGCGAACTTCGCCCGTCGCAGTATCTGGAGAACATATGGCCGGGCGTCGGAGAAAATGCCTACAGTGACAGTGGCGTCTACCTGCTGGGACAACATTACCTCGCGGTCGGGTTCACCTGGGAGATCGTGCCGCTCCTCAACGGCTCGTTCCAGACGCTCGTCAACCTGACCGACGGTTCGCTCCTGATATCGCCGCGGCTCGAATACAGCGTGGCCGACGACCTGTTCTGGGATATCGGCGCCTCGATCGGCGCGGGAGCGACGGCGCGGAAAGGACGATTCTCCACCATTCCTCGCTCAGAGTTCGGGCTCTACCCGTACACCGTCTATACCGCGATGCGTTTGTATTTCTGAGATTTATCTGCTATAGTGCCTCGTCTTTTGCGGAGGAACGCATGCGTTTTTTCTTTCTTTTGCTTGTTCTGATGCCATTGTTGCTCGCGGCGGCCGAGAGCGACGCCATCGTCGTGTGGCGGCTTGAGCCGAAAACGGGCGTCTCCGATAAGGATGCCGACGCGGTGAGCGCGATGGTGACCACCGCGGTGGGCCGCGTATCGGGCCGTCAGACCATCGGAGAGACCGACATGAAGGCGCTCATGGTCGGCGAAGAAAAGAAACTTTCCTGCGGCGCCGAAGATACCGCCTGCGTCGCCGAGATCGGCGCGGCGCTGGGCGCCCCCGAATCGGTCACCGGCACCTTATCAAAACTGGGCGATTACTGGATACTCTCTCTTCAGCGGCTCAATGTGCGGAGCGTCTCGGTGCTCGGCAGGTCGGAACGGAAGGTGAAGGGCAACCTCAATCTGCTGGTCGAGGCCATCACCCCGGCGGTCACCGAACTCTTCGGCAGACCGGCCGTCGCCGCGCCGAAAACCGAAGAAACACCCTACGCACAACAAACGACACCGCCCGGCGCCTACCCCGGCGACGAACTGCCCCCCAACGAGTACGAGGTCCGGACGCTGTCGGCCTTCGGCTGGTCGCTCATCGGCACCGGTGCGGCCATCGTGATATTCGGCGGTGTCTCGCACTGGCAGATGAACGAGGCGAACGACCGCTACGCGCTCGTCGGCGCGGCGGCCGACAAGAAGTCGTTCGACCTGTGGCGCGGCCTTTCGATAACGGGCTACACCGTCGGGTCGGTAGCGGTGGCGACCGGCGTCGCGCTGATGCTTTTCGACGCCTTCTACGAACCGGAAAGCCCCGCGACGCCGACCGCACTCATCCTTCCGACACCCGACGGCGCCTATCTCTCGCTCGGATGGAGGTGGTAGGATGAGCCGGTATCTTTTCGTCATGCTCTTCGCCGCGCTCACCTTCGGGTGCAGCGATTTCACCCTGAAGGAACCGGGCGGCGACAGCGATAATGGGCAATCGGATGATCAGACGGATCAGTCCGATCAGTCAGATCCGACCGAGCAAACCGACGACACCGCCATTCCCGACGATGATGCTGCCACGACCGATGACGATACGGTCCCCGATGTCGACACTCTTCCCGAGAACGCCTGCAACGAAGGCGAGCTCTGCTGGCACATCATCGACACCGTGCAGACCAGTTGCTACAATCTGACCGGCGCGGTCACCTGCCCGTCGGACGGCAGCCAGTTCTACGGTCAGGACGGGAACTATTCGGGCGGCGGCCGCGAATTCCAGAACCGGACCACCTCCGGCCCGACGCTCATCGAGGACAACCAGACCAAACTCTGGTGGCAGAAAACGCCCGACACCACCGCACGCTCGTGGAGCGACGCCGACGCCTACTGTACGGGGCTCGCCGGCGGCAACTACGGCGACCGCACCGACTGGCGGCTTCCGACGCGGCAGGAACTGCTGAGTCTGCTGGCGTTCGACGCGAACTCCGTTGACCCGCTCATCGACGGATTCTATTTTCCCGCGACCCCCGCCAACACCTTCTGGACCGGCACGAAACACGGGTACAACTACTACTATGTCGACTTCTCGGGCGACGGCATGTCCTACTCCGATCCCCCCGAGACGACCCATCTGGTGCGCTGCGTCAGTTCGCCGTGGACCTATCTGACTGAACGACCAATAGAACGCTGGCAACAAACGACCGCCGGAGCCGACACCGTCATCGAAGATACTCTGACCGGCCTCGTCTGGCAGATGATCTTCTCTTACGACGAAAGGATCTGGACCGACGCCCTCTCCTATTGCGCGTCGCTCAACCACGCCCAGAAAACCGATTGGCGGTTACCCGACATCAATGAACTGGAGAGCCTCATCACCTACGGCGTCGAACCGGAGCATGTCACCACCTTCCCGACGATAGTCGAAGATTATTTCTGGAGTTCCACCACCAACGCGAAAGACATCACGAAGGTGTGGCTTGTCGAATTCAAGTACGGCATTGTCCGACCCGACATGGCAAAGGATACGAATGCGAATGGGATCCGCACGATCTGTGTGCGGAACAAAGACTAAATATCTAGCGGTACAATTCCTTCAGCGCGGCGATGAGCGACAGGTGATCGCGCGTTCCCGCCGTTTCGCGGATGCTGTGCATCGCCCACATCGGCACCCCCACATCGACCCCCGGCACCGAAAGAGCGGCGGTCGTCATCGGGCCGATGGTGCTCCCCGACGGGACATCGGAGCGGTTCGCGATCTTCTGACACGGCACTCCGGCGCGGCGGCACAGTTCACGGAACCTCTCGGCCGTGACGGCGGTCGTCGCGTACTTGAACCCGGCGCTCACCTTGATGACCGGGCCGCCGTTCATGAGCGGCGCATAAGCCGGGTCGTGTTTTTCGGGGAAATTGGGGTGCAGCGCGTGGGCCGCGTCGCAGGAAACGAGGAACGAATTGGCGAGCGCCCGGTGGAACTCCTCGCGACCGGCGTCGTGCGCCATGACGATCCGTTCGAGGACCGTCGCGGTGAAGCCGCTGTCGGCGCCCATCGGGGTGCGCGAGCCGATCTCCTCGTTGTCGTAGAACAGCGCCACCGCCGTCGCGTCGCCCGGCTTGGCGTCGAGGAACGCCGCGAGTATCGCATGACACGAGGCGAGGTTGTCGATGCGCCCCGACGAATAGAGCTCGTCGTCGCGGCCGAACCGTACCGCCGGCTGCGGATCGTAGAGATAGAGATCCATCTCGCCCACGGCGGTCACCGGCACGCCGATCGCCTCGGCGACCAGACCCTTGAGCACCTGCCAGCCGTCGCCCCCCTTCGCGTCGGCGCACAACACCGCCTGCAAGTGGTTCTGCGGATTGTATTCGAAGCCCTTATTGACCTCGCGGTTCATGTGTATCGCCAGATTAGGCACTATCGCGACCGCCCGTTCGGTATCGACCATACGCGCCTCCCAGCCCTGTTTCCCCTTCACCATCACCCGACCGGCGACGGCGAGATTGCGATCGAGCCAGGTCGAGACTATGGGGCCGCCGTAGATCTCGGTCGCGACGCGGACGACATTCTTGCCGATGCTTTCGGCCTCGGGCTTTATCTTGAGTAGCGGGCTATCGGTATGGGCCCCCGCCATCATGAAGCCGCTTTGCCACGGACTTTTCCGGCCGACGCGGAACGCGATGACCGCCGCATCGTTGCGGACGACGCAATAGCCTTTGCCGCTCTTCAGCGCCCATTCGTCGCCTTCGTCGAGCCGCGTGAGGCCCGCCGCCTCAAGCCGCCGGACGATGGCCTCGGTCGCGTGGAACATGGTCGGACTCTCGTCGAGAAAACCGAATAGTCCGGTGATCGGATCGGGTGTGTTTTTCATGCTATCCTCCTGTGTGCGGCGTGATTTTTATCTGTCGCCGTTCCGGTTATCTTTCTTCGGCTGTTCATTCGTCACCTCGGTCGGAACGAAACGGCTCTCGTCGGTCCCGTCGCCCAACTGGCCGTACTGATTGCGCCCCCAGCAGAAGGTCTGATAGCGGCCGCTCTTCTCGCGAACGGCGCAGGTATGGGTCTCCCCCGCCGACAGCTGGGACCAGTCGCTGTAGACGCTTTTTATCTTCACCGGCTTGTTGGAGCGATCCTCCCCGCCGACGCCGAGTTGACCGTACCGGTTATCGCCCCAGCAGTAAAGGGCCCGGTCGGCACCCTCATCGCGGATGGCGCAGGTATGATTCGATCCCGCCGCCAATGCACGCCACGAACCGTTGTCGCCCGCGAGCGGCACCGGCGTCGCCCCTCTGCCCGATCCACCGTCACCCCGCTGACCCGTGGCGCCGTTGCCCCAGCAATAGAGTTTTTGCGCACCGCCCTCATCGCGGATACCGCAGGTGTGGTAGTAGCCGCCCGACACCGCCGTCCAGTCGTCGAAACCGCCGCTCACCTCGACCGGTCCGGGATGCGCCCGGTCGACCACACCGACACCCAACTGCCCGTCGCTGTTGGCGCCCCAGCAGTAGAGTTTCTTTTTTCCCTCTTCATCCCGTATGGCGCAGGTATGAGAAAAACCGCCGGTGACATAGCCCCAACCATATTGTTTCCCGGTCAGCGGACGAGGCGTTCTAACGATATTGAACGACGGATCGCCCGCCTGCCCCGCCTTATTCTCCCCCCAGCAGTAGAGACCGTTACGCCCGCCTTCACTGCGGATGGCGCAGGAGTGGGAAATGCCGGAGGTCACCTGCAGCCAGTCGGTGAAGCCACCCTTCACCTCCAGCGGTTTCGGGCCGGATCGGTCATCGCCGGTCCCGAGTTGGCCGCTCCCGTTGCTTCCCCAGCAGTAGAGACGCCGTTCTCCGTTCTTCGCGGCGATGGCGCAACTGTGGAAACGACCGGCGCTCACGCGGTCCCAGTTCAGCGAAGTGGCCGCCGTTGCGGTCGGCGAGAAATGATCCTGCTGATCGTCCGTTCCCAATTGCGCGGCGGCATTGTTGCCCCAGCAGTACAGCGTTGTAGCGGTGGAAACGGCGCAAGAATGCTGATAGCCGGCCGACACATGCCGGAACTCCTTCGACAGCGGCAACTCCGGCAAGCCCGTCTCTTCCGCAGCTACGAGTTGCCCGAAACAACAGAGATACGCCATGAGAATAAGCACGCTGCGATAACCGCCGAAAAACATCCCGTTCCCCGCCAAAAAGAAAAGATCGGCCCGACTGTAGCATAAGCGCATTGTTTTTTCAAAAGTTTTTAGAACTCTTCTTGACAAGTCTCCCCCCCATGATATAGTTTCCACCGGCAAGCGACCTGTCCGCCGGCCGATCCCTACGGAGGCGCCATGAAGGAGTTGTGCAAACTTAAAGAGATGTTCCGGGCGATCTACGCCTTTGAGGTACTGCTGAAAAAGGATTTCGGCCTTTCCATCAACGAGGCGCTCGCCATCTGTTCGCTCGACAAAAACAGCAGGAACAGCGGTGAGATGGCCGAAGAACTCGGCATCTCGCTTTCGCGGATGTCGCGCGTACTGGGCGCGCTGGAAAAGAAAGTTCTCATCGAGCGCGCCGCAGGACTTGACGACAAACGCAAAATGGTATTCACCCTCTCCCCGGCCGGTCGGCGCAAACTGGCCGATCTCCGGCGCCGCAAGCCCGCCTTCCCTCCGCTTGGCTGAAAACAGCGATACCACAACAATTTTCTGGCTTTTGCCGCAGGGAAAATTATAATCGATACGGCTGTTATTTTTGTGGGGAGCCATCATGACGGACGCTAAAGAAAAAGAGACCCCCCTGTTCACCGACGACCAACCCTCGGAAGAGGAGAACGGACAAAAACCGGCCGACACCGCAGTAGCCCCGGAGGCCGATACCCCGGCGATCCCCGCGGAAGAAAATCCCGTCGATCCCCCTATCCTGCCGCCGACGGTCGACGAAACCTACGCCCCTCCCCAGAATATATTCGAGGCCATTCATCGTAAAGAAATGAGCGCGGTGCTCACCTTCCTCGAAAACAAGACGAACCTCGCCTCGACCGATGAAAATGATCGGACCCCCCTTCAGATAGCCGCCGGGATCGGAGCGTTGGAGATAGTCAAACTGCTGGTCGATCGCGGCGCGAACACCGAAGCGCCGGGCAAGGACGGCCGCACACCGCTCATGCTGGCCCTAAGCGACTGCCATTTCGAGGTCGCGGAATATCTCCTTTCGAAAGGGGTGAAGGTCAACATTGCCTCCTCCACCAACTACACCCCGCTTATGCAGGCGGCCGCGAAAGGGGCCACCGAACTCGTCCGTACGATGCTTCCCAAGATCGACGACATGAATGTCCAGAACAATGAAGGCCGCACTGCCCTCATGATCGCGGTCCGCTTCGGCCATCGCGACATCATCGAGATGCTGCTCGCCCGGAACGCATCGCTACAGACCACCGACATCCACGGCAACACCGTCGCGTCGCTTGCCGAGACTCCCGACCTGAAACAATATCTCGCGGAACGCGCCGATGCGGAACGCCGCATGGCCGAAGAACGGAAGAAGGGAAAAGAAGAGAACGTCGTCGAAGAGGTCAAAAAAAACGCCCCTTCGATATTTATCGTCATCGGCATGGTAATTATCGCCTCCGCCGCCGGCTATTTCGCCTACTATCAGTATAAGGACCTGAAGACCGACAGATCGGTCATCCCGGGCCATATCAAGCAGGCGGCGACCGCCATCGCGGCCGCCTACTGTGCCAGATCCACCGAATGCCGCGAAGGCAAGGAAGCATTCACTAAAAGATGCACGGACCAGACAATGCCCCGCTTCGGGTTACTCCTGCTTGAACAGGGGGGCGAAGCCTGCGATCAGAACCGCATCGCCACCTGTTCGAATTGTCTGGGCAGTCTCGGATGCGACCACACGAAGAACCTTAAATTGGACTATCTCGAGAAAACCTGTAAAAGTTGCTTTAAGGCTTGCGAGAAGAATTAATCCGGCTCGTTGGTCAGATATTGCAGATCGGCCCCCATACAGGCAGCCTGCTGATCGTCGGGAACCGTTTGGGGAAACATCGCGGTCGCCAAGGCAAGTCCGTCGGGGACGGGCGCCCACCCAGCCCCGGGATCACATCCGGGGATACCGGCGGTGCTAAAGAAGTAGTATGCTCCGTTGGCCCTATTGGCCTCGGCTAGCCCATTGTTGGTTTTCCACCCCAGAGTCAGAAGTTCGGCCGCATAATGCCCTTCGGATTCGTAAAAACCTATCTGTGTCTGCGCCAACGACTTGAGCACCATGGGAACCTCAGCCGTTCTCGATCTCTTGGTATAATCGCCATACATCGGCATCGCTATTGTAGCGAGAAGGCTCATTATCAAAATGACCATCATCACCTCGATCAAGGTCATCCCTTTCGTAACACGACCCATGGTATTCCCCCTTTGCTTACAACAAAAAACTTCCATCGACGGGAGAAATAAGCAAACCCCGTTCCCGCGGGACGCTTTTCTTGCTTTATTTCTTTTCTCCGGTTACTTTGACACTATCGTTCTTCGGATTGGAGAGTGCCCATGCGACTGCTCGTGACCGGCGGAGCCGGCTATATCGGCTCCCATCTTGTTAAATTACTTGGAGATATCCCCGGCCATCAGACAACCATTCTTGATAACCTCTCGACCGGCCACCGCGCGGCACTGCTTCACGGCGACCTCGTACCGATAGACCTCGCCGATACAAAAGCGGTCGAAGACCTGCTGAAGAACGGCCGTTTTGATGCCGTCATTCACTTCGCCGCCCATATCGTGGTCCCCGAATCGGTCTCCGACCCGCTCAAATATTACCTGAACAATACCGTCAATACCACCAATCTCATCCAGCTCTGCGTAAAATACGGGATCGGCAAGTTCATCTTCTCTTCGACCGCCGCGGTCTATGGGGAACCCGACAACGGGGTGGTCTCCGAAACGAGTCCCCTCTCCCCCATAAATCCCTACGGCATGAGCAAACTGATGAGCGAACGGGTCCTGCTCGACACCGCCCGCGCTTTCCCCGATCGCTTTAAGGCGGTCATTCTGCGCTATTTCAATGTAGCGGGAGCCGATCCCGACGGCCGTATCGGCCAAAGCTTCCCCGACGCCACCCACCTTATCAAGGTCGCCGCCCAGACCCTCCTCGGCCAGAGAGAGCAGATAGCGATCTTCGGTACCGATTTTTCCACCCCCGACGGCACCGGCATCCGCGATTATATTCATGTTTCCGATCTTGCGCAACTGCATGTGAGAGCGCTTGACCACCTCGATAAGGGCGGTGAGACCAACATCTTCAACTGCGGGTATGGTCATGGCTATAGCGTTCGCGAAGTGCTCGACACGATGAAACGGGTAAGCGGCGTCGATTTCAAAGTTGTTGAAGGTCCGCGCCGCGCCGGCGATCCGGCAAAACTCATCGCCGACAATACAAAAGTGCGCACGGCATGGCATTGGGAACCGGCCTACGATTCGTTGGAACTTATCTGTCGTACCGCGCTCGACTGGGAACGCAACCGGACCTACTGACCTTTCTTACCTATTTTCGATAACCGTTGAACGAACTCATCCTCATCGCTCATTATCGCTTCGGGCGGCAGATGTGTCGCTATGTCACCGACATTAAAGGATAGTATTCCGCATTTCCCGATGAATTCCCACACCACCACCGGCATGCTCTCCTCACGCGAGGTGATACACAGCACATCTATCCGTCGGGCATAATAGGCCAACTCACCCGGACTCACCTGCCCCGCCCATCGCACGAGCCCCTCTCTTTCCGCCGCCGTCACCAATTCCTTGAGCGAGCCATCGCCAAACACAAGAAATAAGACATCGGCCCGTGCGCCCTTGACACGCTTAGCCATCTCTATAAACCGATCTATCCCTTTCACCCGCTCCAATCGGCCGACGAAGGACACCACCAACATTTCTTCCGGCATCTCGATAGGGTTCTGCGGCACCACCGGCTCCGGCAAACGACTCCGCGTCGGCAGGATATCGATCGGTCGCGCGGTCAACCGCCGCATCTCTCCCCGCAGAAATTCGCTGTTGGCATATATCCGGTCGGCGAAATGGAAAATGGTCCGCAGAAGAAGCGGTATCCTCTTGAATTTACTTATATCTGTCCCCAACGCCCACAGCGTATAGGGAACTCCGGTGAGCACCTTGACAAAAAGCGCAGCCAGCCCGCCGGGGATCGCCCAACAGGCAAAAAGATGTTGAATCTGATACGCCTTGACAATTTTTGTCGCCTTAATGACAAAAATGAGCAACATTTTAAGAAAGACTATCAAGTCGCGGGGGTTATATATCCGCCGTCCCGCCAGATAACCGTGCGGCCACCGAAAACGGTGTATCGTCACCGATCCGATCACATCGATCCCGGAGCCGTTCGGGTCGGGGGTCAGGACGACCACCGGCACTGCATCTCCCCCGCGCGGCAACAACTCGTCAATGAAGCGTCCTCTATAGTCGTCGGCCGACAGCGGAAAGGAATGCGTGATGATGAGTGTCGGTTTGTCGAACATGCTATTTCCCGAGTAACCCTATCAGTACGCGCCGCACCCTATCGGCCGGTGAAACGGCAACAAGTGATCGCTTTGCTTCGTCACAAACCGTCGCAAACGCCGCGCCATCGAAGAACCTCCGTTCCCCGTTCGCCTGTTGCAGAAAGTCCAGCCAACGGCGTGCCGTCTCGATCCTATCGGGCGACACCCGAGCGAATCTACGGTCGTAGAGGCAGGCGTGCGCGTCGAGTTGTTCTCTATTTGGAATGATCCCCAGCGTTTTCTCGATATAGTCGGACCAAAGTTTCAAAAGAATCTCGCGGCGACGCGCCAATCGTTCGGGATCAAGAAAGACCGCGCCGGTGACGCTCGAAAACGACACCCGGTAGTCGAGTAGCACATCGGGAATGATCGCCACCCCGGTCACGAGCGCCATCTCGCACCAGAGACGATAATCCTCCACCGCGGGGAAGGCGGGATCATAACGCAGGCGATGCTCATCAAGCACCGAGCGGCGCATCATCACCGTCGGATGGACAAAGGGGGTTGCAAACAAAAGTGCCGCTTTCAGTTCGTCGGAACTCGCGGGCGCCTTCTGTGTCCAGCGCGGCCCGTACGGGACGAACTTGCGGGCCCACGAACCGCACAGCCCAACCTCAGGATGAGCATCCATGAACGCGACCTGACGCGCCAGTCGTTCCGGGCGGGCGATATCGTCGGCATCCATCCGGGCGATGTAGCGCCCACGCGCCTCTTCGATGCCGCGGTTCAGCGAGAAAACGATGCCGCGATTGCCGTCGTTGCGGAGCACGCGGATACGCGGATCGTCGAATTTCTCAACCGCTCCGACTGTACCGTCGGCCGAACCATCGTCAATAACGAGCAGTTCAAAGTCGCCGAACGATTGTGCTAGAATGCTCGCTATCGCCGCCCCGATATGCCGCCCGGCATTGTAGGCGGGAAGGATGACCGAAACTAACGGAGTGGCGCTCATAACCGCACCCACCCAGTCGGGATCAGATCGCCGGTTTGTCGCTCCGCCTTCTCGTCGGCAAACCAGCGTTCCGGCGCGACAACGACCTTATCGGGGTTCGTGTTCAGCCATGCACCCCACCACGAGAAGGAACTGTTCGCGATGATCTGATGCCGGCAACAACTCATTAGGTGCATGTCGCGGATGCCGGAGCCGGTCGAGACAAATCGTATCGGGCGGTCGAAACGGAGGTGATCTTGCGCCCAAAGGATGTCGTCCGAGAACACATAGAGGCGGTCCACCGGCCTCTTCGCGGAGACGAAGGCGACCGCCCGTTCATAATAGGGTATATCAAGCAGACCATGAAACGCCTGCGTCGAGGGGCTGTTCGCATAGTCGCCGCGCCGCACATGGAGGGCCGCCGAGGCGTGGGACGCCATCTCCTCCTTCAGAAGATGATCCTCTTCGAGCAGCGGTTCGCGCGGAACGAATTCCGCCAGCAGCGTCTCCCGAATGCCGGGAAAGTATTTCTCCGATTGGAAATACCCATTTAGTGACACGGGGACAGTGAGCGCGTGAAAGGCCGCGTCAAAAGAGAGATCGCGTTCGGTGAAGATACGCGGTACTCCGGCGACGCGCCGCCGCAATCGCTCCCACAGTCCGAGAGTTCCCCATGTCGCGCGGATCGGGTACCGGTGCAACTCGAAGGGACGCGCGGTGTCCCCCGATCTTTCCGCGAACCAGCGCAACTCGAGGAACAGTGGCGCCTTCAGCCGCAGAGAGAGCGAGCGCCCCGCTGCATACTGGAACATCTGATTGCCCAATCCACCGCAGAGAGTAACCGTTATCATCGCTTTGCGCTCTCCGCCCTATATTGCTCAAAGAATCTCTGTAGTCGTTCGTATTCTCCTCGATACCAATCTGCCGGAATAGTGCCGTCATATCCACCGGGCTTAAAAACGGCACTAACAGTAAGCATCTCTTCGATGACCGCCGGATCGGAAACTTCAGCGGCAAAAAGACGTTCGACCCAATGGGAATAGGCATCTCCGGTCTCATGAATCTCCCGTCGTTCTCGCGACAGGGCCCGCGTACTCAAGGCGAAGTGGAACAGCAGCCCCGCGATGTTCTGCCCGAAGATACCGGTTCGCGGGGTAAGCCCGATGAAACTGGTCACCGGCATATTAAACTTGGGACCGAGTCGGTTGATGTCAATGAAATGATTCGCCGCAACTCCGTTGTCACAACCCTTCGGGAGGTAAGGATATCTGCTGTTGATGACCCGTCCAAGAGATGTTCCCCGGAACAATGTGCGATAAATCATTCGCAATGGTCCACCTTTTTTCATGACAAGGTTGTGGGCACCGCGAAGATACTTGTACAGCGTCTTTCTCGCTCCGTTGGATCGGGCAAAACCAATATTTTCTGAGGCAACCTTCGCATCGGCCGTACGCATTGTCCTATAGAGATTATTCGTGATGCTGAACCATTCATTATCATACAACGCCGCACTGGGAGGATACCCTGGCTCGGGCTGCCAGAGCGGAGTAGCCCATGCGTCATGGTAGTAATTCTGCGAAAATCCCGAGTCAGAACCCACCGAACTGCACCGATAGCGTTCCAGAAGCCATATCGGAAAGGATATCCAATCGGGAGAGAGCGGGATCGTGTCGGCATCCAGCATCACGACGAACTGTTCCTTGACCAGTTTCAAGCCCTCATCAAGAAGAAATCCCACATCGGCGTCGCTCTTTTTGTTCGCCCTGTGAATGCGATGAAACTCTATTCGCGGATCGTGCGCAAAATCTTTTCTGCCTTGCTCAAAACTTCCGTCCTCACTTTCATCGTCCAGCACATAGACATGCTCGTCGAGTAAGGGGCTTCTGTGTTTCTCCATGTATTCCAAACAGGGTTTCAGGAAACGATAACTCTCCCAATGCGGTATCAGTATCGCAACGGAACGGGGCGTGTCAACCGCATCAAGGGTAAAAGCAAGCACCCGTATATGGTTATATTTTTCATTCGGCCGCTGACCATATTTTCTAAGGACCGACGAATCGGAACGAAGCGCATTGAATGGCAGTGGCGGGATACGACAACCAAGAAATTCCTCCAACTCATACAACCGCCGTATCGGCAATCCCGAGACATCGCCTACATCGACGGCAAAAACCGCGCGATGTTCCGCTCCTTCAACGAGCATCGCGATATCTTCGATAATATGGGAAAAACCGGGCAGATCAGATCGTTTTGCTCCCGGCAGCCTAGATGCAAGATAGGGTCCCGCCCATGTCTTTTGCCATGAATCGGATCGATTTTTCTTGTTCCAATCACGCCAAAAAGGCAAAGAGAACTCACCTTCAGAAGCCCATCGTATATCGGTGACCATGAACTTCTTCATTGTGTTTCCCTCGCGTTCGCTTTGTTTTCCAGCAATACGGCCAACTGCCGCGGCCGCTCACCTAATGAACTGTATCTCCATCCAGAAGTTTTGAATACGAAGTAAGCACTAACAGCATAACGCTCTCTGAATCTTCGCTCATCAAAACAAAAAACATGCCCCGCCCCTCCTTCGAATTCATATCCATCGGTTACCGGTTGCTTGTAGGGAACCAGCACTATGAGGCGGTCGGCCAACAAAAAAAGTCTGTCGCATACTGACCACGGATCGGCAAAATGCTCCAACACATTTGAGGTAACGCAAAGATCAAAATGTTCATCGAGTTTCAGTGTGCCGTCAAGAAGGTTGCCGGCTCTGAACTCTATATTTTTCGAAGCGTACCGAGCGGTTGCGAAATTTATGGCCTTGGGCGAGAAATCCACACCCTTGTACTTCTTGCCGTTATATGTCGCCAGCAAGAAACTCAATTCGCCGGTGCCACAGCCGAAATCAAGCGTATTCTCTGAAGCAAATATAACTTGCCTGAACAATCTGTTCTTGTCTGAAAAGAATAGCGGTTCTTTTATATTCGAAAGAAAATCTCTGCTGATCTTGGTGTTTTGTCTCGAGTGATGCGTCATCGTCTTGGCAAACTTCTCGTCCCAATATTGTGCTCCAGCAACAAGGGGCGTCATTTGTCGCTTCCCATTAATTTAGGGAACATATGTTCATAGTCATCCGCTATCTTTCCCCAGGTGAACCGTTCAAGCCACGCGGCGTGTCTCGCATCGGCCATTCCCCTCCTCCGGTGGGCATCACGCCACATATCTTCGAGCATCGTAGCAGAGCCGCCGATAGCGGCATGGGCATAGCCATTCCCGTCATGGAGGGTCGGCAGTATCGCGCCGCCACCGGTCCCCCATGTCGCACAAATCGGATAACGGTGCAACTCTAAGGGGTGGGTGGTGTCACCCGATATTTCCTCGAACCAGTTCAATTCTAAGAACAGAGGCACCTTCAGCCGCAGGGAGGGCGAGCGTCCCGCCGCATACTGGAACACCTGGTTGCCCAGACCACCGCAAAGGCGGAGCTGCACAGAATTTCTCGCCACGCAGAACTTCATCAACCATCCTTGGGCAAAATCAAGGTCATCCCAGGAAGCCCCATCGCCGTTGAATGGACAACCACATCGTTTTTATCGCAGAATATATCGCGGACAGCCTGATACGGACCGATGTTGTATTGCGCCTCTTCGGTCTGGAAAAATGTATCGTGCACCAATATGCCACGCCAACAAGTCGTCGTCAGGATAGCCTCCAGTTCACGCCTAACCGATTGGTAAGCATGATCTCCGTCAAGAAAGAAAAGGGCCCTTCCGCCACGACGATTCTCTTGACTCAACAAAGAAAGAGCTGTTGTGACCCCATCTCCCTGATGTAAGGTCACGCCTTTGAGTCCTCGTACCATTCTGCCGCGCTCCTCGTGCGGATGTTCCGCATGCTCGACCGAATCAGGAAGATCTATCGAATAAATTTCTGCGTTAACATGAAAACACCGGCATGTTTCATGGAATATCCATGCCGATTTGCCGATATGGGTACCCCACTCAAATATCAAGGACGGATTTACTATGCAAACCGCTTCTACCATCAACATAAGTTCATCAAGTGGATAAGGCACATATCCTGCGAAGGGCACAATTCTTTCTACAACGAACTCGGAAGTTTTCCATTTGTTCAATTCCGCCCGAGTAGCATCCTCCCTGATAAGCGGATTTTCATATCTTTTTTCTTTCTTTTTCCAAAACAGGCAGCGCATGGTTCCGCGAATCATCTCCTTTTTTGAGGCCTATACTGCCAGCAGGTCAAAATACATACGCTCATACTGCCGCGCGATCGAATCCCAAGTAAAACGGGTGCGCCATGCGGAATGCCCCATATCAGCCATCCCTCTCCGTTTTTCGGCATCACGCCAAAGTTCTTCCAGCATTCTGGCCGAACCTGCGATGTCAGCATGGGCATAGCCATGTGAGTCATGTTTCGTGGGCAATATCCAACCGCCGCCGGTCCACTTAGATATTTCGGCGACATTCCCCACATCGGTGGACAGAAACGGTGTTCGGGCCGCCATCGCCTCGAACAATACGATCGGAGAACATTCTACACGAGAAGGAAAGAGAAAAATATCTGCCTCTTGATAAGCCCTGACCGTTTCGGCACGGGACAGGTCCTTTATGACAATTCTCTTCTCAGCCCGTTGCCATTCTTTCTTTCCGTTAAACATCGCTTCCGCCTTATAGCAAAATCGCGGACATTCGTCTTGCATATTCCGAAAAAGGCTTCTCGCCACACTTCTGGCCCATAACCGCAACGAAAAAGGAGTGACCGCTCCGCATGGGTGATTTCCTACGATCAACAAAACAGCGTTCGATATCTCGGCATCGTCAAATATCCTGACAGCTTCCTTGTGCCCTTTCATTCCGGTGTGAGATCCAACCAGCAACACCAAAAATGCATCTGAAGGGATCCCCCATCGTTCCCGCAACGAAAAAGGGTATTCCGCGCAAAATTCTTCCTCGGCAGCACCGTTCGGTATCAACACCCTGTTCCCAACTCCATGTTCTTCGGCAAATCGCACATCTCGATAAACATCCGAAAGGAACACATTCATGTCATACTGCCGCATCCAGCCGGGCATCTTTTCGAAATAGGCGCGGTAGCGGTCGAGAAAAAGGCCCGAGAAGCCGGTCGGCACGAGGACCTTCCGCGTAGCGATGTCGCCGAGTATCGGCAGGGCGAGATCGGTCGCCCACTGCTGCGCCGCGAAATTCGTCACGACATCGAAGGGGCCCTCGCGCAGGAGCCGCCGGTAGCGTTCCTGTTCTGCCGGCTCACCGCCATATCCACGCACCATGTTTCCGGAGACGGCAAAACCCTCCACCCGGACGCCGTTGATGACCGCCTCGCGGCGCTCGGGATGGGCAGAGGTCGCGACCGTCACCTCATGACCGCGGTGCGCCAGCCGCTCCGATATCTGCGAGACCACCTCCTGCATACCGTGCCGCGCGGGCAGGTAGGATTCAACCGTGTGAAGTATTCGCATGGCCTCTGACGAAACGACGGTTTTGACAGTAATTCTTGAGTATCCCGACGAACATCTTCCCGTATAGCCGGATGCCCCGCGGATCGAAGCCGTAGGCGCCCCACGCCTTCATCAGGAGTTCCGCCGCGAAACGGAGCGTCTCCCCCGCTCCCGTCTCATAGGAGCCGAACTCCTTGTGGTACATACGGACGATGTCGCGGATGACGCGGCCACGCCTCTCCCCGAGCAGCGACTCTATGTTCGCGACACTTATCGCCACGATCGAATCGGTATAACTGTTTCTGCGGCGGTCGGTGATACTGCCGGCCTGTTCCCGGTAGACATGGAGGAACTCGGGGATGTTCGCGATCCTCCGGACCCGCGCGATACGGCTCCAGAACTCGTAGTCCTCGGTGAACCTCCCCGTCCTCCCGGTGGCGTACCCACCCAACTCGCGCGCCACATCGGCGCGGAACATGACCGAACTGTGGACGAAGGGGTTGTTGAACAGCAACAGCGTCTTCAAAAGGGAATCCGAGGAGGGATGCCGATGAGAACGGAACGATTTTTCGGTCTCCACCCATATCTCGGCCCATGTCCCCACGAGGGCGTGTTCGGGATTGTTTCTCAAGAATGCGACCTGACGCGCCAGACGCTCAGGAAAAGAGATATCGTCGGCGTCCATGCGAGCGATGAAATCTCCCCGAGCCTCTCCGATACCGGTATTAAGCGCCCCCGCAATTCCCTTCTCGCGAGCGTTCTTGAGCAACCGGATACGCGCATCGGCGCGGGCATAGCCTGCAGCGATACCCATCGAACCGTCGGTCGAGCCGTCGTCGATGACGAGGAACTCGAAGTCGCCGAAGGTCTGCGCGAGGATGCTCTCCATCGCCGCCGCAAGGTACCGCTCGCCGTTGTAGACCGGCATGAGGACGCTGACGACCGGAGAACGCTCCTTCATCCCACCACACTCCGGAAATAGTCTACCGTGTGCTTCAGCCCTTCCTCCAGCGGCACAGTCGGCCGCCACCCGAGGCGCTCTTCGGCCAGCGCGATGGAGGGCCGCCGGCGCACCGGATCGTCCTGCGGCAGGGGCTTGAAGCATATCCTGCTCGAGGAGCCGGTAAGCGCGACGATGCGCTGCGCGAGGTCGAGCATCGATATCTCGCCGGGGTTCCCGAGATTGACCGGCCCGGTGAAGCCCTCGTCGCTCTCCATCAGTTTTACCAATCCGACGACCATGTCGTCCACATAACAGAAACTCCTCGTCTGCCGGCCGTCGCCGTAGATCGTGATCTCCTCGTTCCGGAGCGCCTGCACGATGAAGTTGCTCACGACCCGGCCGTCGTTTTCGCTCATGCGGGGCCCGTAGGTATTGAAGATGCGCGCCACCTTGATGGGTATATGGTACTGCCGGTAGTAGTCGAAGAACAGCGTCTCGGCACACCGTTTCCCCTCGTCGTAGCAGGAACGGGGCCCAATAGGGTTCACATTCCCGCGATAATCTTCAGTCTGCGGATGGACCTCCGGATCGCCGTACACCTCCGAGGTCGATGCCTGCAGGATCCGTATCCTTCCCCTCTTCGCCATCTCCAGCATATTGATGGAGCCCATGACCGAGGTCCTGACCGTAGCGACTGGATCGTACTGATAGTGCACCGGGCTCGCCGGGCAGGCAAGGTTGTATATCTCGTCAACCTCAAGGAATATGGGCACGGTGATATCGTGCCGGACGATCTCGAAGAAGGGGTTGGGCAGAAGATGGACTATGTTGTTCTTGGATCCGGTGAAAAAATTGTCGAGGCAGATGACATCATGCCCCATGCCCAGCAGTTTCTCGCACAGCGCCGAACCGATGAAGCCGGCGCCCCCGGTGACTAGGACCCGCTTCCGTACCTGTGCGGTCATTTCTTCCTCCCTAATAGTCCAAAGAAGTTGTCGATAATTCTTTGCTTCTGCGGCCGAGTAGTCTGCGATCCTTTCGGCGAGAAAAATTCTTCTGAAAGCATACGCGTCCTGTCGGCGGCATCTTCTTTTAAAAGCACAGTACCGGACCATGCCTGAAAATCCGCGAGAACTCGTCGGCGCTGTATCCCGACATCGATCCAAGCCTCTTGGCGAATCGACTGCAAGGGGTCGTCGGTATAGTAGAGTAGTGGTATCGAGCAGTAGGCGATATCGCCGCAGGTGGCCACGCGGAGCCAATAGGCGTAGTCCTCTATCGCCTTCATCTCGGGAGCTTCCGGAAAGAACCCGATACGGTCGAAAAGCGAGCGATGAAGTACCGCCGAACTGCAGATGACCCAGTTCGTTGCGGCCATCTCTGCAAATGTGACGGTCTCCTTCTCGCGCGGAAGATAGGCGCCGGTCACATTCTGGTTCGGAAGCAGACGCAAGGCGTTTGCCGCGGAGGCGCGAAGGCCGGTTCGCCGGAGTTGCGCCATCTGCATCGCCAGTTTGTTGGGCAGCCAGACATCGTCGCTGTCGAGGAACGCGATCCACTCGCCGGAGGCCTCGCGGATGCCGCGGTTGCGCGGGATGGCGGGGCGGCCTCCGCGCGGGCCGGGCACCCACCTCACGCGGGGATCGGTGATCCGCCGCACGATGTCGGCCGTGTCGTCGGTCGAGCCGTCGTCGCAGACGAGCACCTCCAGTTCTCCCAAGGTCTGGGCGAGGACGCTTTCGATGGTCCGCGCGATGCAGTAGCCGCGGTTCCATGTAGGGATGACGACCGAGACTTTAGCGGCCATATATCCTCCTCGAGACGGCGACCCAGTTCGAATAGCGGTAATGTTCCTGCGCCGCACCGTACATGCAGGGCAACAGTCCCTGCGGACACAGCAGGCAGACGACATAATGCTCCTCAAGGAGATCGAAGGCATCCTTCAGCGAGGTCCCTGCGTCGCGGTAGGTCCCGCCGTACTCGAACTGGATCAGGTCCACGGCGGTATTCGCGATAAGGCGGCTCATGCCGCGCAAAACCGCTATCTCGTTCCCTTCGGTATCTATCTTAACAAGATCTATGTGTCCCATATCGCGGGAACTGCAGAAATCATCCAGCCTGACGCAGGGAACCGCCCGCATGAACGTGTCGCGGTTCTTTCGGAAAATGGAACTCTGGGACGGATCCGCAGTGTTGATGTGAATGGAAATATGGCCGTTGGTGTCGCCTACGGCCAGATGATGTATCTCGGCGAATCCCCTTTTCTGAAGGTCCGGTATCAGTTCGAGGTTCGGCTCGAAACAAATCACCTTGCAGGCAGGATTGACCTCCCGCACCTTCGCCGCGTAATCACTCTCGTTGGCGCCGACATCGAGGAGCAGAGTCCAGTCGCGCGCCATCTGTTCGAGAAAGAAATATTCCCCGTTGGTACAGGGGTCGCAGTTGTCGAGACCGATATCGGGTCCTCCGATCGCTGGTGCTGCGGCGGAGCGGGCACCGCCAGTGAAGCATCCAAGAATGGCGCGCCAGAGACCTCCCATTACTGTTTCCCCCCGTCCGTCATCCGTTCGTACTGCCGGTGCCAGGCGACCATCCAAACATCGAGCAGGGACTCCTCGCTCTCGTCGAGCAGATACTGCCGCAGGTAACTTCGCGCCCGTTCCTCGGGATCGCCGCCAACCTCTGGGCCTTTCTCCCGGGAGGCGAGCATCTCGACATTGTAGGTCCCCCGCCATTCATTGAAAGATACCGTTCCGGCGACAAAGCCGAAGTGCCGCAGGAGATGCCTCAGCGTCCCGGCGGTATATCCCTCGTAGTGGGCCGCCCATCCCGCCTCGTGCGAGCCAAAGAGATGACGGATACCGACCAGTTTCCGGGCCATCGGAACGAAGCGGGAGTTTATCTTCTTCGCGGTCATCTCCAGATCGGGGACCTCCAGATGCAGCAGGCCGCCCGGGACCAGCCACCGGTGCCAGCCCGCAAGGAGCGCGCAGGCGACCGGACGGGTGAAATGCTCAAAGACATGGTGCAGCCTGATCTCCTCGATGCTTCCGGGCGGGTATCTCAGGGAAAGCAGGTCGGCGCACAGGTCAGCCTTTGTTGTCTTCTGGATCGAATGGGCCTCTAGCGGGAAGTCGATGTTGACATAACCTTCCAGATACTTCTCGCCGCAACCCAGATGCAATCTCATGTCCGCATCACCCCCAAAAGAACCGCGCCTTTTCGAATCTCTTCGCCATGCCGCTGTCGCGGCCCGCCGCCTTTTCGAGCCAGTCGCCGATATTTCCCTTTGCTGGATCATAGAATATGCCGGTCCATTTCTTCAGGTAGTTCTCCCAGTCCTCTTTCTGCGATGCCAAGTTCGATGCTCTCACGCGCATATTCGCGTGGGAATAGTGCTCCACATAGGACTCCTCTCCGGCGACGACCGCGTGGCCGGCATGCCAGAGTTTCAGGGAAAGGTCGCCGTCCGCATGGTAGAAGAAAAAAGTGTTCTCATCACAATATCCTACGGCACGAATCGCCTCGTTTAAGAACAACCCGTGATTGAGGAACAGTTTGTAGCCCAGCGTCCTGCCGACCCGGTAGTTCTTCTGTTCGGGCCAATCGCGCCAGTAGAAGGCCACGGCGCCGATCTTCTTGCCATCCGCCAGCGACCGCTCGAAAAGGGCGGTGCCGTTGCGGATGGCCCCCGGCACCACCAGACAGTCGTCGCTCAGCATGCAGATGTATTTCCCCTGCGCGCACTTGAAGCCGAGGTTCATGAAGTAGCCCCACGAGCGGCGTTTGATCTCCTTGCCTTGCCATTCTCCCCGGTTGTGCTGCAGAATGGTGATGATGTCCTTCTGGGAGCAGAGCCACTTGAGCGTGCCGTCGGTCGAGCCGCCGTCGACCACGATGATCTCGTGCTCGATATCGCGGCACTCTTCGCGGACGCTCTCTATCGCCAGCTTCAGGAAGCGCTTGCGGTAATAACTGCCGATAACGACGGAAAGCATCATGTCAGCACCTGCCGGTAGAGGTCGATATACTGCGGAACGATCGTATCGATCCCGAAACGCTCGATGACGTCGTTCCGTATCCACAGGGGATCATACTCGGTATTCAGGGCTTTTTCAATTCCCTTCCCGAGAGACTCGACCGTGAAGTCAGTCGTGCGAACGCCGTTCCTTTCATTTATCAGTTCCCCGGTGCCGCTGCACGGGAACGCGACCACCGGCACGCCGCAGGCCATCGCCTCCAGAGGAGATTGAGCGAACGCCTCCTGAAAAGAGGGCATCACGAATAGGTCGGCGGCCGAATAGGCCACAGACATTAAACGATCATCACGCACCGTTCCCAGAGAGGATATCTCTAGGTCCGATATGCCTTTTACATCTCCGGCGCCGACCACACACAAGGCGATGTCCGAGCGTCCCAAACTCTTCAATGCCGCCAACAGTTCCTTGAAACCTTTACGAGCATCCCATAGGCCGAACGACACGAAGCATAGTATCTTTTTGTCCTTGGGAAGACCGAACAGCTCTCTCGAGAATGACTTGTCAACCGGGCGAAAGACACTATGATCAACCGGGTTATGTACCATTCGATGCTCGCGATCCGCAAAAGACTTCTGGGAAAGAGAAAATTCTCGCATCATACGCGACAGGGAGACGATAGTGATGTCCTTATGACACGCCATGCTCGCCTGTTTGATAGCGACCAATTCATCATCGAACTTATCAAGCAGAGGGTGTTTCCCTCGCGCTTTTTGATAGTGCCAGCCACCCAGGTAAGGATTCTCATCATGGACGGTCCACACTATCGGCTTATCCACTTTTGTAAAGAAACTAGGATAATCGAGGAAATCGGCCACCCAATGCAGATGAATGATGTCGGCATCCGGTACCAACGAGCAGGCAGCAAGGTCATTGTCGGAAACGGGGAGCGTGAAAAAGACCGGCAACCCATCCCGCAACCTGTAGAGCCGTTCTCGATAACGCTCTGCCCGGGAGAGCGATGTGCCCAGAAACTTGCGTGCCGTTAATTCCAGATAGGGCAACACCAAAGATATCGGGAAGGGAGACTTTTTTCTTTTTTGCTCAAAACGGTACAATTCCGGTTCATCCAGCGTTTTGTTCAGGACAAGGACTTTGCTTTCTACGCCTTTCGACAACAAGCCCTTGTGGATGCGGATACAACAAAGCCCCGCACCGCCTGCGTCATTGGTGGAAATGTGCAGTATCTTCATATCCCACCTCTCAGAATATTCTTGTGCCGGGGATGAACAAAGGTATACTCCATCCCGCTCGGCGATATACCGACCACCACAAAGCCGGCTGCACACAATTTTCTTACCGCGACATCCGTCTTACCAGCACCGGCGTCAAAAAAACGGTGATGAAATTCGACCAGAAGTTGTCCGACAGTTATCTTCGAAGAAAGGAGGTCTTCTATGATATCGTATTCCGCCCCTTCCACATCCATTTTAAGCACATCGATCATGCGATGGCCATGTTCTCGCATAATGGTCGCCAGCCTTTTTACAGGAATTTGAAATGCCCTTTTTTCGGTGGCCTCTTTCTTAACGATGCTGCAACTCACATGGTCGGGGTTTTCAGGAGGATAAAAGACCGCCGTACCGTCATAGGACGCTATCCCGATATCGGAAAAGATAAAATCTGAAGGCAATGTGTCCCTATTCTTTCTTACCCAGTCAATTGATTTGGGCGTGGGGTCGAATGCATATATCTTACAACCATATCTCCCGTTCACAGCGACATCAAAGGAAACATCCTCCCCGACGCCAAAGGAATAGACAATACTCGACCGGGAAAGAGGGAGATTAGTGCATAAGTAAAATCCGCCGTAATCATTACCCATCCATTCCTTCCGCCAATCAACGCATAGCCCGCAAAAGATCCCGAACGCCTTCCCCTTGGCTCTTATCCGCTGGTACATTCTGACCGCCAGTTGCCGTGCCTTCAACAGCCAGCGTTTCGCTTTCGATGCCAGCGGTTCACGCGACAAATTGGCATAGAAGCGCTTCAGGGAGAACCGCCCTATCGGCGACTGCCGGACCGGTATGCGACGCACCGGTATCGGTTCCCCCGTCAGTTCAGGCTCGTAGGGATTTGACGCACCGGCAGCACCGCAGTGGGCCCCCGTCCCGTCGAAACCAATGTTCTGCACCAGCGATCTGCGCGGGTAGAGGCAGAGCCCCTCTTCGAGATAAATCGTGGTGAACCACTTGGTTGCCCAAGTCCGTATCGCCCCGGTGATATTGGCAGTGAGTTGATCATGGAAGGAAAGGACCCCGTCTAGGTTGTAATCACAAAGTGCGTCTCTTCGTAGGAGTTCCTCATAGAGCGCCTTCGCATCGGGATTGAATCTGGCCCATGCGCGCCGCCATGTCGCCCATCCCCAGCAACTCATGAAGCGCAGGAAGAAGGTCGGCGGCAGGAGCCACGAAAGACCGGTCCGAGGAAGGTAACTGCTGACATGCATCACCTTCCCGTCATTTTCGTATAGACGCAAGGCCTCGTTCATATAGTAAAGGAAAACCGGGGAGGTCACGATATCGTCCTCCAGTACGATGACGCGGCCGTACTTTTCGATCACCTCGGTGACACCGGTGATGATGGAATCGGCAAGCCCGATGTTTTTGTCGCGTTCAATAACGGTGACCGTTCTGAACCCCCCGATGCTCCCGAGATATCTCCTGACCTGCGACACCTTCTCTTCTTGACCCGGCCGGGCACCATCGGCGTATATGAAAAGGTCGCTCTCATCAGCACCGATGTTCTTTTGCAAAGCCTCGACTGTTCGCCGAGTATGTTCGGGACGATTATAGACGAAGAGAACTATCGGAGCAGTCGGATGCGCCATCAAAGCACCTCTCCCCGCACAACCGTCCGGTACCACATCTCCAGCAGGATGATCTTGTACAGGAAAGACAGAAGCAGATTGTCGTTGTTCCCGCACTCCCTCAAGAAAGGATCGAGTCGCGAGGCGTCAAGTATCCCTGCGTTGACGAGTCTCCCCCCTCGCAACAGCCCCGCATACCGGTCACGCACCCCCTCGAGCCATTCCTCGACCGGTGGCCGGAATCCCGCTTTCGGGCGGGTCAATATCTCTTCCGGCAGCACATCGCGGAGCGCCGCGCGGAGCCATGCCTTGTGCCCCAGATGATGATCGGAGTTCCTCCGGCGCAGGGCCATGACACTCTCTATCAGCCGCACATCGAGAAAGGGAAGCCGGACCTCGACCCCGCACCCCATGCTGACACGGTCGCCCAGAGCGATGCAATTCGAGGTCAGATAGGTATCGAAAAGAAGGCGGATGACCGTCGCCGGTATCTCCTCCTCGGACGATACGGTCGCCGCCGTGGGGAGAAATGCATTGCCAGCAGGCAGTGTATGCATGGCGGCGCCGTACACCCCGGCACATAACGAACGCGCATAGGGGAACTCACCGGTTATTTCATAGAACAGCAATTGCTCCGGCGGCTTCTGCATGTCCAGAATGGCGATCTCTCTCAGATAGGTGGAGTATGCATTGAACAGGCGGAAGCGACTGAGCACCTTCCATAATGACTCCCATGTCCACAGGCCCCGGGGAAGATATCGTAACGAACTCAGGAACGGATGACGGAGCATGAAGGCATTGATGCCGACCGAGCGGAGGACCCACGGGTATCCCCAGAAGACCTCGTCGCCCCCCGTTCCCGAAAGGAGTACCTTTATCCCGTGCTCGGCGGCGGCGCGCGGGACCGCGTAGTGCCCGAAGGCGGCGATGTCGGCGATCGGCTCGTCGGTGATCGAGACGAGGGTCGGAAGGAAGTCGACGAAGTCGCCGACCCGCAGTTCGACCTCGTGGAAGGTGATGCCCAGATCCTTCGCGAGCGCCTTCGCCTGATCGCGTTCGTCGTAGGGGGGGCGTCCCGGATAGCCGATGCCGAACGCGTGGAACTGATCGGCCGTATGCCGGCGGGCGAAGGCGGCGATCGCCCCCGAATCGATGCCCCCCGAAAGGGCCAATCCGACGGGAACGTCAGAG
>CALMRE010000236.1 GCA_937871295.1 uncultured bacterium | reverse complement strand
CCTGCGCCTTCTCCGGGGCATCGACCCCGTAGAGCCGCACCTTGACCTCCCGCTTCTCGGCGGTCAACACCTTGACCGTATCGCCGTCGGTCACCCCGACCACCTTCCCGGTAAGGGTTTCGGCTGCGATGAGCGAACCGAAGAACGCGAATGATATGACGAAAAGAATAATATGTCTCATGGCTCCCCTACCCCAAATGGTTCATCGAAGGATATCCGAACGGAGAGATAATATCAAGATTGATGTCCGGCTATTGTTTATAGCGTGTATGTAGTGTGTATATACACTATCCAAAGCGGGGCAATGGATCCCCTACCCTATCCCATCTCGTAGATACGTGCTACCACGGTCTTCCGGAATTCTTCGTCCTGGTTGAATTTTATCAGTACCCGCTCCAGTATCTCCGACATGGAGATGGTCTTGCTCTTACACCACTCGTTGAACGGGTCGTAGGCGGGATCGGATATGGTGAAACTTCTGATATGCTTCTTTCTCTCGGGCGGCTTCCGGTGCGGCCGATCATCTTCTACCAGCTTGGGGGCCGGGACCGATTTCGCGACCTTGACCGGTTTCGGCGGCGCTTTTGGCGCTTGCGCGGGCTTTGCCGCAGCCTTTTTGGCAGGAGCCGCCTTTTCTTTTGGTGCCGGAGCAGGCTGGGCGGCGGGAACCTTTTCAAAGATAATGCTCTCTACCTTGGCCTCGTCTATCTTCTCATCCTTCTTCTTTGGCTCCGGTACGGCGATCGATTTGACCTTGGCCGCCATTATCTCTTTTCTGCTTTTAAGGAAATGCTGCTTCTTCTCCTTTTTCATTTCAGCGCCTCCTTATTCAGTTCTTTATAGAACAGAAGGAACTCCTCACCCGCCTTTTTATAATTAGCCCCGGTGCTTTCTATTACGCCGAGACCCATAGCCGCGCTTTCTTTGTAGCCGACGCGATAAGAGAGCGCCGATTTAAGTATCTTGAGGTTGTATTCCTTGCAAATATCCTTGAGCGTGTCCAGGGCTTCGGCATGCATCTTCTGCGATTTCTGGGTCGGCAGGGAGTTGAGCATGACGAAGGCCTTTATCTTCTTGGTGGTCGATATTTCCGAATAGAGCTTGAAGGTCTCCTCAGAACTCCATATATCGTAGGGGCTCGGCAGTATCGGTATAACAATGAGGTCGGCGGCGAACATAGCCGAACGGTAGACCTCGTTGTCCCGGCCGCCGGCGTCTATAATGGTTATGTCCTTCCCCAGAGACTTGACATCCTTGTGTATGGTCGGCCGGGTTATCTGGACCGCCTGAAAGACCGGTACCCCTTCCGGCCGGACCTCCCGGAAGGTCATTGCCGACGCCTGTGTGTCGGTATCGATGAGCAGGGTCTTCTTCCCCGCGGTCGCGTAGCAGACCGCGAGATTGGTGGCGATGGTGGTCTTGCCGCAACCGCCCTTCTGATTCGCGATGGTGATGATCATGGAACCCTCCGCACCAAGTTTCCTACAAACATACACTCTTTATATAGTGTATGGACACTCTAATGTCAAGTTTTATATATTATTGATAGCGTGTCTGCACATCCTATGGAACATGTCTACACATTCTATAGAGCGTGTGTGGTATTTCTATCAACACTATTGGCCTCCCCTTTACGCTCTTTTGCGACCATAGCTATAAGTAGTGTCTTTATAGCGTGTCGTTAGCATGTATAGATATTATATTATATATACACTCTTATTATTATGTATGGTGCGTGTCTTTAGTAGCGGCAAGATGTATGTCGGGATGGCTTTCACTCTATTTGTTGGCTTGCCCAATTTCGCTCATTTATAGTGTGTTTATATTGTGTATATAGCGTGTCGTTAGTTCTTATTATTGACCCATGTCCAGTATTTCAGCCGCTATAACACATGTGACCGAGGGAATCGCCATTCCCTATATGGCGGGGTAGGGGAGACCATCATCATGCGCATCTTTATAAAGTGTGTCTATAGCGTGTATAGACACCATACATAGTATCTCGGCAGCTCTTTCTTGACATTTATTTACCTTTTTACACGATACGACTGTTGATTTGTGGAGGACGATATGGAAGCGCAGCGCGGCCGACCGAAAGGACGGGCTCTGGACAAATTGGCCAAGCAGATACAGGCCAGTCTTGCCAAGACCCGGCGGATCAGTGTTACCGCACAAGAACTTCATGTAAAGGATCTTACTCTGCGTAATTATCTGAGACTCCATCCCGAACTATACCCTGAGGACTTCCGTCTTCAGCCACGCGGCATACTGGCCGATATCCCCCATGAGCGGATAACTGAGCTTCTCAAAGAATATACCATTCCCGCTGCAGCGGAGATACTGGGTACCAACAAAGGGGTTCTGGACGGGATAATCCGCCGGCACCCCGGACTTGTGCCGCCGGAGGTCCGCGATCCTCTTTATGCAAAGAAGCTGAAGAAGAAGGCCCGGCCGAAATATGTTCCAACGATAGGGGAGGGTACCGTGGGTCTGAAGAATAAACCCCTTTCGCTCTTTGACCGACTACTCCCTCCCTTCAAGGAATTGAACCTCCTTGAAAAGCGGTTGATGCAGGAGTGGGGGATGCTACCGGGAGAGTATTTCCTTCTCATGTTCCTCAAGGAGAGCCCTGAACCGGTGGAGAGCGGGGTCCTTGCCGACCTGTTCGGGGTCGGGAGATCATGGATGAGCCGGTATCTGGGTATGCTCGATAAAAAGAAGCTCGTGACCTTCGCCCTCGGCAAGGTGGACCGCCGAACGATGGTGTATGCCATCTCCCCGGAGGGTTCGGCTCTGATCACCAAGGTCGCCAAGAGTCTTGCCGATAAGCCACTGCAGTAGTCCCGGTCCGGCGTTATCTGTTGATTGATTTCCTGAAGATAAAAAAAAGGGCCCACGATACGAGCGCGGGCCTCACTTCCTGATCAGCATCTCCATTTTGCGGCTTTTCCGGGAAATTGTCAAGTTCCTGATGAGTAAACCGGTCCGCTCTTTCAACAGGATTGTTGAAAGTAGGGGAGAAGGGACTGGGGAGAATTGCAGTTACCGGTCAAACTTAAATATGTGCAACGGATCTCTGTCCGGTCTACATAGGAAATAGGCCCCTCGGGCGCCGCAGTATTCCTCCTCGCAGAGGGGTAGGGGAGCAGTTTGAGAACTGCCCCCTCCGTGGCGCTTAGGGTTTCTTCTCCTCCGGTTTGTTCTCGACGGCCTCAAGTTCTTCCTGTTTTCTGGTGGCGT
>CALMRE010000235.1 GCA_937871295.1 uncultured bacterium | reverse complement strand
GGCAATGTCGTCGACATGGCGGTCGGCGTCGTTCTGGGCAGCGCCTTCGGCAAGATCGTCACCTCGGTGGTCAACGATGTCATCATGCCCCCCATCGGACTTTTGCTCGGCGGCACCGACTTCTCGAATCTCGCCATCACCCTCAAGGCGGCGGAGGGAGCCGCACCGGCGGTGATGCTGAACTACGGCCGCTTCGTCCAGACCATCGTCGATTTTATGATCGTGGCATGGGCCATTTTTATGCTGGTCAAGGGGGTCAACTCCCTCCGGCGCATACAGGAATTGAAGATCCCGACGGTACCGGGAGTAAAGATCCCGGAGGTGAAGATCCCCGGCATATCGGATAAAAAGTAAAAGGAGGTTGACATGCACCGTATCGTATTTTCTCTCATTATTTCGTTTGCTATTCTTCTGCCCCTGACCGCGACGGCACAGGATGCGACAGCGGTGGCAAAGGAAGCTACCGCCGTGCCGACATCGGCCGACGACGGCAAGAAGGGAGACCGCCTCTTCTTCACACTGCTGACCGGACTTAACTTCACCCTGAACGACAACCGTGATGTGGTCGGCCAGACCACCGGCACCGCCTTCTCTATCGGCCTCAACCTCAACACCCGGCTTGAATACTACAAACTGCATCATGAGATCCGGACCGGTCTGCTCGTCGACGAACAGTTCAGCTACACCCCCGATCTCGAACGGCTGGTCAAGAGCGCCGACAAGTTCGCCTTCGACGCGATCTACCTGTACAATTTCAATGACAACCTCTGGGGTCCGTTCGCCAAATTCCTGTTCGAGACGCAACTGTTCAACGGCTTCCTCAATACCGCCGTCCCCGAACCCTATCTCCTCCCCGACGGCACCACGGTCGAATCGTTCGATCAGTTCCAGACATCGGGCTCGTTCGATCCCATCAAGATATCGGAATCGATCGGTCTTTTCGTCAAACCGTGGACCCGCGACTGGCTCAAGATAGAACTCCGCGCCGGTCTGGGGGGCCTTCATGTCATCGCCGACAACGTCTATGTGAAGGGCGATAAGAACGCGGCGGGCCAGATACCGCTGACCAAGGTGGCGAGTTTCAACCAGATGGGCGCCGCCTTCACCGCGTCGTTCACGGGCGCCTACAAACTCTACGCGCCGGTGACCTACGGCGCCACCGCCGATATCCTTGTGCCGTTCGTGTACGACGACCCCAAGGATCGCAGCGCCGGCGAACTGACCAACTACACCTTCGGCGCCAACCTGACCGCCGAGGTCGCCTCGTGGCTCGCGGTCGGTTACCGGCTGTCGGTCATCCGTCAGCCGCAGGTGAGCGAGGAGTGGCAGATACAGAATAACCTCGTGGTCACCTTCCGCTACTCGTTCGAAAAGGAGGTTCTCGAAACCCCGCCCGCCCCCGAAGCGCCCGCTCCGGCCCCTGCTCCGACCCCCGCTCCGGCACCTGCTCCGGCACCTGCTCCGGCACCCGCTCCGGCCGCCGAGCCGACCCCCACTCCGGCCGCGGAACCGGCCCCCGCTCCGGCTGAACCGGCCCCTGCCGAAGCTCCTGCCACCGAAGAGGCTCCCGCTCCCGCCCCTGAACCGGCTCCCGCCGAATAACCTCGCCACGAAGAATTATCAAATTTACAAAGTCTCTTTTTTGCATTCCTTGAGGGAAAGTCTACAATACAGATACCCAGGGGGTGAAGTCCATGGAATTTGTTTTCCGAAACCGAGTATTATTTACCGAACAAGATAAAGAGAGGCCATGATGAAGGTCAACATCTTCGGGATGATGGCGGTGGTGTTTTTCCTGTTCGTCGCCTGCGACACCTTCTCGACCGAGCCCGGCTCGTTCGTAGTGGTGTTCCAGTGGGAGACGGGGCATGAACCCGACACGGCGGTGAAGGACTACTATATATGGGCCTACTATCAGGAATGGAAAGGGGGCGAAGGAAAGAGCTTCCCGGCCGACATAGAGGCGAACGCCAAATCGCTCGACGAAGCGGGTCCGGTTAAACTGGGGAGCGGCGAATCGCTCAACTTCACGAAACTGACCTACGGGGACAACCGCTTTGTCCGCGCGGCCATCTGGGATAACGAGGAACGTACCGGCGACCCGTTGTATGTGGGGGTCTCGGAACTCTTCAACTTCTCGGCGAGCGACCGGAACAAGACGGTCGCGGTGAACATGAAACTGCAGGCGAACGCCGGTGTTG
>CALMRE010000234.1 GCA_937871295.1 uncultured bacterium | reverse complement strand
CGACGATGCCGACTATCGGATCGCGGCCGCCGGGGGCGCCCTTCGGGAACGCGGCCGCCGGTGATGCCCCGACACGGCCCGAGAGAGTGGCGACCTATGCCGCAGCACCGCCCGAGGTGCTTTCGGCGTTCCTCGGCCTGTTGACGCTCACGGATCGGGGCAAGGAGTATCTTGCGGGCCGGTGTATCGGCGAGGCGACCGCCCGCCGATTCAACCTCCGCAGTCTCGACACCCCCGGCGCGGTGATCGGGGAGATGAAAGACCGCTTCCCCGGTGATGCGCTTTGCGCCTCGGGACTGTTCACGCGGAAGCAGAGGAAAAACGGCGGCGACCCTCTGCAATTTCTCTTCACCGTGCCGAGCATCATTATTCCGGTTTTTGAGAACGGCGCGCCGGTGTACTTTCTCGGCCGTGAGATCGGCGGCCCCGGGAAGATGAAACCGCACGGGATACCGCAACACCCCCTCACCGGCGATTTCAACCCCGACGAGGAAGGCGACCTGTTTTTATTCGAGGGTGCTTTCGATGCGCTTTCCTATTTTGAGTTGACCGGCAAAGAGAATTTTCTTGCCCTGCATGGTGTCCCGAGCGTTCACCGCTTCGGCGAGATCGTGGAAGTGTACCCCCGCCGCCGCGTGATCCTTGCCCTCGACAATGACGAGACGGGGCACCGAATGGCCGCCGCGATACAGGCCGCATTCACCCGGGCCGGTGCGCCGGTGGAGTGGTGGGGCGACCTCAAAGTGCGGCACGGTATCACCGCCCCGATGAAAGACTTGAACGAGATTCTTTGCGCGATACGAGAGAGGGGATTTTGCGCCGCGTAAAAAAACGCGCGCGCGCGAGGGCTTTAGGATTCTGGTGTTTGGGGGGGAGGTGGCGCGGGTGGTTGCTCTTCGGTGGGTGCTTCTTTTGGTTGCGTGGCGCGGAGTGCTTTTTTGGCCGCTTTAGTTATTTTTTTGCAGGCATCATCAGCCTTTTCGCCTTCGATCACTTCGCGTTTAATGACCTCTTCTACAAGAACGGCTCTTATCTGTTCAACTTCGATCCTGACATTAGGCGATATTCTACGAAGTTCGCGGCGGATGACATCCAGCACAGGGCTTGTTTGAAGCATGGCACCTATATAAAAGCGCGACAATGCTTGTCGTTGGGTGTGGTATTCGCCAAGGGCAGATCGTTGCCAGCCCTCTTTGCACAGCAAGAAAAGGTGTTCAATATCGTTTATGTCGCGTGGATTGAGATTGGAGAAATTAATTTCAAGCACGAGTTCGAAATCGATAGGTTTGTCATAGATGAGGCGGTAGACATACCAGAACAACCCATTCGACAGAACAACCCAGTCCACGCCTTTGTTGGCCGCATAATCAACGGCCTGCTTGATATGTTGGGATTTCAATTCAATCCCTATAGCCTTGACCTCAATTAGGGTTAGGAGTTTGTCTTCTATTTTGATTGCCAGATCACAATAGGTTCCTCTAATGGCAAATTCAGAGGTGAGTTCAGAGTATTTATCATACCCGAATATGTCGAAAAGCATGTCCTTGATGATAGTCACGGTATCGGCTTCTCCGACATCGCGCGCCTTCGCAGATTCAAGGATCGAATGATACTTCTTAATACCGGCCACAATGCGATCCGCCACCTTTTTAGAGATAGTTGCCATTCTTTCCTCCCCAAAGAGTTATGGAACAAAACAACAGTAGCAGACCCACTTGGAAAATCAATTTATCAGTATCGTATCGTCGGGGAGCAATTTTTCCCAAGGTGAGACGGTGGTGAGACGGTAAAAGAGAAGGGGTCAGACCCCGAAAGGTCTAACCCCCTATGAACAATGGCGCGCCCGGGAAGATTCGAACCCCCAGCCTTCTGATCCGTAGAGAGAAAAAGCGAGTTTTCCGGCAGTTGCAAGACAGTTCATAAAAGCGCGCAAAATATGTTGACTTCCCTGAAAATACGGCGCATTATAAGCGTTGAAAAGCGTTCGTTGCTTTTGGGCCGTTCGTGTTCCAAGGTGAGACGGTGGTGAGACGGCGATTTTTCAAAGGGGGCAAGCATGAGCATTCACCTGTCAAAGAGAACGATAGACAAACTACCTACCACCGACAACCCGAAAGGTCAAATTTACCTTGACGATGAAACCCGGGGCTTTGGGGTGATCGTCTATCCGAGCGGCCGGAAGGTGTTCGTCTTTCAGTACGGCAAGAACCCGAGGCGACGCGTGAGGATCGGCGACTATGGCCCCAACACGGCCGAAGATGCGCGCAAGAGGGCGGGCAAGTTGCGCGATATGGTGAACGAGGGGAAAGACCCTCTTGACGAGCGGCGGGCGAAAGAGGAACAGCGGCGGGCCGAGGCGGGGCGGCGGCGCACCTTCAAGGAGTGGGCCGAGACATACCTTGCCGAGGTGAAAGAGTACCGGAAGAGTTTCAAGGACTACAAATACCACCTCGGCCGGGCGGTGGAGAGGTTCGGCAAGAAGAACCTTGCCGACATAACGCCCCGCATGGTGGAGGAAGAGTTTCACCGTCTCACCCGTGAACATTCCGAGGTTGTGGCGAACAGGTGGGCGGCGACCCTGCAAGGATGCTTCAAGGCGGCGAAGAAACGGGGCCTGATAGACAGCAACCCCGTTGTGGGCCTTGACCGCAACAAAGAGCGCGAGGGGCGCACCCGCACCCTATCCGACGCGGAGTTTGCCGCGCTGGGAAGGGCTATAGAGGAACACCCCGAACCGTACGAGCGCGCCGCCTTTCTCATGCTCACCAAAACGGGGGCGCGGCTTTCCGAGGTGCTTCATGCCCGCTGGGAAGATTTCGATTTCGACTCGCTCTTGTGGACGATGCCCGAGACGAAAGCGGGGCGCAAGCAGACGATCCCCATTCACGAAAGTTTGGCGGCGGTGTTGCAGTCTCTTCCGCGTGAGGGTGTTTTTGTGGTGCGCGGGAAGAACGCTTTCAAACCGCGTTACGATTTGAAGAACGCTTGGGCGGCGGTGCTGAAAGCGTCGGGGATAAAGCGGGCGACCCTCCACGATTTGCGCCGCACCTTTTGCGTAAGGATAGCGCGCACGGCGGGCCTACAGATAGCCTCTAAACTGCTTCGCCATTCGGACATAAGAACCACGGCGCGGCACTATGCGCCGGTGGAGGCCGAACAGATGCGCGAGGCCCTAGAGAGAAACGAGGCGGCGGTGTTGCAGTTCAAGAAGAAAGCGAAGAAGGCGGCGAACCAATAACCGATGGGGCGGTGAAGGTGAAAGAAAAGGAAAAAAAAGGGTCACACCTAGACGCAGTTTTTTCGATAGATACGGCGCGACTTGAATATTTGCGCTCGCTTTTTAAAATTCGCCCTGATTCTTTCAGAAATATTGAAAAAGAGATGCCCGGTGGTGTGCCGGTATGGTTTGCGGATATTATTTCTGATAAAACCCCCAACCCCGACCGCTATATAGAAGATTTTATAGAAGACTACTGGTTGATGACTAAGGGTCTTCTTGAATTTATTGAAGAGGATTCTAGAATGCAGCATGATGATACGGACGAAACAGCGGACATTCGAGATGGAATAAAGTATTCTTGGCTTTGGGCGCTTGGGACGAGGGAAGGCGACTTCCGAAAGAAAGCGAAAGACAGTTTTGATTTTCACTTGGAACAGTATATCAAGTATTGCAAAAAGGAAATGAAAAAACATCAGCGATTCAAGCAGGCGCATTTTGAATGGCTTGTACGGCGAACAGTGAATCCTATCGAGACACAAGGGGCGATAGCGAGCGACTATAAAAACAGGAAAAGCAACCCGGTTGACATGAGAGACATCGGGAATGAAACAAGGCGGCTTGCGGACTTCATAGGTTTGACCTTGCCGAAGTAGGCGGGGAAAAGTTTTTCAGAAATCCCCGGGGAAAGAACTTTCAGAAATCCCCCAGACATTCAGAAAACTGCCGCTATTCTCAATCATGGACACGGTGCTTTTTCACAAACCGAGACATGAGGTGAGACAATGGACAAACTGCTTTCAACGGCCGAGGCCGCCGCGATTCTTGGCCTTAAACCCCAGACCCTCCGCGTGATGCGCTGTTATGGCAACGGCCCCCAGTTCGTGAGACTGGGAAGCAAGCACGCCCGGGCGATGTACCGCCGCGAAGATTTGCAGGCGTGGATCGAGGCGCGCATTTACCGCAACACGAGCGAAGAGACGGTAGCGGCCGAGGGCGACAAGTAGGGGGGCGAAGCATGAGTGGCGTTGAACCTTACTTCACCTTCCCGTGTCGCTTGGGAAGGGACGAGACGCTATCACCGGCGGCGCGGGCGGTGCTTTATGCGCTGTTGTCTTACGCGAACGAGGATGGGTGCTGTTACCCCGCGAAAGTAACCCTGCGCCGCTTGACCGGGTGGGGATCAAAGAAAGTGAAGGCGGCGATTGCCGAGTTGAAGAAGCGCGGAGTTCTCGACGCGCCGAAAGACCCCAAACGGATGAAGAACGGCCGCTTTGAAAAGACCCTATACCGCGTGATGCGCGATAAAATAGGGCCGCTACCGAGGGGCAAAAACGACCATACGGCAGAAACGACCATGCGGCAAGATGGCCGAGACGGTGAAAACGGGCGGCCCGTCCCAACACCGGAAGTAGATACCACGGGAAAGCATGGGACGGGGAATAAGCCTATAAGGGAAAAAAAGTTTTGAGAGAGAGGATCAAGAAAATATATCGAGGCCGCGCTTGTGAAAAAAGAGGCCCGGGGAAGTTACGGGTCCTGCCCGTCCACAGGTTGACGGTGCAAAATGCTTGCGTAAATGGCTCACCTCGTGTTTTGTCACACCAAATTTTTTTGGTTGACACTTTGGTTGACACTTTTGCTTGTTTTTGAGGTGTCATGCGAAGCATGGTATTGAGATTTTGTACACTGCTGTGTACGCGGAATTGTACACACCGCGTCAAGTAGGTTGACGAAAGGAGGGAAACGAAATGCAACGAAACCTATCCGCACCGAGAGAAGAGATCAAAAACCGCTTTCCGGTAGAGACGATCCTTGCCCACTTTGGACACCATGCCGAACGCGGCGGGGCGTACCGATGCCCGTTCCATGATGACCGCACGCCCTCCTTGAAGGTTGACGGCACGCGGTGGAAGTGTTTCGGGTGCAATGCCGGTGGCGATGTGATAGACCTTGTGCGCCGCCGCACCGGGAAGAGTTTCGCCGAAGCGATTTTCTGGTTTCGGGATACCTTCGGCCTTGCGACCATGCCGACGAATGGAACGCGGCCGCCGGTGCCGCCCATCGGGAACGCGGCCGCCGGTGATGCCCCGACAC
>CALMRE010000233.1 GCA_937871295.1 uncultured bacterium | reverse complement strand
TAGCGGTATATCTGCACTTTGTAGGAGGTCCCTTCGGGGCAGGTGGCGGGGCTCGACTCCTTCGACGAATCGTTGGTGCAGAACTCCAGCGCGTAGTTGCCGGCATCCTTGATGTCGCGGCTCAGCATGTCTTTGTAGATCGCCGCGTCGAGTTCGCGATAGTTGACGCGCATCTTGAGGAAGGTGTTGTATTTGGTCTTGTCGAAGCCCTTGCCGCAGGTGGTGGTGAGCGGCGAGAGCGGATCGGTCAGCGGGCAGAGCGGCGCGATGATGAATTTGCTTGCCGGTTTGTTGTCGAACCAGAGCGCCGCGTCATCGGCCGCAAGCGGGACGAACGCCGCATCGTCGGCCGCGGCATAGGAGGCGGTGAACAGTTTCCGCATGTCGCCCGTGCTCAGGACCGTTCCTGCGGGGGAAAGCAGATTGATACTGAATATCTGCAGTTCGCCCGTCTCGCCTTTGTTGCTGACGACGAATTCCTGATAGGAGAAATGGAGGTTCTTCTCGGCGTCGTATACGCCGCCGTTCGCGTCGGCGGCGCGCAGGATGTAGTCGACGGTCCATTTCGGGGGATCGGCGGTGATCTCCGGTTTCCCCTCTACATGGTAACTGTTGCAGGCGACCGCTATGATCGCGACGCCGATAGACCATACGAACTGTTTCCACATGACCGCCTCCCTTAGGGGTTATTTTCTCGTTGTCGAGGGAGAAGGTGTCACGGCCAATGAGGGTAGGTCGCGACACCTCCGTCAACCTCGATCACCCATTGAGATACGGCGAGCGGGGGAAAAGGTGCCGATATTGACCGATTATTATGTATCCTTCCGGAATATATGGGGAATATGTGTTCGGAGCGTTACTTCGGTTCCCAGATGAAGGTCAGGGCGAAGGTGATGAAGGTGCGGGTGATGTAGAGCCCCACGTATGCGCCGCCGCCGTCCTCCACCGCGTCCCCGTCCTGTTTCTGCACCGATCCGGTTCCGTCCTGCGCGGTCTGCAGGGTCGGTTTCATCTTGACGGTCCGTTCCTTGTAGAAGCCGATGCCGACCGTCTTCAAGAGATCGTCGAAGGTGAAGTCGCGCGAGAAGGAATTGGTGTTGACCCCGACCTGCGCCGAGAACCACGAGTAGCGGAACTCGAGCCCGGTCGAGAAATCGGCGTAGGCGACGAAGGGCCGCCGGTTGGGGACCCGTTCCTCCTTATGATCTATGTGGTACCCGCCCGCGAAATTGAAGAGGATCATCCGTTTATAGATATCGACCTCGAACTGACCCGTGACGCGCATCGGGAGGTTGTCGCCGAGCGGAACGAAGTCGTTGAGCGACGCGCCGATGAAGACGATGTCGGCTATCTTGACGCCGAGTCCGATGTCGACGGTGAAGGCCTGTACCTTGCGCTGGAGCGGGTAGAACCGGCCCGAGAGGAACTTCAGGTTGAACCCGGCGTAGAACCAGTCGCCGAACTGGAAGGCGGTGTTGGTCTTGATGGTGTCGAGCCGGTTGTGGCGGTCGTAGAGCAGGCCGCCGGCGAAGCCCGCCGTCTTGTTGTCGGAGGCGGCGAAGGAGAACGATTCCATGAAGTAGTAGGTCGAACCGACGTTGAACTTGTGTTCGATGGCGCTGAAGGATGGGTTGTCGCCGAACTGGGCGAAGTCGGAGAGCACCGCGCCGCCACCTTTGGCGGCGTTGCGGGCGTCGATGGAGGTGAACTCGATGTCGCCGCGCTCCTGTTCGGCCGCCGCTAGGCGCCAAAGAAGAGTGAGAGCGAGAACGAGGAGCCGTCCGAGGCGATGTCCCACGAAAAACCTCCCGTGTGTGCGATGAGCGCTATGAGGAACAGGCCGAGCCCGTTCCCCTCCGTGTTGCCGAATTTCTGATAGGGGCGCCGCAGGACCGCCTTGACCCGACCGAAGGGGAAGCGGTAGTCGGCGCGGTTTGTGAAGGTGACGGTGCGGGCCGCGCCGTCGACGATGATCCGTTCGTCGCCCCGGCTGTGCATCCGCCAGTTCGCCGTCAGTTCCCGCAGAAGGGTGACGGCGAGCCGTTCCGACATCGTCGCGAAGGGCTTCTCCTTGCGTTGTTCGACGGCCGGAACGATGCCCGACTGCGCGGCGGCGGCCGCCGCCTGCCGCAGGAATTCCGTGACGGTCAGGCATCCCTCGGTCGGCAGCTCGCCCTGCAGGAGGTGCCCCGCCAGATTCAGTTGCTGGCCGAGCCGCGTACCGCGTTCGATGCGGTGGGCGATGGTCTGCGCCGAAAGATACTGGTGGTCGGCCAGCGGCGCGAAGAGGTTGACGATATCGTGGCCGGTGCGCGAAAGAAGATCGCGGCCGGGGAACGGTTCGAGCAGGGCCGCGAGGCGGTCGTCGGGAAGCGGTTCGTGCAGGAGGAGAAGATGTCCCGGCAGATCGCCGAGCGACGGATCGTCGGAGGCGGCGTAGAAGACATCGGTCTGGACGAACGCCTGCCGGTCGGGGGCGGCGCGGTCGAAAAGGGTGTCGGCGTGACGCTCGAAAGGGCTTCCCGAAAAGGCGCCGATGGCGAACCAGCGGTCATTCATGCGCGAACCCCGTGACGGCGATGCGGGTCCCCTGCAGGAACTTCAGCACCGTCAGCGACAGATCTTCGCGTTCCTGCGCGCCGCCGTCGCCGCTCCGGGCGATGGTGATCCGCGCCGCGTCGGCGGGGAACTGGGCGAAGGTCGGATCGGCGGGGACCCAGCCGTCGCCGGTGTGGACCTCGACCCAGTTATGGAAAAAGAAGTTCCCTTCGTCGGACAGCACCAGCCCGTAGGCGCTCTTCACCGGGACGCCCAGCGCCTTGAGGAGCGCGGCGGCGAGGGCCGCGTGTTCGGTGCAGTCGCCCGCCTTCGCCGTGAGCGTTTCGCTCGCCGAAAGGGTGCCGTGGCGGTAGTTCTTGTCGGAGATATGGTCGTAGACGAAGGCCATCACCTTTTTGGCGAGTACCCG
Organism: uncultured bacterium; assembly: GCA_937871295.1. GTDB lineage: Bacteria > UBP6 > UBA1177 > UBA1177 > JAKLFG01 > CALMRE01. The sequence goes on along the minus strand of CALMRE010000233.1, from coordinate 1,210 downwards.
GCGATCGGCGATATGTTTCCACTGCGCCGCCGTCTTCTTCACAGCGGGATCGTCCTTGTCCTCGTAGAGCGATGCGGCGGTATCGGCGGGGACCGGTGCGCCGGGACAGGGCGTTTTCGCCGTGTCGATCGTGATGGTCCAACCGTCCGCGCCACTCTTTTCTATCTTCTGCGGGCAGTTCGCCGGTATCGCAGCGGGCGCCTGTTCGACAAGAGCGACCAGCCGGGTGACCCGACGCGGCTGTTTGACGGGGATGCCGCCGTTGGCGATGGCGGTGGCGGCCAGCATGTCGCCCGTTCCTTTCGAAGCGGCGTTGCGGGGCGCCGTTTCGCCGCGCAGAGAGTAGGTGATGAGTCCGCCGTTCATGGCGGTGCCGGTGACCACCGGGCCGCGCACGGTGAAGGAGATGGGAACCCCCTCATAGACCATGTCGACCACGGTCAGTTCGCCGTCGCGCCGTCCGTCGAAGGTTATGTGGCGCACGGTCAGTCCCTCTTCCGAAATAGCATTGACCGTTCCCTTTTTCCGGAAGAATTCGTTGGGATATTTGCGGAACAGCATGCCGAAGAAGACCGCGTCGCCGGCCAGTGGGAGTTCCTGTTTTTCGATGACGCCGTTCTTTTCGGTGGTCGATACCAGCCGGTCGCCGACGCGTTGCGCCTTGGTCACCACCGGACCGCCCCCTTCGTCACGTTCGACCGTGAGCGATCGCGGCCGGTAGGTCCCGCAGTCGGCCTCGGCGACCGTGCGGGTGCGCATCTTCATCTCGAAGCCGCCGCGGGAAAGGGCGACCTGCATATCGCTGGTGGCGCGGATCACGCACTGGCCGCCGGTCGATATTTTTTCCCAGATGTCCACCACCTCGCCGGAGGGGATCCCCGCCATGAGAAGATCATAACGGTATTCCTCCCGCGCCGTGAGTTCGGCGGCGCACAGAAAAAGGAAGAGGAGCGAAAAGAGCCGGATCATGGCGGACCTATAGGGGAAAAAGGGGAGAGGCGGTACTCCGGAGTGCGGTGATCACATCACTGCCGGTCGCCGTAGTCGTAGCAGGTGCCGTTGCCGGTATTGATGGGATCATTGACCCACGCATGGTAGGTGGCGGCGTCCCATACGGGGGTGTTGTGACAGTAGGAAAGGTCGAAACGGCACACCTGATAGGCGGCGTCGGGGTTGTGCACATAGGCGTCGCCGGCCCACTTGCCGGTGG
>CALMRE010000232.1 GCA_937871295.1 uncultured bacterium | reverse complement strand
AAAGCCGCAGGAGCGCCACCCCGCCGCCGGGGATGATCCCCTCTTCGACCGCCGCACGGGTCGCATGAAGCGCGTCGTCAACGCGGTCCTTTTTCTCCTTCATCTCGACCTCGGTAGCCGCGCCGACCTTGATGACCGCCACGCCGCCCGCCAACTTCGCGAGCCGTTCCTGCAGTTTCTCCTTGTCGTAGGTGGAGGTCGTCTCCTCTATCTGCGCCTTTATCTGCTTGACGCGGGCGTCGATGTCCTTCTTTTTCCCGGCGCCGTCGACGATGGTGGTGCTCTCTTTATCGATGACCACCTTCTTCGCCCTGCCGAGTTTGTCGACCGTCACTCCTTCAAGCTTCTGGCCGATCTCTTCGCTGATGAACTGGCCGCCGGTGACGATGGCGATATCTTCAAGCATCGCCTTGCGACGGTCGCCGAAACCGGGCGCCTTGACCGCCGCGATCTTGAGGGTGCCGCGCAGTTTGTTGACCACCAGCGTCGCCAGCGCTTCGCCCTCGATATCCTCGCTGATGATCAGGAGCGGCTTACCCGCACGGGCAACGCCCTCAAGCAGCGGCACGATATCCTTGAGATTGGTCACCTTCTTGTCGAACACGAGGATGTAGGGATCCTCAAGCTCCGCCTTCATCTTCTCGGCGTCGGTGACGAAATAGGGCGAAATGTAGCCCTTGTCGAACTGAAGACCTTCGACCGTCTCGAGCGTCGTCTCCATCCCCTTCGCCTCTTCGACCGTGATGACCCCTTCTTTGCCGACCTTCTCCATCGCCTCGGCAATGATCTTGCCGATCTCGGTGTCATTGTTGGCCGACACGCTGCCGACCGACATGATGTCCTCGAAACCGCTTATCTTCTTGGTCTTCTTGTCGAGCTGCTCGACGATGTGGGCGACCGCCTTGTCAATGCCGCGCTTGATGCCGATGGGGCTGTAGCCGGCGGTGATGTACTTGTACCCTTCGCGGATGATGGCCTGGGCAAGGACAGTCGCGGTGGTGGTGCCGTCACCGGCCGTCTCGGAGGTGCGGGAGGCGACCTCTTTGACCAGCTGAGCGCCGAGGTTCTCGACCTTATCCTCAAGCGTTATCTCCTTGGCCACCGTCACGCCGTCCTTGGTGATCTTGGGGGCGCCATAGGACTTCTCAAGGACGACATTGCGACCCTTGGGGCCGAGGGTGACCTTGACCGCGTTGGCAAGGGCGTCAACGCCGCGCAGTATCGCCTGTTTCGCGTTCTGTTCGAAAATTATCTCTTTCGCCATAGTGTTTTTCTCCCTTACTTCTCGATTACCGCAAGAATATCTTCGCCGCGCAGGATGAGATACTCATCGCCGTCGACCTTGACCTCGTTGCCGCTGTATTTGCCGAACATCACCACATCGCCCACCTTGACATCGACCGGCTCGCGCTTGCCGTTGTCGAGCAGTTTGCCGCTGCCGACGGCGACCACTTCGGCCTCGATCGGTTTCTCTTTGGCGGTGTCGGGAATGATGATGCCCCCCTTCGTCTTCTCTTCGCCGGAACGCCTTTTCACGATCACGCGATCGTTGAGCGGTTTCAGTTTCATAGGTACCTCCTATCCCAAGTTAAAAAACAAGGACGGAAGAAACATAAGCACCCGTCCCTATAAGTCAAGGGAACGGCGACAAAAAAGAGGGGGGACGAATGTGTCCCCCTCCATAATTACTTCAGGATTTATTGGACTTTTAGAACACCATCGAGCAGGAACAGGCCTCGTCAGCAGGTTTGTCGGTATCGGTGATGGTCTCATCGGTAAGGAGATCGTCCTCATCCGCCACAAGGCCGTCACCCGCCGCATCGGTGGTCTCATCGGGCGTCTCGTTGTCGGTGACGGTCTCATCGGTCGTCTCGTCGGGCGTCTCATTGTCGGTCACGGTCTCATCGGTGACGACCTCGTCGGTAACGACCTCATCCGCATCGACAAGCAGTTCGTCGGAATCGCCGGACAGTTCGTCGCTGTCGCCCGCGATCTCGTCGGTCGTGATGTCGTCGGTCACTATGTCGTCGGTCACTATGTCGTCGGTCACGATCGTGTCGTCATCGGACTGTTCGACCACCGCGACATTGAGCTCGAACGCTCCGGCTTCACCGGCCCCGCCGCCTTCGACGGCGATGTAGATGGTGCCGGTATGATCGGCCGTGTAGAGGATGACCTCCGTCGCGCCGTCGGTCCCGGTGTTGGCCGCGCCGATGCATATCTCGCTCTCGCCGCAGACATTGAGCAGATTGAGCGCCGCATCGAAACCTGCCGCAGGAACGACCTGTATCTGGTATTCGACGCCTTCCGTGACATCCAGCGCATACACGATATCGCTGGTCGGCTGGCTGGCATTCGCGCAGGCGGTGCCATAGGTATCCAGAGTATTGAGCCTGCCGCCGGTATCGCCGCTCACCGTGTAGGGCAACGCGCCGACAGCCATCTCGTTCCCGCAGATACCCGTCCGAAGTTCGCCGGCGCACCCGCCGTCGAGACAGACATCGTTCTGGGTAAGGAGATCGCCGTCATCGCAGGTATCGCCGTTGACGGAGACATAGTTCTCGGCCGGGCAGGAGATGCCGCCGCCGGAACAGTATTCGGAAGCATCGCAGATGCCCACCGACACACGGCAGACCGTGGAGGAACCGGCAAACGCATCGGCCGGACAATCGGAAGTCGCGCCGGTACACTTTTCCGCCACATCGCAGACACCCGCGATCGCGCGGCATTCGGTCCCCGCATCAACGAACTTTTCCGCGCAGTCTTTCGTCGTACCATCGCAGTTGTCGTCCAGATCGCAGTCGCCGTCCTGCGCCCGGCAGACGACATCGGCAGTAGCAACATCATCGTAGGTCGGGCATTCGGCCGTTTCGCCGTCGCAATTATCGGCCACATCACACAGACCGTCCTGCGGACGACAGACGACGCTGGCAAGGGCGACGCCATCATCCGGGCAGTCGATCAATATCCCGTTGCATGTCTCGGCCACATCGCAAGCACCCGTCGCAACACGGCATTCGGTATTGGTATCGGCCGCCACGAGCACATCCTCGGGGCAATCGGCGTTGACACCGTCACACACCTCGACGGCATCGCACAGACCCGCCGCGCTACGGCATTCGGTCCCGGCGTTACCCGGCGTATTGGTGCAGGTGCCATCGCCCGCTACGGCGCAGGAATCGATGACGGTGCAGACATTGTCGTCATCGCAGGTCTCAACGCCGCAACAGACGCCGTCGGTGCAGTAGCCATCGAGGCAGTCGTCATTCGATCCGCATTCCGCGCCGGGGGCCGCCTTGACCGTGACGATCACCGGCACCCGGAGGCTGGGACAATGTGTCGGATCAGTATCGCTCGCTTCGGCGTAGTAGGTGGTCGTTGCGGTCGGGAAGACCTCGAAGTCCTCGCCGCTCGCATTGGTCCCTATCGCCACGCCGCCGAACTCTCCGGTATACCAGGAGATCGTCGCTCCCGTCGCCGTCGCATTAAGCAGGGCGGAAGAGCCGTTGGCGATGGTATCCGGGGTCGCTATCACGGTCGGCCCGTCGGTCCGTGCATCACACATAGCAACGGTCACCGCTACTCGCTTGCTCGGACAACCGTCCGGACCGGGAACTATGCCCGAATAGGTGATCAGTACTCGACCATTGCCGGTCCTGACACCTGCGGTCGTCTCGCCGTCGGTCACACCATCGATATACGACGAACCGCCGCCCGCCGCCGCCTGACCGGCGCCAGAGCCGCCGCCATACCAACCGCCGCCACCGCCAGCATTATGATAGTCTCCCGGACCGCCGCCGTATCCAAATCCACCCGGCAGATTGGTATTGTAACAACACCCCGCCGTTCCTCCAGCGGATTGGGTCCCACCACCGCCGCCGGTAAAGCCGCCGGCACTAACCCCGCTTGCACCGGTGAGGCCGCCTCCATTTCCACCATTGCTGGGAGTGCTCCCGTAAGAGCATCCGCCGCCGCCGCCGGCGACTATAACTCTATCAGCCAGTGTAGCCCCGCCCATCCGGATATCTGACGCCCCGCCGCCGGCAGCACCATAGTTTGATCCAGCCTGACCGCCGCCATTGTATCCACCCGCACCGGTCAAAGCGCCGGCACCGCCAACATAAATATTCAGGGTCTCTCCCGGTGTTACAGTTAATACACCTTTAGCATATCCGCCCAAACCTCCCGATGAGGAGGTGCCGGAGCCTCCCTGCGCACCAAACGCCTCTATGTTGATGCTGGTCACTCCGGCGGGAACGATCCATGTCTGGACAGAGCCGGTATAATCGAAGTCGACGGTCCCTTCAACGAGAACGCCTGACACCGCTTCGGCATAATAGGTGGTCTCGACGGTCGGCGACACCTCGAAGTCCTCGCCGCTCAAACTCGAGCCTATCGAAACGCCGCCCGTTTCATCGGTGTACCACTCGATCATCGTTCCCGGCACCGTCGTCGCATTCAACTGGACCGACTCGCCGCTCGATATAGAGACCGGTTTCGCCATCACATCGGTCGGCTCGGGAAGAGTGATGCACAACGAGGTGATGACCACATATCCGTGGCCATCGTTGGTGCCCAGATCGGTGATGGCGCTGATACCGTAACTGCCGCCACCGCCGCCGGCACCGCCACCGTCACTGGATGATCCTGCCGCACCGCCGCCACCACCCGAATAGCC
>CALMRE010000231.1 GCA_937871295.1 uncultured bacterium | reverse complement strand
CCCTTGACCGTGGGGCGGCCCTTGCGGACATCTTCTATGAAGCGCTCGTACCGGAAACCCGGTATGCGGATGACACCGTTCTCCTTCTCATCGAGAACATTGATACCCGCCTCGCGGCACTGCTCCAGGAAACCGCGCGAGAGATTGACCGTCACCACTATGGGATGAATGCCTTCCTTCTGATGCGGCCGCAACAGTTCGAGGATATCTTCACTCAGGGAAGGGATCAGATAGGGCAACGGAAGAAAGTTGATGGTGACATTCGAGGAGGGTATGCGAAGGGATGATGGGGAAAGTCGCTCAACGATAAGCCCTTCTTCATTCAGCATCCCACAGAAGAAAATTTGGGTAGTTAGAGTGGTCGGGTCACCATTCTTCATGGCCCATTATAAACAGATGGGCAGCATTTGTAAATAAAAATGTTGCCCACAGAGTAATGTTTATGTGTTGGCAGAGGCGATCCGGTCAAAATGGCCATTCGTAACGGTTCAAACTGACCGGCCGTAACGGACCCACTGACCACCCCTACTCCACCCCATAGAACTTGACACCTTTATTCGAATCATAGAATATATCCAGAACCTATGGAGATCCGCATGAACAAATCAGACCTCATCAAGAACATGGCAGGAAAAGCGCAACTCAGTCAGAGTAACGCCGAGAAATTCGTGAACCTCATTATCGATGCGATGTCGAGCGCCTTCATGCGCGAGGAACGCATCGAGATCCGGGGCTTCGGCAGCTTCACGATACGGCATTATCCCGGCTATGAAGGGAGAAATCCACGAACCGGCGCCAAACTCGCGATTCCCGGAAAGCGTCTGCCGTTCTTCAAGGCAGGCCGCGACATCACTGATCGCATCAACAACCGATAGAGGCACCCATGTCAATGACATTTGCCTTCGTCACCAAGAACCGTGTCGGCAAGCCCGACGAGAAACAGCGTGCGGCTCTTGCCGTCTTCATGACCGCGCACAACATCAAGCCCGAGATCATCGAGGATTCCTACTCCAAGAAGAAGCCGTGGCGCCAGAGAAAGGCACTCGCCGTTCTCGTTGAGAAGGCGGCCGCCGGCGATACCATTATCTTCCAGTCGATCGAACACCTCGGAAACAACACTCCCGACCGGATAGCACTCCTCTCCGAACTCATGAAACGGAAAGTCATCGTCCATCTCATTGCCGAAGGCCTCGTGCTAAAGAACTTCTCCGATGAAGGGATAACACTCTTCGCTCTCTTCTCGGCGCTCCTTGCCCCCGAGAAGAAGACTCCCGGCCGGAAGCCCGGCCGCCCGACGAAGAAGAAACGCGGTCGTCCTGCCAAGAAAAAACGGGGACGCCCCGCGAAAAAAGAAAAACCAGTCAAACCCATCAAGAAGAAGATCGGCCGTCCGAAGCTGAAGAAGAAACCGGGTCGCAAACCAGCGCGCAAAAAACGGGTGAGCAAACTACAGCAGCAATTCAATGAACAGGTTCCTACCATCCGCACCTATCTCAAAAACCATTTCTCAGTCAAGACCATTGCCGATATGCTTGAGATGCCCTACATGCCCTTGCTCAAGCTCATCCACAAGCACCCCACCCTTTCAGGGATCGTGAAGAAGGGAAAATAATGGGTTCTGCCGAATTCGGTCCAAACTGACCGCTTCCCTCCCCTTGACCAAAATAAATGAATCCTTTTTATTAAATGGGGTATCTTATCAGGTGTAAAGAGAAAAAGAAAAGGTGAAGTGTTCTGATATTTCTGAGGACGAGAATGGGCTGGGATACAAACAAATCTTGGTAGGGAAGTAAGAAGTGGACCAGAGTTCAATTGTAGGCGGAAGCCTAGGACATAATATTATTCTTGATTTTTTTTCCGGCTACGATAAAGTTCTATTGTGGTTTCTAAAGGTGGAGGGTGTGCTATGTTAAAAAAAGAGCTCTGCTTAATCTTACTCGCAATCTCGATTTTATTACTACCTGCTTGTGGAGAAGAGAAGGCGACCCAAGATGCCGACACGGTGGTGACTCACGATAGCGATACGATCGTCACTTGCGAGCGGGACGGCATTACTTATCAGGTCGGCGACATACGACAGGAGGATTGCAACAGTTGTATCTGCCAAAAGGAAGGGATATTCACCTGTACAAAAATTCTCTGTAATGATGACGATCTTCTTTCCGATGGAGAAGAGGTCAATGATGACGATGCTGTCGCGGCCAACATTCCCTTCGAAAGTTATTTTGGGGAAGGATATGACAATTCTTCTCCAGAAAAAATGGCAAAATTCGTCACGGTTGATGAACTCTTCAGTTACCAACCGGCATTTGATCAAGTATCAAAAGAGAAACTTGCGGATTACTATATTTTCTACACTAGCCCAGCAGGCCGTATTGCGATGGAAGGCTGTTATAATGCGTGGGTTGAAACTCTGAATTTCAATGCGAACAAGAATATTCTGGACATAACAATCGCCGTGGTTCCCATGACACAGTGTTCATGCAATTCAACATTCTCAGTACCTTACTTGATAATTCTAATGAGCAAAGAAATGTTTTCTTCTTTACCTGACTTTCTTTACCAAGAAAAAGAGTATGCGGGAGATTGCGTCAAAAAATAGGAGGCAGCGTTCTCAGCAATCAATCCTAACCATCTTCGCCTATCCAGAGTATAATGGCCCCGACTTTTCAGACACAGGAAAAGGAGTATAACTGTGCATGAAA
>CALMRE010000230.1 GCA_937871295.1 uncultured bacterium | reverse complement strand
GGATCGTGTTGTTCTTGACCTGTTGCATGACCAGCGAGTAGGCCACTCCTTTGGTCGCATCGGAGAAATCGGTGATGACATCTTCATATATCCACTTCCCGACACCCGCCGTCATATCGACGCGGGTGATCGCTTGATCGAAGTCGCGGGAGTAATAGAAAAGGCCCGGATGATCGCGGTCAAATTGGATATCGCGCGACTGTTCGCCATTGCGATTAACCGTCATGCATTCACCGAGCGACTTGGGCGATTTGCTGAGGTCGCAGATATAGCCGTTGCCGGTACCGACAGAGAACGCGAGCAGATCACCGAACAGATCGGGGTGGCCCCCGGCGTTTTCCCCTAAACTCGTCCATTTCCATTCGCCGATTTTGGCATACATCATTTTCGTCGGGCCATTCTGTATCTCTTGGATATTGACGAAGACCCACTTGTCGTTGAGAGCGGGAGTAGAAACAATGGAATAAATAGGTTTGTTGTATACTGCTCTATAATTGCCGTCCAAGGTAAAATAACCGACATACTTATAGGTTTTTGCAAGATCAAGACTTCGGCTATCCCGCAAATAAACTATGGCATTGTTCTTTTGGTAAGCAAACCCATAGTCTCCGGGGCCTACTGCGGTATATCTTTTAGAAGCGATGTCGTAAGCAAAAAACTTCCTCTTGTTGACATATAAATTTATATCTATATTTACCTTGTACATTACGAATCCAATCTTCCCTTCGCTCAGGTTCCAATGTTTGATCTGGCCACCTGTGGCATCGGGGTCCCAACCGAAGTTCGTCATCATCTGGTCGCATGCATGCATAGCGACATACTGCGGAGCGTCGGGTTCTTCCGTGTAGAATTGATCTTTGGTTCTCGGGTACAGATTCCCCATCTCGCATGGATAAGGATAACAATCGGCTTCGGGGAAATCCATGGTCAGTTTCTGGTTCGCCTCTTTCCAGAGGTTTGTAACGCACTGCGGGTCTTTCTCTGCCGGCGTATCGCACTTGCGGCAAAAATGGATGGTCCCGTCTTGCTTATAATATGGAAAAGGCGCGCTGATAAGCGGTGGACAATCGGGGTCGATGACATCGGTGTCGGGGACCAATTCGTCTGCCTCGGTGAAGATGAGATCGTCGGCTTCCGTCTCGACGGCATCATCGACACCTTCGACTTCGCTCAGGTCAGGCATCGGCACATCGCCGTCGGGCGTTACCGTATCGGCGTCGGTCTTGGCGGTGTGTGAGGTGCAGGCGACGGTAAAGACTATAAGAACGGATATGATGGTGACTCGTTTCATCTACTAGGAAGCGTCGACTGCTACCGGCTGCTCCATTACCGCCGGTATCTGCCACACGCGGACCTCGCGGCCCCGTCCTCGCAGTATCGGCGCAACCATCTTCTGCAACTGTACGACTATAGCAACCTTCTCGGGGAACGAGAGCATTGCCAGATCCCTGCGCCGTTTCTCCTTTGCCGCGATGATGCGTTCAAGTTCCGGCGTCATTTCTTCACCTTTCCCCAGAGTTTTTCAAGACCGTGACGCTTTATGATACCCGCCAGATAGGCATGGTCCAGCGTCGCCTCCCTAAGGAAAAGTTGTATCCGTTCATGATCCTTGGGACGACCGGTCTGCAATGCTATCGCCAACAGATGCTCAACGCGCAGAACGCGCGTAGAAACATCGGCATACATCGTTTCACGCGCTTCGGTAAGCGCTTCTTCAAGAAGAGGGTTGTAGGCAGGCAGGAATTGCACCGGTATCCCCTCGACAAGAATACATTCTCCTTCTTCTGTATATCCACGAGAGCGAAGTGTTTCGTAAATCGGTGAAAGGGTCAGAAGCCCGCCGAGGCCGGTCGGAAGAACGACAAAAACATCAAGGTCAAAGGTAACGAGCGGTTCGACATAAAAAGTGGCGCCCATCGCGCCGCCGATGGCATAGCGCGAGAGCAATCCGACCTTTTCCAGCCCATTTATTACCGCCAGCGTTTTTTCCATAGAGCCTCACCCTATTAAGAACGCTTTATTTGTACCAGATGCGCCGGTCAGTGTCAAGCCAAAGAAATGTGTATGTGCTCTAGGGAGGAACTACCAGCGGTAGTGGATGGTGGCCATGAAGGCCATGGGATTGACCCACGGGCCGCGGCCGCTGATGAAGTCGGGGCCTTCGGTGAGGATGTCGAAGTTCATGAGCGCGGTCAGGTTGAATTCCTTGTAGTCTATCGCGAAGCCGATGAACTTGCCGATATCGAAGTTGTTGTCGTAGGAATCGGCGGTCGCGGTCGTACCGGCCGCAGTCACCTTGTTGCCGCCGACGGTGACGAAGATATCCTTGCCGATCCCCGCCTTGAGGGTGAACCAGTCGGCGACCTTGAAGTCGGCGGTCTGGGTGAAGTTGAAGAGGATCAGGTTGCCGTTATTCTGGGTGGTGGTGGTCCCGGCGACCGTGGTGACCTTGTTCTCGAGGCCGCTCCAGCAGTGGTAGAAAAGGAAATTGCTGCCGAGCGTCAGCCGCTCGATAGGCTTCACGAGCACGCCCATCTTCGCCGCCAGATAGGTATTGTCGAGCGACATCGTGTCGTCGGTCAATTCGTCGGAGGCGCCGGCGTAGCCGAACGAGATCGCGCCGGTCATGGTGGTGTACTTGGTCAGGTCGAACATCGCGCGGCCGTAGAGGGAGAATTCGGCGTTACCCGAATAATCGTAGGGGTAGATGAAGCCGGCGGTGGAGGTTTCGTTGGATATCCACTGATAAAGGAAGTTGAAACCGGCGTCCATGCGCCACGAATCCATCTTCATCGATACCGACGGGGTCAGTTCGAGCCGGAAGGTCGAATTGGCGAGTTTCGTGGTGGTGCCGCCCGCCTCGGTCTCGCGGCTGTACTGATCGGCGTAGAGTTTCAGGTTGACACCCCACGACAGGAGCCCCGCGTCGCCCGCGAAGCCGAAGCCGAAGATGTTCGAGAGCGGCGCGATGTAGTCGTCGTTGCCGAGGTTGTTGTAGAGCGTGCCGCGCATCGCGTTGACCAGTTGGCGCGGACTGTTGCGAGTGTAGTTCGCCTCGTTCGGATCGTACTCGATGAAGACATGCATGTAGAGTTTCCGGTCGAGTATCGGGAAGATGACCCCGCCCAACTGACCGTTGTTGTCGATGTAGACCCAGCCGCTGCCGAGTTCGGGCAGGACCGACGGCAGCCACAGCGCGTTCTCATAGTCGACGTACTGCGACAGGACCGGCGTGTTGCCGAGGATGGTGTAGGTTTTGTAGCCGACCTCGTAGGCCGGTTGGTTGATCTCGCCGAAAAGCGCCCACGACGCAAGCAGCGCCAGCGCCGCAACGATCTTTCTCATGAATGCCTCCCCAAAAAAAAGAAACTACCCGTCCATCCAGTAGAAGGAAAAAGATGAATAAATCAAGAAAATTGGCCGTGCGAAATCGCACTATTGCGGACTTCCGAGCGGCAATTGGAACAGGAAGCCGCGGCTCTTGCGCGCTTTGATGATATACGAGGAGAGGAAATCCTTCAATTCGAGCGCCTCGGTATCGTCGCGCGGAGCGAAGGTCCAGACGATGTTGAGTTTCCGCTCGACGGCGAGCCGTTTCACCGCTTCGTCGGGTGTCGCCGCGACGAGCAGGAGCACATTGGTCGCCGGGGCGAGCGTCGCAAGCGCCTCGCCGTAGCGGTCGGGCGTTGCGATCATCCGGCGGGCGTTGGGAAAGAGGGGAGCCGTCCGGTCGGTAACGGCCGGGTCGCCCGAGGCGTCCAGCAGAGTGAGTTCCACCTGCGAATAATCGACGAGATAAGCGTTCTCGAAGTACATCTCCGCCTTGAAGCGCAGGTCGAAGAAATGGTCGAGCCCGAGCAGAATGAACCAGAGCGCCGCGACAAGCGAGAAGAAGATCCCGGCGATCCGGATGAGCCGCTGTCGCGCGAAGAGCGGCAGTACCGCCATCGGGATGAAGTAGAGGGTGGTACCGACGAAAAAGCCGGTGAAGAGGAGCATCCCGCCGATCGCGCCGCCTGCATCGAAGCCGCGCGTCAGCGCCCCGATGAACGGCGGGCAGACCGAAAAACCGGTGACCAGCCCCGCGAGGAACGGGTTTCCGGCGAATTTCGCGATGAGTCCCGTCGGACAGCCGCCGTGCCTCTCGGCGCGGCCCCGGACGAGCGCCGTATAGATGAGGAAGAAAGCGATAAAGATATACGAAACGGCGGCGATGGTCGCGATGGGGAGCGTCCCGGCGGCAACGGCCCCGATCGCTCCGGCGGCGATCCCGACCGCGGCGTAACTGAGGAACCGGCCCGCGCTCATCAGCACCACCGCCCACAGCGCTCCCAGCGCGCCGCGCTCGGTCTGCAGGAGGATGGGGGCATAGACCGGGGCGCAGGTGGCGATGCAGGTGACCCCGAGCGACAGCCCGAGCAGCAAGCCTTCGATGAGGAGCGACACGGTGACCTCCGGTCGGGCCGAAAAGCGGCCGGACGGGGCACCATACCGCAACTCGCGCCGACTTGCAATTCATTTTTGTCCGGTTATGATATTCCCGTTCTGTGCGTGTGAACAAAAACGACAATGGAGGATGACATGGCCGATCTGACGACGAAGTATCTGGGCCTCACGCTCAATAACCCGTTCATCGTAAGCAGTTCGAGTCTCACCAATTCGGTCGAGAAGATACAGCGCTGCGAAGCGGCGGGCGCCGGTGCAGTGGTCTTGAAATCGCTGTTCGAAGAGCAGATCTACGAAGAGAAGATTCGCACGGCGGTCGACGGGCTGGCGGCCTCCTACCACACCGAGGCGGCCGAGTACATCCACCAGATGAGCATGAATTTCGGTCCCGAGGATTATCTGGGGCTCATCCGCGGCGCGAAAAAGTCGGTCAAGATCCCGGTCATCGCGAGCCTTAACTGCATCGCCCACGAGTGGTGGAAGGACTACGCGCTCCGCATCCAGAAAGCGGGGGCCGACGCGCTGGAGCTCAACATATCGTTCCTGACCCACGACCCCGAGGATACGAGCGAGGAGATCGAGGAGCGGGTGGCGAAGATCGTCCGCACCGTGACGGCCGAACTCAAGATACCGGTCGCCGTCAAGATCGGGCCCTACTTCACCAATGTCGCGCGGCTCGCCAAGAAACTGCAACTCAAGGGTGCGTCGGGCATGGTGCTGTTCAACCGTTTCTATCAGATAGACATCGATACCGATACGATGGAACTGCGTCCCGGCTACCTGCTGACCCCGCATGAGGATGTGACGCAGGCGCTCCGCTGGATCGCCCTTCTTTCGGGCCGGACCAAACTCTCCATCGCCGGCTCGGGCGGCGTCTATTCGGGCGAGGATGCGGTGAAGTACCTGCTGGCGGGCGCCGACGCGGTGCAGGTCTGTTCGGTGCTGTACAAGAACCGTGTCGAATATCTCAAGACGATGGTCGCCGAAATGAATGTCTGGATGAAGAAGAAGGGCTTCGACTCGATCGACGATTTCCGCGGCAGACTGGCGCAGGGGAAGAAGAGCGATCCCGAAAGTTGGGAGCGTCAGCAGTACATCAAGGCGCTCGTCGGCCTCGAATAATCAAATCATTTCTCAGATAACAGTCAGCGAACAGCCCGGTTCTTGATTCCTCATCGGATGGGTCGCATCGGGGTCGTCCTCCGGCGTCTGGTCGACGGTCGCGTCGGGCACTATTGCGTCGTCGTCGGGGGCGGGATCGAAGACTTCAGGGTCGTCGAGCGAGAGGCCGCCACACTTCTCCTTGAGTTCCTCGAGTGTGCAGGTCTGAGCGCATTCGCCGGAGAAGAGGAGGAAGTATAAGTTGTTGTTGACATTATAAAGGTTCTCGGTGTCGCTGATCGTCGCGCCGACCCCGCCGAGCATGTTCGTGTCAACATCCGCTTTCGATAACAGTCTGAAGCGTACGAGGTACGAGGGGGCCGATCCGGGCGACAACTTGATACTGTCGAGCCGGTTGGCGATGAGGTTGGGTTCCCGCAGGGGAAATGTTCCCTCCGGTCCATCGAGTATTTTCTGCCAGTTCAAGCCATTCCCTTTCTCGTCGAATTCAGTCGCCACCTCGGTGGTCCCGGGAACGTAATCGAATACATCTTCGTAGTAACCCGCCTTGAGGTAGACCGCTTCGGCCGGGGCATCGCCCCAATTCTCAATGGAGACAAAGAAATACTGCGGCTCTCCCGGGCAGTAGATGTTCCGCGGTTCTTCGGGGTGGCAGACACAGGTGCGCAGTTCATCTTCGCCGGGGATATCAAAAGAGGAAGACTTGGTCACCACCGAAAGGATGAGCAGATTGGTCAGCACTTCGTCGATCGAAAAATGGAAGGAAAGATTCATTTCCTTCGCACCCTCGGGAAGGAGTGTCGACAACTGCGCGTCGCCCGTCGCGTCCAGATACCATTTGTCGATATCGAGTCCGAAAGTGAAGGGGCGATCATGGTCGGTGCAGTATTTGCCGTTCTCGGATAGGAAGCCCGAGTCGCGCGAATCCCATACCTCCGTGTTGCTCGTCGGGTCCGCGTCGCAGTCATCGGTGAGGGAGAGATGGTCCTGCAGATCGACTCCGTAAAGGAGGACCTGCTCCGTGGGGGTTATCGGGTTGACCAGCGCGGGGTCTCCTTCGGCCGACAGCATCGTCAACCGTATCTGCGACTGGTTGGGCAGGTTGAGTCCGCCGAGCGTCACCTCGGCCACCTCGTCTTTCTTGAGGGCAAAACCGGGATAGAGATAAATGTCTTTCGAGGTCACTTCGGCCGTTTGATAGATAAGTAACAACGCCCAGTTCGACACCATCAGTGTAGAACAGCGGTAAACATCGCTTTCGGTGCAGTCGAGTCCGCTGACGGTATAATCGCCGTAGAGCGCCTCGCCGGGCAGGAGCGGATTTGAGTCGAGTTCGTTGTCCATCTGTATCTGCAGGAAAAATTTGCTTATGTCGACGCGGTAGGTGAAGTAGGCGAGTTCGGCGGTGGTCATTGTCCCCGGCTCGGTCTCGGAACAGCCGACCGGGATATCGTCGGTGAAGCGTACGCTTTCGAAGAGGAACGGGTCGCTCGTATCGCCGATATGTTTAGGGCCATACAAACTAGACATGATATCCCAATTTTGTCTTTTCCCATCCTCTCGGTAGAAATCAAGGTAGACGACATCGTCGGTCGGTTCGTCGAATTTCTCCGGGTCGACCGCGCCGGTCCAGATGAGATAGGCTTTCTGCACCACCGCGTCGATGGGCAGTTCGCTGTTCCGCAGGGTGTAGGTGCTGTTCGCGCGGCAGGTGTCGCCCTGTCGGTTCTCGCCTTCGCCGTACAGGGTCAGTTTATCGGCAAGAAGGCTGTTGCCGAACATGATATAACTGGTGCCGCCCTGATCGAAGACCTCGTACGGCTCTCCGCCGAAGATGGCGGCCGTGAGGTCGGAGAAGAGGCACAGCGCCGTGAACATGATGATCGCGCGTTTCATCGGACCCTCCGTTCAAAAAGATGAACTCCACCCATTGAGAGCCGCCATTGCTCCGAAAAGGTACAGGCCGCGCTGAAAAAAGTCGTTACCA
Source organism: uncultured bacterium (assembly GCA_937871295.1). Lineage (GTDB taxonomy): Bacteria > UBP6 > UBA1177 > UBA1177 > JAKLFG01 > CALMRE01. The sequence goes on along the minus strand of CALMRE010000230.1, from coordinate 4,461 downwards.
TTTGATATCCATAATGAAATAATCGCTTATGCCCGTGTAGGGGATGTCGCTGTTCCTGCCCGACAAAGCGCCGGTGAGGGTGGTCACATCATCGGTCGCGCTCAGCGCGTAGACCCCGTCGTCGCCCGCGGTGCCGTACTGGAATTCGCGGCGGCGCTGACCGTAGAGATCATAGTGGACCGCGATGATCTCGTAGCCGCCGGCCGCCGGCTGGCTGAAGACGGCGCCCAGAGAGGTGCCCGCGGCGACCACCGTCCCGTCGGCGAGAAAAGCGGCGCCGTAGAAAGCGTCGAACCCGTCGTTGCCGTGCTGGCGGCTGAAGAAACGATTGCCGTTGAGGTCGAACACGATCAGCAGCGCGTCGTAGTTCCCGGCGTTTATCTCGTGGTCCAGCGAACCGAAGGTCATTCCTGCCAGTGCGATGTTGGCGCCGTTGGCGGCGCCCGCGAGGACGATGTCGGCCCCGGTGGTGCCGAACTGACGGGTCCAGCGGTGCGCGAGCGAGCGGTCGTAGTTGGCGAGGAAGCCGTCGATGTTGCCGTAGGTGGCGTTGCCGTGCAGTCCGCCGTCGGTCGTCCCGGCGATGTAGAGAGTCTCTTTGTCGCCCGGAATGATCGCGGTCACCCGGTCGGCGCGGCTGCTGCCCACCAGCGTCGAGCGGACGATGTTCCCGTCGGGATCGAGTTCCATGATGAAGCCGTCCTCCTGCTGGGGCAGGTTGCCCGGCACCAGTTTCCCCCGGGTCGAACCGCCGATATAGATCGATGAGCCGGTCGCGGCCGCGGCGAAGGCGAGATCGTCTTCGGCGGAGCCGTACTGTTTCAGCCACGACCGCGTACCGTCGGCGCCGTATTTAGCGATGACGATATCGCTCTTTCCGTAGGCCGCTTCGCCCAACAGCCCCGCGGTATGACCGAGCAGATAGAACGCTCCGTCGTCGCCCGGAGTGATCGCGGTGAGGATATCTTCGGCATCGCTCCCGATCTGCCGCACCCACTGGCGCGACCGAATGATGTCGTAGCGGGCGATGAAGATGTCTTTTCCCTTGCCCCTTTCACCCGGCTCCAATTCTCCTTCGGTGATGCCGCCGATCAGGATCGATCCGTCGCCGCCCGGGAGGAGGGCGGTGCCGCGGTCGGCGGCGGAGCTTCCTTCGGTGTGGATGGCGAAGGGCGGCCGGTCGCTGTCGGGCGTTTCGTCGACGGCGGTCTCATCGGGGGCGCCGGAGGCCGACAGGTCCATCTCGACCAATACCGGCGCTTCGCAGGCTATGAAAAAGAGGGCGGCCAGCCAACTAGAAAGAAAACGTGAACGAGGCGCCGCCGGTGAACTGCACGAGCGAGTAATCGGTGTAGTCATTCTTGTTCTCGCCGATATTGGATATCTTCTTCATGATGCTGAAACCGGCCCGCACCGCGTACCGTTCGAGAAAGCGGTATTCGAATTCGGGCAGGAGATAAACCGAATGTTCGAGCCGGCGTTTTTCCCAGTCGAGATAGCGGAAGGTGTCGATGCCCAGCCAGTACTGGAAGGTGTACCGCACGGCGAGCGACAGGGTGAAGGGGTCGTAAATGAAGGCTCCTTCGAGCATCGCGACGATGCGGAGATACTTGTTGCTGACCCCGAGGGTATCGTTGCGCTCATCGGCATAGAGGTCGAACTCCTCGTCGCGGAACCAGTTCAGATCGACCCCGCCGCTGGTCTTTATGTAACTCGGATCGGCCGCCGGGTAGACGTACCAGCCCCCCTCGATCCCGGCCGATGGTCCGCGGAAATAGTCGAGCCGCCGGTCGGTGAACGGATCGATGTCGTGATAGTACCCGGTCCGCGCGGTGAAGTAACTCGAGAAATATTCGTTGTGGTCGTACAAAAGCGTAGCCCAGCCGAAGAGGTCCACGTAGAGTTGGCGCGGCGTCGGCCACCGTTCGGCGACATGGTGGAGGAGGATCGAACAGTCGAGCAGGAGTTTTTCGTTGAAAACGTGTGAGAAGGCGCCGCCGAGATACTGGTCGAACCGCGAGAGTTCGGGATGATCGATCCCCGATTCGGATACGAGCGAGTAACTGATGCGTCCCTGATACTCCTCGCCCAATACAAGGGCGATATCGCCGCTGAGCGTCGCGAAAAAACCCTCCTTGATCGGCGGGTCGGCCCGCGAAAGGCGGTCGATGAGATAGAGGTATTCGATGTTGCTGTTGTATTTCGCGCCGACGGTGATATAGCCTTCCCACGCCGTATCGGCGCCGAGCGGCGCGGCGGCGAAGAGGAACAGGAGACTAATAAGTGATCTTCGGATCACGGAAATTCCCCTTTTTCCGTCTTTTTTCCAGTTCGCGCGCCCGCTCCTTCTGTTTCTTGTTCGGCTCTTCCGGGTCGATCGCGGGTTGTGTCTCCTCCTGCGGCGAGACCTGCGGCGTTGCGGCCGGTGCGGGCGTTGGCGCGGGCCGACGGGTTTCCGGCGGCCGTGGTGCGGGCGGTTCCGGCGCCCTTTCCGGAGCGGCGTCGGGCGACTCTTCGACCTCCGCGGCCGGTGCGGCGGACGAGGCGGCCGGTTGCGGTAGCGGTTCGCGGCCGCGGTGCGGAGGGGCCGGTCGGGGGCTGCGCGGCGGTTCGTTGTCGGGCCGCGCCGCATCGGTGTCGGGGAGCGCCGCGAGCGCATCGGACCCCTCGGCCGCTCCCGGTTCCCGGGCCGCTTCGCGGAAAAAGTCGCGTTCCCACCCTTTCTTGTAGATGCCGCGCTCAACGGTTATCGTGCTTTTGATCGGTAGTTCCTGTGCGCAGAGAAGTGCGCAGGGCAGCAGCATGATCGCGATCGGGAAGGTTTTCATATCGGTCGTTTCCCGTAGGAGAGATAGGTGACCGTTATCGTTTCGCCGTCGGCCTGCAAATCGACATCGTGCCGGTGCCGGTAGCCGTCGAATTCGGCGGTGGTGTGTATGGTCCGCGTGCCGGTCCGGCGCACTTCCACCACGAAGGGTATCTCGTTGGTGCCCGCCTTGAGAGCGCCTTTCCACTCATATTCCCGCAGATCGCGGAAGCGCGTATCGTCGGTATGGAAGACGATACCATCGTCGAGCCGTATCGTGACGGCGACATCGGCGAGCGGTCGCTCGGCGGTGTAGGTGAGCCGGATGGTGAGCGGCTCTTTGGCGTTCACCACCGAACGGGAAAGGACGACGCCCTCCTCAGCGGTCTGTTCGGGAAGCGCGGTGAAGGTCAGGTAGCCGAGGAGGAACAGGAACGCGCAGGCGGCGGCCCCCAGCAGCGCCCTGACGGGTCGGCCGAAGAGGGGTCTTTTTGCCTCCTTCTCCCGCGCCGCCCGTTCTTCGATCAGCCGCCGGTGGAGTGCGGCGCGTAGGTCGCCGGGCACCGCGTCATCGTCGGGTCGGTGTTCCCGCAGGAGCGTCCGCGCGGCGTGGAGCGCCCGTCGGGAGTTCTCGCATTCCGGGCAAACGGCGCAATGTTGGTCGATCGCGCGCCGCTCTTCGGGGGTCAGTTCCCGCGACAGCAGGTCGCTCAACAATTCAACGATCCGCGCACAGTTGTTATCCGCCATGGTCACCTCTCGCCCGTTCCATTGTCGGGGCTACAAAAAAAGGTCCTTGTGCTTCATCACCAGTTCGGCGAGCCGCTGTCGCGCGCGGAATATCCGCGGCTTGAGCGTGTCGACCGGTATGCCGATCAGGCGGGCCGCCTCTTCGAAGGGGAGTTCCTGAAAATCTATCAGCGTCAGCGCCTCCTGATCCTCCACGCTCAGGCGCGAAACGAGCGCCCGGAGATGACCGAAGCGCTCTTCGCGGATGAGGCCCGCTTCGACCGGGAGGGTGCCGTCGGCGACGGCGTCGCTTTTTGCCAGCGGCGTCTCGCGCGCCGCCTCCGTCCGTTCGCGGTGACGCAACAGCGCGTTCCTGAGTATCGGCCACAGCCACGAGGAGAAGGAACTCTCGCCCCGGAACGAATCAATGCCGCGATAGGCGTGCAGGAGCGCTTCCTGCAGGAGATCCTGCGCCAGATCGCGCCGGCCGCCGGCGAGGTTGAGGGCGAAGGAGAACAGTTTAGTCCCGTGTATCCGGACCAGTTCCTCGAACGCGGCCGTATCGCCGCGGCGCGCCCGCGCTACGAGTTCTTTCTCGGAAAAGGGAACGGAGGCCGCCATGTTTTTCTCTTCTTTCCTTCCTTCACGAGAATACTCCGCTACTGTAGCGTAGGTGCGGGGGAATGTCAAATGGGCGGCGGTGCGGTACACGGCTTTTTTTCGACCTCACTGCCGGGCGCCGTAGTCGTAGCAGGTGCCGCCGCCGCCGAGGTAGGGATCGGTATTCGGATCGGCGGTCACCCAGTTCTCGTAGGCGGCGATGTCCCATATCGGCGTGTTGTGACAGTAGGAAAGGTCGAAACGGCACACTTGATAGGCGGCGTCGGGGTTGTGCACATAGGCGTCGCCGGCCCACTTGCCGGTGG
>CALMRE010000229.1 GCA_937871295.1 uncultured bacterium | reverse complement strand
GCAAGGGCAACCGGCTCTATGTCGGTACCGGCAGCAGTATCAAGGTCTACGACATCAGCGACCCGAACGCGCTGACCCTCAAGTACACCTTCACCACCAACAAAACCGTCTACGACCTCGAAGTGGCTGATGGCGATATCATGTACGCGGCGACCAGTGGCGGCCTCTACAAACTCAATACCGCCAACCCCGACACCCTGAGCTCTTTCCTCTTCTACAGCACGCCGTACAACTACCAGTACCGCATCCAACTCTATAACGGCAATCTCTATGTCGGCGACGACAACGGCATCAACATTCGCAGCACGACCAACTTTGCCCGCGTCGCCTATGTCAACATCGGCTCGACCATGGACTTTGCCATTGCGAACGGCGAACTGGCGATGTACTGGGACGACTTCTGGGATTCGGGCATCGACATCCGCGACGCCGACACCCTTACGCGGAAGGCATGGGACTACGGCTACTGCTCGACCGGTGAACTGACGACCGACCACGGAGCGTTCTACCTCTCCTGTGATGGGTATGAGTACCGCTTCGTCGGCCTGCCGAACACCTACCTCGATTACTTCGAACTCAACGGCGACATGCGCGAGATGCAGGAGAACTATCTGTACAACGGGTGGGTCTACATTCCCGACGGGAACAAGGTAAAACTTTCGACAAACAACGCCGTGCCGAGCATCTGCGGCAACGGAATCATCGAACCGGGCGAGTTTTGCGATGGGGAAAGCGTAGAGTGCGCCGCCCTCGATCCGCAACAGTGGGACAGTGGCACGGCGTATTGCAATTCCAACTGCACCGCGTATGATACCGGTGACTGTTACTGGAGTGGGTGCTAGGTGAGGGATATCCTGAACATACGGAAGGGCGGCCTTGCGGTCGTCCTCTCCTTTTTCATCGCACTTCTCGTCTCCGGTTGTGGCTGTGAACGGTCGCAGAGCGTCGCCGATGCCGACGGTACCGGAACCTGTGCCGGCCGTTGCGGAACGATCGGTACATTGGTATGCGGCAACTGCGAATACGGCTACACCTGCAACACGGCGCAGTATTGCGTCGAGATAACCAACGACGACA
>CALMRE010000228.1 GCA_937871295.1 uncultured bacterium | reverse complement strand
GGAGCGGCTCGGCGTCCCAGTCGGTAGTCGACAAAAGAAGGATGTGCGCCGCCGGCAACTTGCGGACACCCTGTAACAAGGTATAGGGCTCCGGCACATATTGATAATGCAGGTACATGTCGATGGCTGAAGGATCCAGCGGCGGCGTATGAGGAAGAAGCGGCAGAAGACCCTTCAGTTCCGAGGCGAAATAGAATCGTTCCGTGTCGCGATAAAAAAAGAACGGTTTCTCGCCGCAACGGTCGCGAGCCATGAACATCGTCCGGGAGACTCTGTCGTATAGCGCAAAGGCGAACATGCCGCGAAAGCGTCCCACACAGTCTTTCCCCCAGACGCGGTAGGCGGCAAGGAGCACCTCGGTATCGGAGGCGCCGTGGAACGCGATCCCCTGCCCGGCCAGTTCGCGGCGCAGTTCGATGTAGTTGTATATCTCCCCGTTGAAGGTGACGGTGTAGCGGCCGTCCTTTGTGCTCTGGGGCTGCGCTCCCCCCTCGGTGAGGTCGAGTATCGAGAGGCGCCGGTGTCCCAGCGAGACGGGCCCGTCGTTATACAGGCCGTGCGCGTCGGGTCCGCGGTGATGCAGGCGGCCGACCTCCTCCTGCGACAGTCGCCGCTCCGCCCCGGGACGGCGGTTGAATATGCCGATCACCCCGCACATCGTTTACCCTCCGCCCGCGCACTGTTCGACGCACGCATCGAGGAGGTCGGAGAACCGCTCCTCGCTGAGATCGGACCGGTACTCCGCAAAACCGTATGAGGTACGGGGCCTTGTCGCCAGCGCATTGAGTGCCTCCGCTATCCCCTCGACATCCCCTTCAGCAACAGTCAGACCTAAAGAGTACCGGCGGACGCGCTCCCCCATTAGGAGGCGTCCGCTGACCAGTATCGGCCTCTCGAAAGAGGCCGCCTTCGCCAGCATATTGCTGCTGTGACGGAAATCGCGGTACACCGCGTAAATGATGTCGCAGGAGCGGATGAGCGCGTTGAACTCGGCCTCGTCGGGCAGAAATCTTTCAAGAATGAAGAGGTTCTCAGGCGGTTCCCGCATCGCCGCGTCGCGCGCCGACCGGTCCTCCGGGGTCATCGTACTTTCGATGACCTCGCCCACCTGAACGAAGTAGAAACGCCCCCTGTCGGCGGCCCGTATCACGCCGTACCATGTCGCGAGGTCCTTCTGCCCCCCGATGGTCCCCCCCAGGAAAACGATCTTCCGTCCGGCGCTCCTGCGGCGCACCTCTTCCTCCAGCGCCGTCGGCGCATCGGGAAGGCGCGTGTCGGTCACATCGGGGAGGAAGGAGATATGCCGGTCGGGAAAGGCGGCGGCGTACCGTTGCACGATCCGCTCATCAAGGAAAAAGGCGCCGCGGCAGGACGGGAGGTGGTAGAACCCGTCACGGAGCGGGTCGTCAGGCGGATGGAAGCGTATGCCAACCCACGGGAGGGGACAGGCCGATTCGTAGCGGCCCCACGCCTCCTCCGTCATGTCGTATCCGTCGAGGTAGAGGTTGAAAATGAGGTCGGGCCTCTTCGGCGCGGCGCGCAGCGCCCGGACGATACGGAGGGCGGCCGCGCGGGGAGGGGCAAAGCGCGGCCCCTGCCTCTCCTCCGGGTGAATAAAACGGGGAAAAAGCGAGGCGGTCAGGGCGTACAGCGGGGGAACGACGGCGCCGAAGAAGGCCTTTCTCCTCCGCACGGAAGGAGACATCTCCTTTTCCGGAAGGATCGGCGCGATCCCCTTGCCATGCCTTTTCAAGAACTCGCGCAGATAGTCCCGCGCGTTCGAGAATGTCCGGACATGACCCGGCCGGAGGTCGCGCGCCCACGGCAGGATGGTCAGCCGTCCGGGTTCCGGCACCGCGCAGTCCCGCGCCGCCGCGGCGTTCTCCGTCAGCAGGAACACCTCGTGCCCCCGCCGCATCAGGTTGCGGGCGAACAGGCCGGCCCACGAATCGAGGTGGCCGCGCCACGAAACGGGATTGTACAGGAGGATGCGCCGGCTCATCGGACCGCCCGATGATGCCCGATGACGGCAGGCATCGCATTCATCCTAGGCCTTTCTCCTGAATATCAGGGAACGGACCAGTTTCGACACCGGCTCGTAGGAACGACCCGCCAGATAGGCGACCGCCTCCGATCTGCCGAGATCCTCGAACGACGCCGTCAGGTCCTCCAGCACGATGACGGCGGGCCGGTACCGGTCCCAGTCGTTGGAACGGAGGACCCCCATTTCCCCCCCCTCCACGTCCACCGAAAGAAGGTCTATCGCGACGCCCGCCGGCACATGCCGGTCCAGCAGGGAGACGAGGGGCGTCCGGGGGATGTCCCTCTTCTCCCTCAGCGGGCACCCCGCCGCGAGATAGGAATCGGCAAGTTCGCGGTCGAAGGTGTTCAGCGCCGCCTCTTCGAACAGGTAGAGGGTCCGTGGGGCCGGGTCGTCCGAAACAGCAGATTCAATGTTGATGTCATCGGGTCGTATTTTTCTGAAGATATCCATACTGCCGGGCGTCGCGTCTATGTTGATCCCGCGCCAGCCTTTTCGATAAAGAGCGTATGTGTTGGAAAAACGAATGGGATGATGGGCTCCGACATCTACGAAAAACCCCTTTTCCGGCAGACCTATCTGCTCCAGAATAGTGTCTTCAGCCTCCTGGCCATAATGTAATGCCGCACCGGTGGCGTGGCGGATAAGGTCAAGGTACCGCTCGGGAACGGCCCGGTCCCGCAACGCCTCGGCAAAGATCTCCAGCAGAGGACCAAGCAGCCGCGCCTCTCCGCCATCATCTAGTTCCTTCCGGAGTTCCTCACCGGCGGGTTCGCGATGCGCCGAAAATGTTGAAAGTACCTCCGCAGGGTACTTTTCCAGCAACCGGTGGATCGTCTGCAAACGCACCTTCTGAAAAGACAGAAGGAGCGAAACAAGTTCAGAGAAAACCTTTCGGGCCTGTTTATACATTTAAGCCCTCATAACAGACCACTCGCATTCTCCAGATCAGCCCCGACTGTCGCTCGACCACTCTCCCCTGACCATCGCAAGGGCGCCGATGTCGCCGCTCATGGCCCTACCCGTCCGGTAAAAATCGCCGGGGAGTATACTGAAAACACCCATCGGCTCCTGCGGGCAATCAGACTCTATGCCATCGGCCAGCAGTCGTCCCCTCACCCAGACAGACCCGGGCGAGAGAGCAAGGTCCCGCACCAAGCACCGCACCATCAGTTCCGCCTCGGCATCTATCGGAAATGACCGATCCTGATAGGAACTATATAAAACAAAGAGCCTCTCTTCCAACGAGCTGTGGAGCGAAAAACCGAGATCAACCGTTCTCTTTTTCTTTGACCTGTTCTCCAGGATAAAAACGAACTCGGTATCATCTCCGGTGAAAACGGAGGAAATGCCCGTCTTGCCCTTGCTTTCGATATGAAAAGCGGAAAAGACCACATCCTTTGTCCCGGTTCTGTCGGTCATTTCTCTGAGGTCATTCTTTATTTCGGTATCATTCAGGTGCATGTAGGTCTCTATCACCTTCTCCGTCGGTGCCTCGTCAGCGATGCGGCCAGCCTTCAGCAGGATACATCTTCCGCACAAACTCCTTACCGCCGCCATGTTGTGACTCACGAAAAGTACCGTCCGCCCCTCTTTCCGGCTGACATCACCCATCTTGCCGAGACACTTCTTCTGGAACTCGGCGTCGCCTACCGCGAGGACCTCGTCCACCACCAGTATCTCGGGATCCAAATGGGCCGCCACGGCAAAGGCAAGGCGAACATACATGCCGGAGGAATAGCGCTTGACCGGCGTATCGATGAACTGCTCCACGCCGGAGAAATCTATTATCTCGTCAAGTTTCCGGTCTATTTCTCTTTTCTTCATGCCGAGGATCGCGCCATTCATGTAGATATTCTCGCGGCCGGTCAATTCGGGGTGGAATCCGGTACCCACCTCCAGCAAACTGCCGATACGCCCTTTTATCTTTACACACCCCGATGTGGGAGCCGTAACCCGCGAGAGTATCTTGAGCAGAGTCGATTTCCCCGCGCCGTTCTTCCCGATGATGCCGAGCACCTCCCCCTGTTTTACCTCGAATGAGACATCTTTGAGCGCATGGATGATGCCGTTCTCGTCGGCAAACTGCTCCAGTTTTTTGCGACGGCCCCCATCCACCGGCAGATTCGGATCCTCCCGTCCCCGCACGCGGGCCCACCAGCTCTGAAGGTCGCGCTGAAAAGTGCGGTGGGATATCGTTCCTATTCGATATTCCTTGGTAAGGTTTTCGACCGAAATGACTATGTCAGACATGGGGAAGGCTCCGTTGAGCGGGAGTTGAGCGGCTGCGCCTGTTGACGGGGCGATCACGCCCGTTGAGCGCTTCGCTGTTGAGCAGCTGCACCTGTTGACGGGGCGGGTACGCCCGTTGAGCGCTTCGCTGTTGAGCGGCTACGCCTGTTGAAGAGTTTATTCTAATCATTGAGGCGCTCCAACTGCGATTTGCGCAAGGCGTTCAATTTGAGGGAAATATTCTCGGCCTTGATACGCAGATCGTCGAATAATGGATCTTCAACAAATCCCATCTCTTTTGCTATCGCGAGTTGACTCACTATCTCCATAAGGCTCCCGTATGCGATCTCGGAGAAGCGGGATTGATCTTTCAGGGAGGCGCGAGAGGAACCTTCCGCTATATTGGAAGAAACCGAAACGGCCGCTCGTCTCAACTGCGAAGTTAATCCATAAATTTCTTCTTTGGGAAATGCTTTCGTTATGGCGTAAATGTCTCGTGCAAAACTCACCGCCATTTTCCAGACCTCTAATTTCTCAAACCCAAACTCTCTCAACCCTCAACCCTCAACAGTCGCCTCCGGCGACGCTCAACTCCCCGCCCCATCAACCACTTCCCACCGCCCTCCTTTATCGGGTCCGATGCGATGCAGTATACCACGAATTTTCAGGTTTGCGATCTGTTTTTCCACCGCACGGGGGGATATACCCAGTAAATCAGACAACTCTTTTGTGGTTATAGCCGGTCGTTGAGCGATCAGGGCTAGTATTTTCTCCGAACTTTTCTCCGAACTTTTCTCCGAACTTTTCTCCGAACTTTTCTCCGCGACAGATCCCCGCGTTTCTGCGACGGGTGTCTTTCTTACGGTGACACGAAAGCCGTGCTGTATGGCCTCGAAAGAGGCGGTCACACCGGCGTGCGACCGGCAGGCATTCAGAATGCGACGAATGCCGGAACCGTATTTTTCGACCAGCGCCGCTTCCTTGAAGATGAGGTTTATGAGTTTGTTGCGCGAGCGGGGGGTATAATCGTCGGAAAGTAGATGCTCTACCGTCAGTCCGTCAAGAAGTTTTCCGGGATTGAAGAACTCTATCCGGTCATCGAATATCTTCACGATAGAGTCGCCGGGGTCCTGATAGTCGCGGTGGACGATCATGTTCAGCACGATCTCGCGGAGGGCCTCCTCCGGGTAATCGTATCGCTCCTCACGGCGCGCCTTTCCGGTGATCACATACTCGGTCATCAGGTGTTTCCGGATAAAGCCGAGTATGAGGTCCACTTCGCTGAAAAGATCGGTCTGGACGGTCAGACTATCGATGATCTTTGTAGAACTCTTGAACCGCCCCACCTGTACACCGGTCAGCGGCGATATCTCCCTGACGAACAGCAGATAGGCCGCCTTGGTAAGTTGTCCGTCGCGCAGTAGTTCGTATTTCTGTAGAAAGCGGACCGGGTCATCGCCCTCGGGGATCGACCGCAGGCGCATCCGCTGTTCCATGACGGCGCGCACCTTTTCCAGCGATATCGCATCGAGCGAAAGTGTCGGGTCAAGGTGGTAGTCCCAACTGACATTGAAGGTCTTGAGATATAGGGCCGATATCTCGCTGAGCGACATCCGCTGATTCGAGGCGGCCACTCTTTTGTAGTATCGCCCCTGCACCGACACCGGTTTTATGGGGCATTCCTTGATGGAAAAGAGCGCGATCTTTCTGCCCTCGACATCCACTATTTCCAGATCGGGAACCATGATCGGCTCGCTTTTTTGTTTTATCTCGTTGACCCACTGCACCGTCGAATCCTTAGCGACCGTAATACCGGCTATCTTGCCTTTATCGGAAACGCCGACAAGGACTATTCCTCCCACCGTATTGGCAAAGGCAGAAAGCGATATCGCGACCTCGATCGAAAACGATTCCTTGAACTCGACCGTCTCCGATTCGCCCCGTTTTATGATCTGTCTCAACTCTTTCTCTTTCACATCAACCTCACAACAACCGGGCGGATGCCGTCCGCCCCTACAAACCCTCAACCCTCAACCCTCAACCCTCAACAGGGCGTACCCGCCCGCTCAACTCCCGCTCAACTCCCGCTCAACTCCCGCTCAACCCTAAACGGTATCAATGAAGGTTCTTTCAACGCGATTAAAAAAGAACAGGCCCACGACGAGGAGCAGGAGCGTTACCGCAATGCCTGTGCCAAAGACCGA
>CALMRE010000227.1 GCA_937871295.1 uncultured bacterium | reverse complement strand
CCATCCAGTCCCATCCCCGCCATTCGCCGGACTCGCCGTCTTGTATCTGCGTCGCTATTTGAGTGGTGCCGGGAATATAGTCAACTGCATCAGGGAGGATATCTTGTACCTTTACACCAGCCACGATATCGTCGCCCCAGTTCTGGACACGGATGAAGTAGATAAATTCCTGTTCAAAGCAAACCGCGTTCTCCTCGTAAGAACAGGCACAGTAGCCTTTTTCGTAGTTATTTTCCGGATGATCGAGATGCGGCGGAATGTCAAACACATTAGGCCGGACATCGTGGCTCAGGACAAGGAAGTTGCTGAGTATCCGGTCCTGATTGGCCGAGAGGTTCAGCGTGATCTGTTGACCCCCGAGGAAGAACTGGTCCCACCATTGATAATCCGCGCCATCGATATAAAAGGTATCGGTGTCTATCCCGTATTCCATCGTGATAGGGTCTATTTCCGAACCGAGGTAACCGATGCAATGCTCGCCATTCGTCGGATCGAAGTCATACTCCGACGATATTGAATTGAATATCTCGGTGTAATGAAGCGACGGCGTGACATTGTCCGCCTCTGCAAGATAGTTACAGGTATTAAACAATTGAATGTAGTTGATCCCGTCCCCTTTTATCTGGAGTGATTCGGGTATCATTGACTCCACCGGATCGATCTGTCCCGTATCGCCGCCGTTGACATTAAGCGTCAGCTTGATCTTCGGCTGGTCGGGGAACTCGAAGCCGATTATCTGAATGAGAGAATTGGCGTGTTGATACGAATGAAAACCGGCATACAGATAGACATTCTGCGGGGCGATCAGAGCCGAGGTATAGATGAGTACCAGAGACCAGCTCGAAACCATGAGGCCATTGTCGCGGTAAACCGCATCGGTGGCGCAATCAAGGCCCGATACGGTGTAGTCGCCTAGAAGCGACAGCCCGTCCGCATCGCCGTTCGATACCTCGTTGACCCAGCCGTTCTCCTGTATCTGCCTGAAGAAATCGGTCACATCGACCCGGTGGGTGAAGAAACCACGCTCGCCCAATGTGTCGCTTTCGGCGATCGCCTCGAACTCGAAGTCCTGCGCATCGGTCAGACGCGACTGGCGGCCGACCACCTCCATGCCGACATTCATTTCGGCCACCGCTTCGTGAACGAAATCAAGACGCACCTGATCATCGGTGAAGTCATCGATGGCTGCTATCGGCTGAGCGCCGGTCCAGACAAGGAAAGCCCGTACTACCGTCGCATCGGCCGGTATCTTTGCGGCGTCCAAGTGGTAAGTGCTCTGCTCAAGGCAAGCATCGGCCTTCGGGTTGAAGACCTCGCCGTCATAGTCGTCGTCGGTGCTC
>CALMRE010000226.1 GCA_937871295.1 uncultured bacterium | reverse complement strand
CGTTCAAGCCGTCCTATAATGGAGAGGGGCAGGAGAATGAATTGCCCCGGACGGATCCGCGCGATGTCCTTTTCCGATTGTATCTGGATGAAGTCAATGCCGTATTTCTTCATGAGTTTCGCCCAGGTCAGTTTGATGGCGACCGCGGGGCCTACGACGAAGGCATGGTTTATGAGCTTCCGCTCGTAGAGGTACTTGAGCCACGCGATCGCCGCGATGGACTTCCCGCAGCCCATCTCCCACGCAAGGAGCGCGTAGCGCTTCTGAAGTACCTTGCCGAGGTCGATCTGCTGTTTGTCGGTCAGGATCAGTTCACCCGGTTGCGGGGTAACGGCATAGAGCGTCGGCGGAGAGAAAAGGGAAAGCTGTACCGGCTTTTCCCGTTTTGCCGGAGGCGGCTGATAGGCGACCGGCGCCGGAGTGGTAGTGAGGGTGGCGGTCGAGGTGTCGGACGCGGGACGGGGCGCGCGGTAAAGCGCCTTGTCATAGAGCCGGAAGTCGGCGACCCATTTGGCGATGAGCGGATCGGGGGCCATCGTCTTGAAACTCTGCGACTGGCGTTCGTATTCGCGCTTTTTCCGAAGGAAGAGCTTGTAATAGGTCCCGTCGTCGAAGGGATAGACGCCCTGTACGAGCATATCGTTGAAGGAGGATCGCTTCGTGATCTTGAGTTTTCCGAGGGCGGCCTTCGATTTGGACGAATAGGCCTTGAGCCGGAGCCCGTAACTCGTCTTGACGAGCCTTATCTCGTCCCGCTCGACCAGCGATTGGAAGGAGACCGCCTTTTTGAGCCGGTAGAGGACCTTGTTCGGGGTAAGCTTGGTCTTTTCCCATTCTTCATCGCTCATCCCGGTCGGCTTCTTCTGAGTCTTGAATTCCTGTACCAGCGCGAAGGCCTTGGGGTAGTAGTCGGCCGTTTTCTTGTGTCGCTTGATGTCGAAGAGGAGTTTGGTCACTTTCTCCTGAAAACGGCGCTCCTCGGCCGAGCGGGCCCAGAGGTCCTTGTTGACCAGATATTTGACCTTCCCTTTTTCAGTGTAGGCGGCCGAAAGGTGTTCGGGGAATACCGACGCCGGCTCGACGAATACGCCCGGAGTGTAGGGCTTCTCGGAGAGGGCGGCGCCGCGCCGCTGAAAAAGCATGACCTTCGTGGGGAAGGTCTCGACGCCGACACCCGCGAAGGCGTCCTTGGGGAGCCGGTATTGGCAGAGGAAGCGGAAGGCGTCGTTCACGGCGTCGAGCTTCGTCCGGTTCGAGTATTCGTCCTCAAGGAAGGTCTCGGGGACGATGAGGACGAGGTAGCCGGCCGGCTTGAGGAGGTCGGCGGCCTTCTTGACGCAGTAAAATTCCGAGGCCTCCGTAGTATATGCCCGCTCTACAGGGTCGTAGACCTCGAAACGGAGGGCATAGGGGGGGTTGAGGAGGACGAGGTCGAATTCCGGCCGCAGGCGGTTCATCCAGCGGATGTCCTGCTCCTCGATCTGAGCGTCGGGGTAGAGGAATTTGGCGACGGCGACCGCGTCGGGGTCGATGTCGCAGCCGTAGAAGTTCTTGGGGTCGGGAAGCCAGTTGGTGAAGTTCCCCATGCCGCAGGTGAGGTCGGCGACCTTATCGGAGGGGTGGGGGCGTATCGTCTCGACGATGGAGCGGCAGATCCCGTGCGGGGTAAAGAACTGTCCCTGTTCGTATTCCCGTTTCGCGGCCGAGTAGGCATAGCGGCTGGAGTAGTCCTTGAATTCAAGGCCGTGGAGCCCGCCTTTGCCGGTATAGAGGTTGAAAACCTCTTCCTGCGTGTACGGCGTCCGTCCTTCCGGGGAGATGCCGTAGACGAGCTGGTCAAGGATCTCCTTGTTCAGCCGCCGGCGCTCCGCGTCGGAGAGGAGTAAATTGCGGTCTTGGTACATGGTGCCTCCGTAGGTGTTGATGATGAAAGGTCAGGAAATGGGCTGTCCGTCACTGGTGTAATGCGTCGGATCGGCGCCGGGGCAATCCCAGCCGAACATCGAACCGGCGAGCATGGCTTCGGCCATCCCAGCGGTGATGCCGCGCAAGTGGTTGAACCGCTCCGGATTGATGAGCGGTGCGGGGGCGTAGCCCTTCTCATAGGCGCTGACGAGGATCGGCTCGCCCGTCGTAGGATGACGGGCGGCCGCGACCTTCGGGTACTTGGGTTTTTGGTCCATGATGAACCTCCCTAGTGGACCGTGAGGGTGTTGTCGATGAGGGAAATGCCGCGATCACGCGCGATGTCGGCGGCGACCCGCGCCGCCTTGTCGAAGGAGTAACAGATGTACTTCTTCAGCGGGTCGAGGGTGTTCCCGAAGATGGTGACGGAGTAGGTGTGGATCTCCTTGCCGTCTTTCGGGTGCTGGCCTTTGTCGGGGCCGGCGATGGAGACGTGGGTGGCCTTCGGCTTGGTGTTGCTGGGCTCGAAGGGGGCGTTGGTGTTCTGGTTTTCCATGGTCTTTCTCCTTGAAAGATGTTGGTATTGCTTTGTCGGGGCGGAACCCTCCGTCTCGACGGGCACCGTTGATTCGCCAGGCTGGCTCAACGGTGAAAGCCTTGCTGGGACCAGCCACTGGCGGGGCCCGCTATAACAGGCCGCTTTTGCGGAACGAATAGTGTTCCGAAGCCGTAATGATCACATGGTCGATGACCTCGATGCCGAGTATTTTCCCCGCTTCCTGAATGCGGCGGGTGAGCTGGAGGTCGTCGGCCGAGGGCTCGGTGCCGCCGGAAGGGTGGTTGTGGGCCACGATCACGCCCAGAGAGCGGAGTTCGATGGCGGGAGCGAAGAGTTCGCGCGGATGTACGAGCGACTGGTTGAGGGTGCCGAGATGCAGGAGCCGGGCATCGAGTACATTGTTGGCGCCGTCAACATAAACGGCAACGAAGTTCTCCTGTTTCCAGTTGGTGATGACCGACGAGGCGGTCTTTACCGCGTCCTCGGAGTTCAGTATCTTCTCCTTCTTCTCACCGATCAGATTGGAAGATTCGAGCAGAGCGAGAAGTTGTTTCTTGGACATGTTTGCGATCTTCTTCATATCGGCCCCCCTCTGGAGGAGAGGATCCAGCAGGCGACAAAGAGCGCAGAAACGATGAGGTTTTCCATGGTTATCTCCTTAGATGTCATATTCCTTATCGTAGTAATCGCCGGTATTGCGCTCTTCGTCGCTTTCCTCGTTCTCGCTGTCCCAATCTTCGGGTTCGGGCTCCGAGGGTTCTTCGACGCTATCGAGTTCGTCGATGAGGAGGTTGAGCGCCATCAGGTAGGTGGGAGCGGTGCCGCATTCGCGCGGGTTCTTCTCGGTCAGGC
>CALMRE010000225.1 GCA_937871295.1 uncultured bacterium | reverse complement strand
AATTTTTTGCCCCGCTGGCTCAAAACCAAATTTACAGAAATGATGTTACACTATCGAATCGGGGCAGACTATGAGTCAATACCGGTTAACTTGGCTCAAGAAAAACAGCCAATCACTACGGCCGCGAAAGATACGCGGCAACATCGACGATCTGAAGATCTTGAAGGAACTCTATCATCGGGTGGAAAGCATCGTGAAGACGCTTCACCTCTCCTCGGAAGGCATTCAGTTCTTCGCCAACTCGGTCGTCAGGTCCAACTATCTACAGGTCGAGCGCAGGGCCGACGAGGACCGCTATCTGCACCTCATCACCTTCATCGTCCACAAGTATTTCCAGATGCAGGACACATTGATAGACACCTTCCTGCAATCGTATCGGACGGTCATAAATCATGCGATGAAACAGGAGAAGGAGCGTATCGTCAATGAGCTGGAGCTCCGGAAAAAGAACATGGCGGCCATGAACAAACATCTCTCCAGTACCGTGCAGATACTTGAGAAGATAGAGGCGATCCTCTTCGACAGAACCTTGTCGGATAAGGAGAAGGTCACGCAGGCAACAGAAATACTCACCGAAGATAAAGCGCGTCGTAAAAGTGTTGCCGATGACATGGCCGATATAAATCGCATGCAACATGATACCAAAGAATCGCTCTTCTACGATGCGCTGAGGAAGAGTTCCCGTACTCTGCAGAATCGTCTGTCCGATATCGTGAAAAATGTTGAGTTCGACGCGGCCAGTTCCGATGCGGACCTCATGGCGGCGATCACCTATTACCAGCAGAAAGACGGGAAGCTGAACGGTTCCGAGGTGCCGTTGTCGTGTCTCTATCCGCATGAGCGGAAGATGTTGTACGATGCGAACCGCGTCTTTGATATCTCCTTCTACAAGGCACTGCTTTTCTCGAAGATGAACAATGCCCTGAAGGCGGGTTCTCTCAACCTCCTCTACTCCTACAAGTACCGGGCGCTCGATGAGTATCTCATTCCGAAGGCCCGTTGGCTCGCCGATCGGGAACACTATCTCCGCCAGGCGGAACTGATGCATCTCGTTAATCCGCATAAAGTGCTGGCCGAAATGAGAAAGCGTGTGGAGACATCCTACCGGAATACCAACAAGCATTTCCTGGAGGGCAACAATACCTTCCTCAAGGTAGATGCAAACGATAAGATCCAGATCTCAACGCCGCCCCGGCAGGC
Source organism: uncultured bacterium (assembly GCA_937871295.1). GTDB lineage: Bacteria > UBP6 > UBA1177 > UBA1177 > JAKLFG01 > CALMRE01. The sequence continues at coordinate 4,490 of CALMRE010000225.1, read as the reverse complement.
GCCGGAAGATGCGGAGGGCCTTGGGGTCATAGGCGATTATCTGCCTACGAGCAAGTCGATCCCCATTGCGGAAGTGCTTGCGGTGGTGAATCGGCTCACGGGCTTTCTCGACTGCTTCGAGCATTGGCAAGAGAGCCATGTCAAGAAGAAGCAGAAGCCGGAGACGCTGTTCTATGCCGCCATCATCGGGTACGGCTGCAACATCGGCCTTCCTGAAATGGCGAAGATATCCTCTATCAGCGAAGGAGCTCTCGCTTATCTGGTCAATTGGAATTTTTCGGTGAACAATTTGATCAAGGCCAATGATAAGGTCCTCTCCTTCATTGAGAGGTTGGCCGTTCCCCGACTCTCTCAGGTTGATGTGCATCGCACCATCACCTCCAGCGATGGGCAGAAGTTCGACATAGACGGCGATTCCCTGAATGCCAACTACTCCTATAAATACGGCCACGGCAAAGGGGTGACGGTCTACTCCTTCATCGACGAGAAGCATCTCCTGTTCTACTCGACCGTCATCAACGCCGCCGAGCGTGATGCTGTCTTTTTGCTCGACGGGCTGATGCATAACGATGTGGTTCAGAGCAACATGCACAGCTCCGATACGCATGGGTACAGCGAGATGATATTCGCCGCTACGGAGTTTCTCAAGATCGAGTACGCGCCCCGCATAAAGAACCTCCCCGCCCAACTGATATACTCATTCCGCGGGAGGAAGGTCTATGAGGAACGCGGCTACCGCATACTGCCCCGCAAGTACATTCAGGAGGACCGCATCATCAAGCATTGGGACGAGATTCTGCGTTTCATCACGACGATCAAGTTAAAGGTCTCGACCGCGTCACAGCTCTTCAAGCGGCTGCACTCCTACTCAAAGCAGAACCCGCTCATGGAAGCGCTGAAGGAGTATGGCAAGATCGTTAAGACCATCGCGATCCTCAAGTATCTGGACAATCTGGACCATCGGCAGGTGATCGAGAAACAGCAGAACAAGATAGAAAGCGCGCATCGGATCAAAAAAGCTATCGCGTTAAATGGCGGGGATTTCACACAGCCGACCAAAGAGGAACAGGATATCGCCGAAGGGTGCCGGCGCCTGATCGTCAATCTCGTCCTCTGCTACAACTACGCCGTTCTTTCCATGAAACTTTCCGGAGAAAGGGACGAAGCCAAGCGGAAAATCATGATCAGAACCATCAGGAGCGGGTCCCCTCTCGCGTGGCAGCATGTCAACTTCATCGGGGAGTACGATTTTTCCGAGGCAAAGATCCGGGATTCGATGGGTATCAACCGCGCCAAGATTTTGGAGCTGAAACTACCCTGATTTTGGGAGGTTCAAAAAACGGACTTCTCTTTATATTATGAATAGTTAGCAAAAATCCCGAATGACATTTTGTCCTTTTGTGCAGTGACATCCTATAAGTGAAATGACGATGACCACACAGCTCATCGAACCCATCGAAGATAAAAGAGACATAACCGATTTTAAGCATGTGCTCAAATATTTCTTGGGTGAGATTCAACGATGAGTTATATGTCTTTAATGAGTTGGCTATGACATCCCATAATCCATCGATGGTCTCAAATTGGATCTTGCTCCAATGTTGGGATTCTACATAAATCGGTATAACTCTGTTTGCGAAAGACCTTTCTGCCAACAGCTTCGTCAGATGCCTGGCCAATGTCGTTTTTCCGACCCCGGCTGAGGCTGACAAAACCAGAAGATTGCCTTTTTTGTTCTGTTCCTTTCCTGTCATGAAATCTATGAGCTCTTGATCCAGTTCGCTTTTAGAATCGTCGTCCCTTCTCGGTTGAACAAAATACTTTTCAGGGATAATGCTTTCTGAGAGAGACTTGACATATTCTTTCATCAAAGTCTCGACTCTCTTCCATATCAAATCTTCATGCACAAAACATTCGACCTTCCGAGCTTTGCATAAATTGGATATTTCAGATTTATTATTCATTGTTGATAAAGGAACCACCACATACAGGTCGGGCGATTGTTGTATTCTTGACAACACCTCCTCCGCCTGTGCTCGGGTGGCTCTTGATTTGAAATAGACGAAAGTCGCAGAGAGTTGCCGAACGCCTGCCACAGCAAGAGCGTTGTAGACTAGGCAGATATCATTAGCTGAAAATCTTTCGTCTTTCTTAACATCGCTATAACCGAGCAATGTCAAGTCCTGTACCGTTAATCCTTGTTGATGCATTGGTCGTCCCCCTTACCTACGATTATCAATATGGCCTACTGTCCCAGCATTTGATTGATGCGCGCTTCGAGATGCGGATTGTTCGAAACCCGCTTTTTCATTTCAAGAAGCATCTCCTGCGTCACCGCCTGCTCCTGCGGATAGCGCGATACGAGGTTCAGCAGTTCAAAGTAAGAACTCTCGGTGACCTTCCCCGCTTTGAGTTGATCGCGCAGATCGGTGAGATGGTCATGGGTGAGCGCATAGTGGGAAAGAGTGGTGAGCGCCTGTTTCTGCACGAGCGAATCATCATCACGGACCAGCGACAGGACCAGTTTTTCCGATTCGGTGGTCTGGGTCAAGCGGAGCGCCATCGGCACTGAGGCTCGCACTCGTTGGTTGTCGTCGGAGGCAAAGCTTTTTATCAGTGCGATGTTGGATTCGGATCCTACATTGCCGAGGCCGTCAAGGAGCTGTTCCTTCTCTCTCGGTTTCTTTGCCAACTGTAATTCTTCAGTAAGCATTTTGTTGAACTTCGCCGCCAACGCTTCGTTCCCTGTACTTGAAAGTTTGCCCGCGAGTGCGCCGAGTGTTAGAATCGTAGATGAGCGATAGGGACCTTTCTTCTTTGCTTTCGCATAGAGTCCCTCTACAAACATGGCTGTTTCGACATCGGGTCTTTCCAACTGCGAGAACTGCTGCATATAGATGCTGTACATGCCTTCTTTCTTCGCCGTTTCGGTGCCAAGCAGATCGCGCATCACCTTTTGCGCTTCCATATTTCCGGTTCCTACTAAAAGTCCGTAGATGAACAGGCGTCCCTTTGCGTTCATGCCTTCGTCAGCGAACATCGGCACCAAGTCCTCGCATCGCTCGGGATGGAGTTTCAAGTAGGCGACCATGCGCCACGCCAATTTGCCGCCGTCCCCCATTTCGCCCGACAGGGCATATTGCCGGATGAGTCCCGCCATTTCGGGTATGGTCAGCGATGCCGCCCTTTGTTCCCATATTTTACGGACGGCGCGATCATCGACATCGATCTGGGTGAGCGGCGAATCGTCCAGACTGCCGGCATCGGCCGTGGGTAATATCTCATTGAATTTGGTAATACCGGTGAGCCTCAGGTCTACGGTGCTCGACACATCGAGCACTCGCTGGCCGTTCGCGCCGTCAACCACCGCGGCGACCGACCCGGTGAGCGTTTCTAGGTGTCCCCTCCCCGAGAGCCGGGCCGTAAGTGCGCCGGTCACGGTCTGTTTCATCGCGGTGATATCGCCCGGTATCGCGGTCAGTTTGAGGTAGCGCTCCTTCTTCTTTTCTATATCGTTCGAGAGAAAACGCCATCCTTTACGGGAATAGGTGGCCGCGTATTGGCCATAACGATCATTCTCTTCTTTGTCCCAGTTCCCTGCGAAACCGCCGGGAAGAGAGAACTGAAGGTCAGAGACCATGAGCTTGATGAAACCTTTGAAAAGAGCATCTTCGTTTTTACGAAAGGCAAGGGTTTTTATCGTCCCCTTTTCGTCCATCCTAATGATGGCATACTTGTCGGTAAAGACCCGTGCGCGGAACGCAACATCGTCAAGGAGGTCCCTGTCGTTGAAGACGAAACGGCAGTCGCCCGATGGCGCGGGGAAAACGGCGATGGTATAAATACCGTCAACAAAACGAACGGGAACCATATCCCATTTCATTTCACAGGTCATGTCGCCGCTGTTGCTCTGCGCTTCAACTTGAGGAAGAAAAATTGTCGCTTTTGCGGTGTGGCGGTAGGTCAAATGATATGCGTAGCGCTTGCCCAGAGAAAGGCGGTACTGGCCGACAGCGGAGAAGTACCAAAGAGCCACGCCTCCACCAAGTAATGTCAGAGCAACAAGAGTTGCTATCAGTATTTTCTGTTTGACAGACATATCCTTAAGACTTACTGACACTTTTCGGGAATCACATAATTCTCCAAGTCAACACCCAAATTAAGATCAGGATTCTTTTCTTTTAAGGTGAGAAACTGTTCTTTGGGAACACAATTGTTTGCCATTTCCAAATAGCCAAGTATTTCCATCTCGTATAATGAAGTAATGTCGCTAACATAATTGTCATTTAAAGCAAGTATTCCAAGTAATGGCAATTGGGAAACTGGCTCCAAATCTTCTATTTTGTTGTTGTTCAAATTTAATGATTTCAATTTCGTCATGGCGCGGAGCGGTTCTAGTGATTCAATCTGGTTATTTGAGATACCCAAATCATCTATGTTGGGCATGTTTTCTATCCCTTTCAGGCTTCGAATTGCGCCGCCCCGCAGCC
>CALMRE010000224.1 GCA_937871295.1 uncultured bacterium | reverse complement strand
CACATGCGTCGGCAGTCGGGTCGAAATAGGGGTCTACGGAGGCGTCGGGGTTGAGTTGGGCTATCGTGTTTCGGGCCACACCTGCGAGGGTGGTGAATTTACCGCCCGCGACGATCTTACCGTCCGTTCGAACAACTATGGGATAAACCTGTCCATTTGCGCCGGGGTTGAAAGCCGTATCTACGGAACCATCCGCATTGAGTCGGGCTATGTAGTTTCGAGCGACACCGCCTATGGTGGTAAACGCACCGCCCACGAGTATCTTGCCGTCCGCCTGTACCGCTACGGAACGGACAAAATTGCTCGCATCCGCACTAAAGGCTGTATCTAGGGTGCCGTCTGCGTTCACGCGGGCGATACGGCTCCGCGCCTGTCCGCCGATCGTTGCGAAGGCGCCGCCCACCAATATTTTTCCATCGGGTTGCAATGCCAGAGCACTGATATAGTTGTCCGCACCGATATTAAATGTCGTGTCCAGCGATCCATCCGCATTGAGCCGGGCCAGTCGATTCCGCGCCACGCTGCCCATGGTGGTAAAACTACCGCATACGACGATCTTGCCATCGGGTTGAACGACTGCGCCGAACACGAGATCGTTCGCGTTCGGATCAAAGGCCGTATCCAACGATCCGTCGGCATTGAGACGGGCGATGCGGTTCCGCGTCACACCGCCAATGGAGGTAAACCCCCCTGCCGCAAGCATTTTACCGTCGGACTGTAGGGCAAGGGAATAAACCGTACTGCTTGCCGAAGGGGTAAATGCCGTGTCGAGGGTACCGTCGGCATTAAAGCGGGCGATATGGTTCTTTGTCACGCCACCGATAGTAGTGAATGCGCCGCCCGCGAGTATCTTGCCATCGACCTGCAATGCAAGAGCATTGACCGTACCGCTCGCATCGGGGTTCAATGTCGCGTCGAGCGTTCCGTCGGCATTGAGCCGGGCGATACCGCCAAGACCCATGAACAGTCCCCCCGCCAGTATCTTACTGTCGGACTGGGTGGCAAAGGCATAGACCGCATCACCGTTCAGACCGGGATCGAATATCTCATCCACCGTACCGTCGGTATAGAGGCGGGCGATATTATTTCGGGCGATGCCGCCGATGGTAGTGAACTGACCGCCGACCAGTATCTTGCCGTCGTCTTGTACGGCCATGGCATAGACCGGACCGTTCGCATTCGGGGCGAAGAAGTGGTCTGCGTTGCCATCGGTATCGATCCGACCGAGATTTTCGTGCGCATCTCCGGCCAGCATACTGAACAAGCCCGCGACCAATATCTGCCCATCCGGTTCTAGCGCGAGGGCGTAGACATCGTCGTTCACGTTGCTTATAAAGGTTTCGTCCAAAGCGCCATCGGCGTTGAATCGGGCAAGATGGCTCCTTGTCTGTGTTCCCACCTGAGAGAATATTCCTCCTATCAAGACCTTGCCGTCATCCTGTATCGCGACAGACACAATGTGGGCATTAGGTTTCAAGGTCTCGAAACTGGTGTCCGTCGAGCCGTCGGTATGGAGTTGCGCTATAAATTGATCTGTGGTTCCGGCTATGCTGGTAAACCCGCCGCCGACCAGTATCCTTCCGTCAGGTCGTATCGCCAGAGAGAGAACGACATCATTAGCGTTCGGATCGAAGGAGGTATCCAAAGAACCGTCCCCGTTGAGCCGGGCTATGTGATTCCGCGTCGCGCCGCCGATGGTGGTGAACGCGCCTCCCACCACTATCTTCCCGTCGGTTTGTATGGCGATGGCGCGAACCTCACTATTCGCATCGGGATCAAAACTCTCGTCGATCGTACCATCGGGGTTAAGGCGGGCAATATTGTTTCGTGTTATGCCATCGACCGCAGTAAACTGTCCTCCGATCAGTATCTTGCCGTCTTCTTGTATGGCGATGGCGTAGACACCATCATTCACGAGAGGATCGAAGCCGTCAATGACCGACGCCGCGTGAGCCATAAGCGGCATCAGGAAAAGCACGCAGAAAAGAACAGAGATAACAAAGACTTTCTTCTCGAGAATCTTCATCGCTTGACCTCTCATACAAGATAACGAATCCGTTGCACCGATTATCTTGTAAAAAGAGAGAATATCAAGTTTTGAAGAGAATGGCGCGCGATGTCGGATGCTTTAGAATACCAGCGAACACCCGCACCCTGTTTCGGATACCTTATTAGTGTCGGGCACGATGACGGTGTCCTCGTCGCTCAGGAATTCGTCGCTCGTTTCATCGGGCTGTTCATCGTCGGTCGCTACGGTGTCCTTGTCGGTGGTGGTGTCCGGTTTTGCCGTGTCAGTGTCGGGAGTTACCTTGTCGGGCTGAACCGTGTCGGTGTCGGTCGTCGTTTCGTCTGTTGTTTCATCGGGTTGCGCGGAGTCATCGTCGGTGACGACCGTGTCGGTCGCGATATCATCAGTCACCACCTCATCGGTCGTTACCTCATCGCTCACCACATCGTCGATGACAGTCTCGTCCGGTTCCTCCCCGTCGATGACGATCTCATCGACCAAAGTCTCGTCGGGCTGGGTATCATCGGTCGGTTCGATGGTGTCCTCATCGGGTTGTTCGACAACGGCGATCGACAGTTCGTACTCGCCGCTTCCCTCTATCGCGATGTAGAGCGTTCCGCTCTGGGCCGCAGTGCCGATGAGCACTCCGGTCTCACCAGCGCCACCGGTGTTCGCCGCATCGATGCACTCCTCGCCTGCGCCGCAGGCACCGAGCAGGTTCAGGGCAAGATCGCCGCCGTCGGTCGGCACGACCTGTATCTGATACTCGACCCCCTCTTCGACCGTCAGTTCGTACACGATGTCGCCGGTCGGCTGGCTGTCGGCTACGCAGGCATCGCCGTAGAGGGTCAGGGCGCTCGGGCGGCCCGCCGTCGTGCCGGTCGTCGTGTAGGGCAAGGCGCCTACCGGTATCGCGTTGCCGCAGACACCCGACATCAGCGTTCCGGCGCAGGCGCCGTCGCCGCAGATGTCGTTCTCGGTCAGAGGATTGGTGTCATCGCAGGTGTCGGTGTTGTTCACGATCATGCAGCCGATCGCCGGATCGCAGGAATTGTCGGTGCAGGCATTCTCGTCGGCACAGACAAGCGGGATGCCCGCGTTGCAGAGCCCCAGATCATCGCACAATTCTTCACCGTTGCAGGCATTTCCGTCGGCACAATCGCCGTCTCCGAGGCACTCGACACATTCGATCCCGTCTTTGAGGAGGAAGTCGATATCACATTCCCACGCACAGTCGGCGGGAAGTTCCCAGCCGCCCGCCGTCGTGTAGGTGATCGTCACATTGGCGATGATGTCGCTACTATTCACCGGGTTGGTGTTGTCCTCGTCACACTGCACATCTTTCTGATTGATGCAGGCGCCTCCTTCTTCAGCAAAATCGGTGTCACATTCCCATTCGCAAGCGACGGGAGATTCCCAGCCGCCATCGGTGGTGTAGTGGATCGTCACATTCGCGATGGTGTTGGTGCTGTTCACCGGGTTGGTGGTATCGTCGCATTGCACATCCTTCTGATTGATGCAGGCACCCCCTTCTTCGGCGAAGTCGGTATCGCAGACCCACGCGCAAGCGGCGGGAGCGGTCCAACCGCCGGCGGTGGAGTAAATGATCGTTACATTTGCGATGATATCTTGGCTGTTCGACGGGTTACCGTTGTCGGTGTCGCATGGCTCTTCTCTTGAATTAATACAAGCATCTATATCTTCATCGCAGAAGAGATCGACGCTACAGGGGTCGCCTTCCGACAGACAGGATCCGCCGTTGTCGCAGGTTTCCGCACCGGTACAGAAGAGGGCATCACTGGTGCAGGGGGTACCGGATGGCTTGAACCCGTTGTCGTGGCAGGCGCCGTCGCCGTCACATGTATCCTGATTGACACAGGGCCCTTCTTCATCTCCGCAGAGGTTCGTTTCGGGAAGATGATTGGGAAGACACAGCCCGCTACCGTCGCAGGTGTCCTGACCGGAACACACGGTCGGGCCGTCGCCGCAGAGGGTGCCGATCGTTTCGAAAGTGCAGTCGAAGGCGCAGCAATCGCCATTTTCCGTGTTGCCATCGTCGCACTGTTCATCACCGGAGACGATCGTATCGCCGCACACGCTCAGCAGGCGAAGTGTCGTCGTGGCGTCATGCGTCAGGCCCGTGGAATCCTCTACCCGTAGAACGACACTTCCCACGGGGTCGTCGATCGGCCACCCCAAAGCGGCTACCTCGGCCCAGTTCAAGGCGCAGGTCGCGGTCGCGCAGTCATCGAACGAGCCGTCGCCGTCAAGATCCCAAGAATAGGAGACTATAGAGTCACCGCACGATTGGTTGGGATCGGAAGAGTTACTGCCGTCCAGCGCAAGTTCCCCGCCCTCATAGATCACATACGGTCCTCCCGGATCGGCCACGGGCGCATACTCCGGCTGGTCCGTTATCACTAAAGTGATGACAAAGATGTTGGTCTGCGTGGGCGAATCGTTGTCGACCACGCGCAAAGCCGCGTAGTAGGTGCCGCTACTGAGATAGGTGTACACGGGGGTCGCATCTTTGCTGGTGGTGTGGAACGCCTTGCCGTCGGCGCTATAGGCGCCGTTGGCCATGCCGGCCCAGTTATACGATCCGAAGTTCGTGTCGGTCGGACTCGCAACCGTATCGAAGATCCACTGGTAGTCGAGGATGCTCAATCCGGGATCGGCATGATACGAACCGGAATGGCTGAATGTGATCTTGCCGTTGGTGCCGCCCGCGCAACCTTCAACTGCCGTCGAGGGGGTCGCGGCGCCGACCGCCGTCGGTTTTTCGCCATAACTTTTACGGATGAGCGAGGCGCCCGTCACTATAACCATGCCGGTGTTGTGATAGATCGAGGCATAGTTAAGACCCATGGAGGTCCAATTGGCGTATCGTTGTCTGGTGCTTCCTTCCTTTTCCTGATTATTGATGAGGTAATAGGAATAATCGGCGCGCCAATCATAGGTGCCGACCAACGAGGGGACCGGGGAAACGGCGGAGAGTCCTCCCGATATAAGGGCATGGGTATAGGTGGCTCCTTGTTGCGCCCCGTCGAAACGGGCGTTCGGGTAAGCCCAGTTGCAGTGTGCCCAATTCACGGAACTCGCGTTATTGCAGTTCCAATTGTTGGCGAGGAAGGTCATTGCATTGTTGTAGCCGGTCAAGAGTTGCGCGTTCGTGTAGGTGCTCTGGGGAGAAAAGGACTGGTTCGCATCATTCGGCAGGGTGTTCACTCCGAGCCAGCCGTGACCGAAAACCAGCGCGCCGCCGGAATAGTGCAGGTCGTTGCCCGGATAAGCGAGCGCATATTGTCCACTGCCATTTGGGGATTGGTGAGTAGCAAGATAATTCGCGACCCGGTTCTTCCCCTCCTTGGGCACGATAACGCCATAGGCGCCCATAGCCCTTTCCGCCGCGGTCAAGCCCATGATCGCTGCGTGTGTCGCATGGCCGTACGCGGCGCCGGAAGCCGTCGTGAAGCTCCAGCCGCCATGATAGGACCCGCTCTTGAACTGGTAATATACCAGAGCATCTACCAGTTGCTGGACCATCCACTCCATTGAATGTCCATGTGCTCCCACTCCCCCGACCTGCATGGATGTTCCTGCCATACCGGAATCCGCTAGTGCGGCGATGAGTCGGCCCATGAGATCGGTCTGGCTTAGATAATATCCCTTTTCGTCGTCGGTGCCGGGAATGGGCGTGAGGCCGTCATTGACTTCGGCAGAAGAGCTGACGGAGATGGAGTATAATTGATTGAGAAGGTAGTTGATGCATCGCGTTGCATCTTCGGCGTAGGGGTCGGTGTTATAGCGCGCGTCGTTCTTCGATGTCCAGTCATCGGGGAGTGGTTGAACATCGGGGTATTCGCTGGGATCGTGGATATAGGTAGCGGGCGGGTAGGCGGCGGTATGGCCGTTTAGTGCAAGGCCTCGAAGAAATTCGGCGGTGTCGGTACGGATATAGTCGGCCCCCATACTGTTGGTGAAATACCCGCTGATGGTGTTAAGCCCTTCCCCCGTTCGGTTGAGGTTCTTATGCAGGAACCAGAGGGCGTCATCTATCGCCACCTCGCGTTTGATGTTGAGCGTTTCCGGAGTGTCGCCGACGCATTCGGCATTGTTCGAACAGGGGAACCCGGTCTCGGCGCAGGTCCCGCCACTACAAGTTGCCTGCGTCACCGGTGGACGGGCATTGTACCTGTAAGTATTGTAGGAAGGATGAAGCGAACTGTAAGCGACGGGGGCATCGGCGAAGACCATGACCTTGTAGGTGGCGAATCGCGAACCTTCGGGGCTCCCGGATCCGTCGACCGAACAGGTCGCCTCTACCATAGCAAGAAAGAGTTTTCGTTTGCTTACCGTTGGATCGGTATAGGGCAGTTGCTTGCGGCAGTCAAGTCTGTAACGATTATCCAGATACCATTGCCCGTTTGCTCCACTAACGGAGAATGAACGCCCGTCACAACTGTCCCATGTGCCGTCGCCGTTGATGTCCCAGCGGTAGTATACATTCTCGCATACACCGCGGGAAATAGCCTTGAAAGTGGTCGGGTGGCCGTTATAGGCCGGGTGCGGTATAGCGAGATCATGGGCGCGGTACGGTACGGTAATAAGACTGCTGGGCACGACCCTTGCTACGGGGCCCTCCCCGGGATCGATCGCGGTGACCTCTCTGGAGGGCACAACATAATCGGCATTGTTGCCGATCACCGTGTTGGAGAAGTCGTTCTCCTGCCCGCCGCAGGCGCTAAGCAGGAAAGCAAAAGAGATGCACCATAAGGTCCGCAATCTTTTTTTCATCACAACCCCCTGATAGAACTAATATACTTGATAGTCAAAGTGCCGAGGAAACATAAGATATCCCGAATGCAAAGTCAACTTATCCATTTCTTCACAAATCCCTTCATCCCCAGTTTGTTGCGGAAGGCGGCGCCCCCCATGAAGCGGACCGCGCCGAAGACGGAGCGGGTGAACCACGGGCGGTCGTGGAGGCCGCCGATGCTCCAGAGGATGCCGGTGTAGCCGTTGGGGTCGCGGCCGTCGAGTGCATAGCGGTCGTTAAGGTAGACCGCCGTCGTGATCGCCGCTTCGGGGGTCGCGCTCCATTCCAGTATCTTCTTCGCCCAGTACATCCTCAGGTAGCCGTGCATCGTGCCGGTGGCGACCAGTTCCCGCTGGGCGGCGTTCCAGAGTTCGTCGTGGGTCGCCGCCGCTTCCCACGCCGCTCTATTATAAAGGTAGAGCCGTTTGTCGGTGCGGTGGTCGTCCAGCGTCTTCTGTGCCCAGCCGGGGATGCCGTCGAAGGAGTCGTAGTGCGGTTCGTAGAGGCAGAAGTTGTCGGCGAGTTCGCGCCGGACGATGAGCTGTTCGAGGAATGCCTCGACCGGGGCGGTGGGGGCGGGGTAGTCGCGGACCGTGAGCGCCACCGCCTGCGCCGATATCTGCCCGAAGTGGAGGTAGGGCGACAGATGCGAGGTTGCATCGGCCGACGGGTCGTTGCGGTCGCCGTAGCGGGCAAGTCCGCTTTTCAGGAATTGTTCAAGCCGTTTCCACGCCGCCTTTTCGCCGGGGATGCAGGTGGACGCCGGTCCGGCCGGTGCCGCCTTGAGAACGACGGCCTCCCAGTCGACCGGCTTGGTGACGAGGGGATGGGGGTGCTTTTTGAGTTTCGGGAAGGGGAGGAGAAATTCGGCGAGGAGCCGGTTCACCTTCGGCCGGAAGGTGGCGGCGGCATATTCCTTTTTGGGCGATGCGGCGCGGGCCGGGACGATGTTGTGGGCGTCGACCTCGACCACGGGACAACCCATCGCGGCACTGACCGTCGCGCGCCAGCAGACCTTTTCACGGAGCGGGTCGAAGTCGCAGACCAGCAGCGCCGGGTCGAGTTTCGTCAGTTCGCGCGGCAGGGTGACCGCCGGGTCGCCGATGAAAAGGAAAAAGCCGATACCGAGCCGCCGCAGTTTCTCTTCGACCTCACGCAGGCCGCCCAGCATGAAATCATAGTGCCGTCGCGACGCCTCGCCGAAGCGTGGCGCGAGGCAGAACGCGACCGCGAGCGGCCGCCCCTTCTTCAGCGCCTCGTTCTGCGCGTGGATGAGCGCCCAGTTGTCGCTCACCCGTTGGTCGCGGCTCATCCAGTAGATGACCGGACCGCTACCGGGAGTGCCCGCTTTGAGCACGGTCAGACGGCGCGGGTCGACGGTCGTTTTCATTATTTATCGTTCGGGAAAAGTTCGGATACTTTGACGGCGGGGTGGTGGTAGTGGTTGTAGTCGGCCCCTTTCTTGCCCCAAGTGAGGGCATGCTCGGGACACCAGTGGAAACAGGCCATGCACTGTTCGCAGGCGTGGTTCCATGTGGGCCGTTTTTCCGGGCTCATCGTGATATTGCCGACGGGGCAGACCTTCGCGCAGATGCCGCAGCCGGTGCATTTCTCCGACACCTTCCAGTTCTTGTCGCTCGGATTCACATGGGAGGCCCACATCGGGTGGATGAGGTAGCGGGCGAATTTGCCGGTGAGCGATCCTTTGATGTCGTTCTTCTCGCGTTTCTGGATCCGTTCGCAGACGGCGTCGAGGGCGCTGTCGAGCCGTTCATTGATGCCGGCCTGTTTCTCCGGATCGGGCGGATTGTAGAAGGGGATGTAGTTGTCGACCGCGCGGAGCGCCCAGCCGGCGTCGTTGCCGAAGCCTTTGCCGCGCAGCATGTCGTCCCACATCGGCAGGGTGTCGGCGGGGGCGCCGCCGTGGGTGATGATGGTGAAGGTGTAGGCGGGTTTTGCGATGTCGAGGTGCTTCAAAAACTTTTCGACGGCGACCGGCGGGCCCCAGGCGTAGACGGGGAAGACGAAGCCGACCGCGTCGGCGTTGAGCGCCTTGTAGCCGGTGTCGCGTTTGCGGCCCATGTGGATGAGTTCGGCGCCGCCCAATGCGTCGGCGGCCCGTTTCGCGGCATGCAGGCTGTTGCCCGTCGCCGAGTAGTAGAAAATGATGTTGGTCATGGGGTGCCTATTGTGGAAGTTGCTCAATTTTCGTAAGCCATTCGTTGAAATGAAAACATTTCTCGCGCAGGGTTTTGAGTCCGATATTCTTGGCGATGACGACACCATTCGTCACTTTTTGATAGGAAGGATAGTGTTTCAGTAGCCTTTTGGATGGTGCAGTTTCCGCGCCTTCGTTTATCAGTTCGGGGTTCTCGGTGTCTATTTCGGCTAACAACTTGTCCAACTGTGAACCACAGTGCAGTTTCAATGTGTCGTCGATGGCCTTGGTGTCGGAAAAAAGGAGTCCCTCGTATTCATGGAGTTGAATATAAGGAATGAAGCGAACTCCGAAGCCGATAGCCGCAGCCAACTCCTTTTCCAAGAGGGCCACTTTTTTGTACGGGTTCGGTATCTTCGCTGCCGTTTCTGTGCCTGGAAACTCCTTGTGAAGCGCATAGAGATCGAACATGGTGGTGACATAGGCGCTCTCATCTTGCTTGAGCCATCGTTCGATGTCTCGTTTTGCCTTTTCATAGGATACGAGGCCACCACGATAAATTTTTAACGGAGTTCTCGATGTTTCGACATTGCGAGCGGTAAGGAAAATGTTTTTTAGGGCAAATTCGGGAACAAGAATCTCTCGAACAAAGGTTTCTTCCGTTGGGCCTTCGGTGACGATGTTGATTCTGATCACTGCGGCCTCCCTCCGAGAACATTCTTTTCCCAGAGTTCACCGAGGGAATATTCGGTAAGCCAATCTTTGAGTTTCTCACTTTCAGGTCTAGAGAAAGTGCTGGCACCGTCTTTTTTATCGACCACGATCAAATCTTCGGCCTCGAACTCGTTGACGAGCGGTACCGATTGCGTTGATACGATGAGTTGCGTCTTTTTTGAAGTCGCTTTCATAAGCGATGCAAGCACCTTGATCGCATAGGGATGAAGGCCAAGTTCCGGCTCATCTATTATAATTGTTGAAGGCAAGTTTGGTTGTAACAGTACGGTAGCAAGACATATAAAGCGCAGAGTGCCGTCTGAAAGGTGGTGCGCAAGGAAGGGGAAGTCGGAACCTTTTTCCTTCCATTCCAAGCGAATGTTGTCCTCATTGACAGCCGTTGGCCGTAAGATGAAATCATCGAAAAAGGGAGCGACGAGGCGGATATGATCGCGGATGGCTTCGTAATGTGTTAGATATTTGCTTTTCAGCACGAACAAAAATGCTGCAAGATTGGCGGCATCGGTGCGAAGATAGAAATTATCGTTGATGGCTCCCGTCTTTTTCACTTTCGCCGATTCGCTAGTGTCGTGAAAATGATAATACTTCCAAGAAAGGAGAGTGTTTTTCACATAATATGCGATACCGGTATGATGACCTTGGGTGAAAAAAACCGTTTCCAAGTGGCCCTTGTCCAGAATTTCGACTTTGGGATTTGTATAACGTGTTTTGTCATGGAAGGAGCACTCTTCCTGCTTAAAAATCAACTGGTCGCTGGCTGAAGGAACGAAAATGACCTGATAGCCATTATCCTTGAAAAGTAGGGATATCTTTATCTCGGGTGTGGTTTTCGATCCGAAATAAAGAAAACTCTCGGCGCCGCCACCGGCTTTGATGTTTGTTTGGAAATTTCCTTCCAGCATTTTGTTGAGAAGTTTGAAGAGCGAGATGAAGTTGGTTTTTCCTGCGCCGTTGGCACCGATGAGGACATTGAGGCTGGTCAAGTCAATGTCGGCCTTTTTGATGGACTTGAAGCCCTCGATGCCGATGTGGTCAAGTTTCATGGCGCTCTCCTAAACGAGGTTCGCTTCTTTCATACACTATTTCTCGTCGCTTCTCAAGTTGTCTGGTTGCCGCTCTTCTTCTTGCCGTGGAGGGATTCCATCACCGCGTTGTAGACATCCCATGCGGTTTCGGGTTCGATCCCGGCCTTTTGCGCCTCTCTTTCGATATCGATCGGACGGCGCGCGTTGATGTCGTCCATGATGTTGTGGAGAAAATCGTTTATCTTCCTCATCGTCTCGTCTTTGACCGGGTCGGGTTTTTGCTCTTTTTCGAAGCGGCGGGTCATCTCCTTGAGGCAGAACGGCTCCTTGCCGGTGATATCTTCGGCGACAAGGCGCATGGGCGGCGTCGCCTCGTATTGCGGATCTTCCCACTGCGCGGGCAATCGGAATTCCTTAACGAGTTTTGCGTAACCTACGCGGGTGGCGGCGGCGATGGTCAGGCACGATTTTTTGGCATCGTAGTAGGCTTCGCAGAAATGGGGGGCGCGGTGCCACCGTTTCGGACGCAGTTGGTACAGCGAGCCGCTTTTTTTCACGAAGAATGTATCGTTCAGAGAATCGGGGTCGAGCGAGTGGCGCTGAATGGTTGAAAGACAATAGGTAATGCGGCGCAACCCTTTCTTCGTTACGATATGGGGCGCGTTCCCCATCTTGGCCAGAAGGAGGAACGGCAGGGGATTTCTTTCCATCTGACGGCACGCGTCATCCATCGTGACGACATCACTATCGAAGAGTTTGGCGAAGTAGATGAGGTCGAAAGGTTGGATGCCCCCGTTAAAAGGCAGGACGAGATTGAAGGAAAAGGCGCAATCGGGGGCGAACATGGCGAGGAACAGAAAAAGGACCGAACCCTTGTCGAGATAGCCGGTGATGGAGGGGGAGTAGAGAAGGTATTTCTCCTGCGTGAGGAAATCGAAGGCTTGGAAAAAATCTTCTCCGTGTTTCTTGTCTATCTCGCAGAAAACGAACCGGGGCGGTTGGGTTCGTAATGCGAAGAGGGGAATGTTCTTGGGGTTGCTCGCGCATTGCCGGTCGAACAGGTCGCGGTATTTCGTCTGAAGCAGGCCGTTCTTTTTGACCATGCGGTGGGTGATGAGCATTTCGAAAATGAGCTCCAGTATCTCCTCGGGGAAGGAGTTGAGGTGTTTTTTATATTCGGCCATCTGGTGCGCGACCGTTCGGGACAACTTCTCTTTGGGGTCGATCGCCTCGAAACAGTTCGTGATGATGACTTCCCGGAAGATGGCGCGGAAGTTCTCGATCTCTTCGCGGAGGGCGGGCTTGTCGATCTCTTTCATCCACCTCTCCGTTTCGCGGCGTGCAGGCTGTTGCCCGTGCCGGTGTAGTAGAAGATGATGTTGGTCATGGGGTAGGCTCCTAAAATATTTGGTTACATTCCAGTCTTTGTTTCGGGCCTATTTTCTTTTGATGCCCTTTCCCTTTCTTTTGTTACTTCGACCAAATATTCACCCTCCAAAGGAATGTGTAAGAGTAAAATATTAGGAGGTATTTTCTTCTTTTCTTGAAGTCTTTTGAACTCGTTGAACATACTCTCTTCTGAAAAGACAAGAAATAAACTCTTATTTTCTAGCCCCATCAGGCTAACGATATCTCCTCGTATTTTATGAATACCGCCGTAATTCTTATGATTGCTTTTTGTTTTACTCCTACTTGTGCTGATAAGCCCCGCCATATCTCCATCAACACTAACAGCATCAAATTCAAAATCACCACCCCAAGACAACTTTAGAGGTTTCTTTACAAAGATTCTACCATCCATCTTTTCCGACAACTTGTCTCTGATTGGATTTTCGGCGTTCAATGCTGCCGAGGATTTGCCCATAGTTTACAAGCTCTACTTCATTTTGAATTTCTTACACACCGCGCAGCCCCATCTCCGTCAGTCGTTTCCAAGTAGTATATGGCTCCCGCGCAAAAGTAGACAGTCCATGCATAATCTTTGTGGCTATCTCCGCTATCGGCGACCAAAGATGAAGACCAAAAAATACCACAACCGCCGCTACGACCCCAGACATCCTTTTGCCAGTAAAATCCGTTTTCGCCCGATCCGCCTGATCGTTTTTCCTCGCTTTTGTTTTTTTCTTTTTTAGGGCTTGATTGGGCCCATATTGCCATTGCTGTCCTATTCATTGATTGATTGTGTGCTCTCTGGATTCCCCCCATCAGTGCATTCCCTGTGTCGTATTTATAAGTTTTCTCGCCCGAACTATCTTCACAGTAACAGGCGCTTTTCCAGCAATCATCAGATAGGCATTTGTCATCAATGGGGCATTTGCCGCCTGTTTCTGTGCCCGGGCACCCCACTATCAATGTGCGAAGTTCTGAAATTGTCGGAAGTCGCCAATCATCGCTTCCGCCAAGAACAAGTTCATTGCAATACCCTTTGGCATCTTCTTGAGTCATTACTTTGCTTTTCCCTCTTTGCCACATAAGGCCAGAGGCATTGTCGATAGCCACTTCTTCTGTGACTTGGTAGTTTTTGCCTTTTGTGAGGTCAGCCTTGATAGTGGCAATCTTTTTCTCTTCTAGTGAAAGAGTTTCCTTGTATTGACCGTCTTTTGCTTTCACTAGAAGCTCTTTAGCGCAAACAGGCACTTTCCATTTACCGGGTGCATTGCCTAGCTCCTTGCCATCAAGGAATACGGAAGCTTCTACATCATTGCCAGCTTTATCTTGCGCCGTGACTTTAATGCCTGCCTCTTTCGGTTTGATTTCGAGGCGGATGTTCTTCGACTCGCCCCGATTCGCGGTGAACTTCTCGCCGGTTTGATAGTAGCAGTTATCTTTTGTTTCGACTTGATGAGGTCCGGGGGAGAGGGTGACCTTATTGATAGGTGTCTTTCCAATGCTCTTGCCGTCGAGCGTCACTTCGATCCCCGCCGGTTCCGACTCGACCGACAGATAGCCGAAATCAGGTTCGAGTGTCCAGCTTATCTGCGTTCCTTTCTTTGCCCCACCGGTTTTGGTCTTCGCCAGATAATTTTCCAGTTCCATCGTTATTTCATGCTTTCCCTGAGTCAACATCTTCGAGCAAGGAGTTTGCTGACACAACAGCTTGCCGTCAACGCGGACGGTAGCGCCGGTGGGTTCCGACTCGAACTTGACGATGGTCTCTTCGCCCTGTCCTATTTCCCAATCTTCGACCTGTTCTCCTATCTTGCCTTCCTTGAACGAACTGCCGCCCGCTTTTTTGCCTGCGATCTGCGCCGCGATGCTCTTGATCGCTTCAGCAAGTCCTTCCTCGGAACCATCGAACTCGGCCTTTGCCGTCTTGATGGTCGCCTCTTTGGCAAGGTCGATAAGTTCAGCGGTCAAGGTATACTGTTTTCCGAAGTAGGTGACGATGCCGGTCAGTATCCGGTCGGCCGTGAGTGCCTGTCCCAATTCGATGCGGCACGACTGGTCATAACACTCTTTCCAGCTTTCCTTTTTCTGACCCTTGATCATCTCCTTCCGCTGGCGGTCCTTTGATATAAGGATGAACTGATTGGTTGCACCGATCTCGGTGCGGAGTGCTTCGGCGGCGTTCTCAAGCAACGACGCGGAAAGTTTACCCGACTTGTCTTCAATCTCCATGACCGCGACCTTGTACTTCTTCTCCTCGCCGGAAAGCGTGAAGCCGAGAGCCAAGACCGAAAGAAGAATGAGCGCGTTACGCATGAAGCCCCCGGATTTCAATCATAGACCGCCCGATTGTAATAAAAAGGGAAGGGGAATTCAAGGAAAAGAGTGGGCGAGTTACGCCTCGTCGGCCATCTTGAGAATAGTCGCCTTGAGTTGGTCGGTGATGCGAAAGCCCGCTTTCTTAACAAGGTCTTTCAGCATGGGCGAAACGGCGCGGATCAACTTCTTCCGCTTCGCGATGACCAGTACGCCGAGCACTCCCGCCATTTCGACATCGAAATGAGCCGCCAACGCTCTGCCCGCCTTTTCGTCTATCAGCAGAAGGTCCGCGTTCTTTTCTATCGCGAGGGCGATAGCCGCCGCCTCGCCGTCATCAAGATCGGCTTTGAGCGCCGTGAGCAGGTCGCTGTTCTCGACCTTTTCCGTGCGTAGCCAGAGGGCCTTGCGTATCTGTGCCGCATCCTTGGGATAGGGCCCTTTTTCAAGCAGTTCGTAGCGGACCTCTTCAGGTATGATGACCTCGTCGAAGAGGTGTCGAAGGATATCCAATTTACCGATATGAAGTAGATTAAGAATGGGGCTGGTATTGCTGACGACGATCATCGAGCGAGTTTCTTCTCAAGGACCGCGACATCATGGAGGAGATCGGCGCTCTCGAAAT
>CALMRE010000223.1 GCA_937871295.1 uncultured bacterium | reverse complement strand
TTCTTCAACTCTATCTCGGCGATCGCCTCTTCTTTCTTTTCTGCGGTCAGGGTCGTCGAGGCAATGACCTGTTTTTTCTCTTCCTCATATCGGGCAACGACAACGGGGGCGGAAACGACCACCACCTTGCGCTCATCGACATCCTCATCGTCGATAAAGATGATCTTCTCTTTATTGATAAGTGAGTCGGGCTTCCCCGCCTCCTCTACGATCTTCTGAAAGTGGTCGTGGGCCACTATGGTCAGTTTGTCGACATTGATGTTGCCGGTCCGTTTGCCGTAAGGAAGCCGGAGTCCCCGGCCGATGGTCTGTTCGGTCAGTATCACCGATGCCGCCGTGCGGAGCGGGACGATGGTGTACAGGTTCGTCACATCCCATCCTTCCTTGAGCATATTGACATGGATAACTATCTCGATGGGATTGTGCGGGTCTTCGACCGTGAGGAGTTTCTCGATGTTCTCCTCTTTCTCGCCACCTCGCTGGTTTGAGTGTATCTCCATCACCTTGTCGGCATATTCCCCATGGAAGAAGTCGGGCGATTGAATGTACTGCTTGATCGCCGCCGAATGAATGGTGTCGCGTGCCACGATGAGAACGAAGGGTTTTACATACGGCGCGCCGTTGTTGCTGCTGAAGATCTTCAACTCCACCTTGGTCTTCTCATGGATACGCAGGCCGTCGTCTATCTTGATACGGTCAAGTTCTTCGTCGGAGTAGTTCGACGGGACGAAGTCGCGGCGGGTCGCTACCGCCGGCTCTTTGACAAAGCCATCCTTCATGGCGCGCCCGAGCGGATAGTCAAGGACCACATTTTTGAACCGATTGCCCGTACTGTCAATGGGGGTTGCGGTCAGTTCGAGGCCGATGACGGGATTCAGTTCGTTGAGAACCGACATGCCCCGATCGGCGCGGTAGTGGTGGCTTTCGTCCATAATGAGGACCAGATCGGAAAGCGTGGCAAGGTAGTTGAAATAACTCTCTCCGAGATACTCCGATAGTCTTTTGATCTTCGGCTCGCTGCCGCTGCGGGTCTCGGCGTTTATCTTCGAGATGTTGAAGATGTTGATGTTAATCGTGTGTTCGGTATCGGTGGTCTGTACCTGCTTCGCGTAGTGGTAGTTCTCGCCCGTGATGATACGGGGCGGGGTGGCGGCAAACTCGCCGATCCCCCGGAACACATACTTGGGACTGTTGGTGTTCGAGAGGTCGTCGATGAGTTTGTTGTAGATGGTCAGGTTGGGGGCAAGGACGAAGAAGTTCCGTATCCCCTTGGCGAGATTCAGGTAGGCAATGAACGCGCCCATGAGCCGGGTCTTGCCGACACCGGTAGCCAGCGCGAAGCAGATGGAGGGAAAATTGCGCTCGAAATCGGTGCAGGTCGGATAGAGCGCGCGTATCTTTTCCAGTGCCGGCTCCAACGGTGAGCCCTTTGCCAGCGTGATCGTGTCGGCAATCGTTTCAAGGATCTCAAGGCTATCGGTCTGCGGTTGACGGAGGCTCAGGCGGTTCTTGATATTGAGAGTCGTTCTATTCATCGTCGCCTCCATCGAAAAGAGGCATCGTTTGTTCATCCTTCTTCTTCCGTCCTCGTTTGGCTGGCTTCTTCTCGCCTTTATCCGGCTCAGATGTTGCATCGCCTTCCGGCGCATCCTCTGTCATCGGCAGGTTCACGATGTTGAGGCTGTAGTCCTCTTTGCCGAACTCGCACCGGCCGAGAAGCATGTTGGGTATCTTCTTGATGGTGATGTTGGGGTGTCTGGACTGCGAGGCGTTGAAGGACTTGCAGCAGATGAGGAGCGATTCGTCATCGGCCATTTCGCTGTGTATCTTATCGACATGCTCTTGGGTGACGAACTCGGTGGTGGTGAAGATGAAGTCCTTCTCGGTAGAGCGGCCTTGTTTCCAGTAGACAGCGGTATCGGGATTGAAGGTGAATCCTTCGTGCTTCGCCACGGCTGCGGCAAGCATGGCGGGATTGTACTTCTTGTTGATGACCCAGTTACCGTAGGGGTCTTGGTTGAGGATGGAGGGGGCGAGGTAGTAGTATTTGAATCCGCCTCCACCTTGCCAGCCAGTCGCTTCGGTTATACCGCCGGGGTCAGTGCCGTCAACGACCTTCTTGAGCCGTGGTAGGCAGTGCGTATCGCAATGGTCTCCCAGTTCGATACCGATCCAGCGACGCCCCATCTTGTGAGCTACAGCGGCCGTGGTGCCGGAACCAAGGAATGAGTCAAGGATCAAATCACCTTTTCGCGAATAATGCTTTAGGACAAGATTCAAGAGTCTTTCCGGTTTTTTGCCGGATCGAAAGTCTACACCTCCTTCTTGGCGACAGTTGCCGAAATCCGCAGAAAAATCATGGAAATTAACAATAGGTTTTTCCTTCGATGTTCGCCCTTTGTTTATTTCTTGAAGCCTATCTAGCGGAATACCCGAGTAGAATTTACCTTTTGTGGCCGATGCTTTTTTGGGACCCGTAAAGTAACGATAGCCGAGCCCATCCTCTCCTATGCCATAGACTTTATACAAGCATCCAAGCCCATCCAGTTCTTTCCGAGGAGCCAAGTATTTATCCAGGAATTCGCCTGAGCTCCCTTTCTGCTTCAGCAACGAACCAGTAGCCCAAGTTTCCTTTAAGGCCGCCAAGTGATGCGCTACTTTAACAATCTCGTATTGTCCAGGGCGAAATATCTCCGCGCGTTTTCCGCCTAGTTCTACCTTTTCCCCCAGAGAAAGTTCCCGTATCTCCCACTCAAACTTTTCGACTTTATATTCCTCAACTTCTTTAACAGGGACACATTGCCACGCATCCTTGGCATACACATGACATTGTTCAATCACCTTTTGATAATCGTTGTCTTCGGCGAGAGTTTTATTCCCGTATCTAACTTGGAAATAAAAAGTTGTTAAATAGTTGGGGCGACCCAAAACCTCATCACACAACACTTTGAGATATGCTCCTTCAGAGTCGTCTATATGAGCACAAAAAAATCCATCTGGGGCAAGTAGTCGTCTTAATATTTCAAGCCTGTCCCGCATCAGACTAAGCCAAATAGAATGCTCTAGTCCATCATCATAATGATCAAAGGCATTTCCGGTATTGTATGGTGGATCGATAAAGATGCAATTGATCTTCCCCGCGAAGTCCTGCTCCAGCGCCTTCAGCGCCAGCAGGTTGTCGCCGTGGATGAGCATATTGCCGGAGGACTTGTCGCCATAGGATTTCGCCGGGTCCTCGATGAGGATGCGCGGTTCCAGCCGTGGCTGGTTCTCCTTGCCGATCCAGGTTAGTTCGAGTTTGGGCTTGGACATAGCACCCCCTTATTGTTTAAAAAGACCCCATTGTTTATATGCATCGAGGTTATAGTAGTTTTTTGAAGAAGTTAACTTCGCGTCTGAATTTACAGTAAATTGATTGATCGCGTCTAGAATTGGCTCCTTTTTAAAAGGTATATGAATCGCTTTGACCACATTGTCTTCTATTTTTTTTCTTAACTCTTTAGGGTTCCATAACTTGGAGAATGCATCGACATTAATGACATATTCATATCCGACATATGCTATTATTAGCGGCAACTCGTATAGGTCAACAGCTTTTTCTATCTCAAAAGACAACATGCTGCCGGAATTGCGAGTATCGTCGCTTAGAACGACCAGCATGTTCTTAGATCCCCTTAGTCTTTCCATTATGCTTTTTTCAAGTGTTGCTTTTTTGCTGGTATCTCTGACTGCGCTTGCTTTCTCGTGGCTGTTCGTTATGTTGAATTCTATGTCTTTGTTTTCTGCCCAAGCTTGCAATGTAGCATAATACTTAAAATCTGATTTGGTCGGATCTGTTTCTCCCAATCCATCGAAAGCGACATAAGTTCCCGTTCTGTTAACCATGACTACCTCCACTCCTTGGATATGGTTGTTATATCTATCTCGCCAAACGATTTAACTGGCAAGACAATTCTGATGGTTTGTGTTATTTTCTGTTTTTTGCTTTCATCGATTATGGCTAAAATAATCATATTGACAATCATATTGGCTTTTATGCCCGTTCTCGAAAGGCCGCTCCCCATCAATGGGATATTAAGAGGGTTGCCAGCGCACACTGTTCGTGCTTTTTCAAGAAGTCCTTTTAACGCAGAGTACAAGGCTATTACATCGGATGATGCTTCCAATGTGCTCAAGTCTGTTTTACTTAGTACAACACATAGAAAATCATTTTCTCGTTTTGATACCCTTGCAACAGTTCCTATTTCATATCTTTTCAATTTGCCGATTTTTTGTTTGGATGCCAGCGTTTCTAGGGGCGATACCTTCTCCAAATCTTTCGTGATCTGCTTATCCCAATCAGCAATTTCAGCTGCCCAGTATTTTGTTAGCATCATCCCGTGCAAGGTATTACGAGAAATAAGTTTATCGTCGACGATGCTGTCGTAATATTCATTAACTGCTATTGCTTTAAATCCGCCTTGTTTGAATATATCACCGAAGAGAATTTCGATGTCAGTGTCAACTGCATTGCTTCGAATCTTAACTCTACTTTTTAGAAAACCGTCGAGAAAAAAACCGTTAATAAAATACCAAATCAATCCTGCAACAAGCCCCGTTATTATAAAACAAGAGAATCCTATTTTGGCTGTTTGAGGTGAAAAGGTATAATATGGTTCTAGAAAAACCCACAACAAACCTATTCCCGCAAGTAATGCTTGTGTCAATAATACCCATGTTCTTTTGACTAGGCAACAGAAGAGGGTCATTTCAAGCTCCATTTAATTGCAAACATATCTATTACCGCTATTGTCTGCTTCAACCTTTTCTCGGTCCTTCCGATTAGTTCTTCTTTCTTCTGGTCTATCTCGTCCTGCGATTCGTAGAGTTTCTGCCGCATCTCATTTCGTTTCGCTTCTAACTTCTTTATCTCGCGTTGTGCTTCGACCTTTGCCTGAAGTTCTTGCATCTTCCGCGCCTCGGCCTTCCGCGTCTTTATCTCGACATCAAGTTCCTTCAGCGCGATCTCCAACGATGTTTTCATATCGTCGGCCCACTTTTCCAATTTCTCCAATTCTTCATCGAAGAAATGAGAATTGCGATCTTCTACCGACTTCAAGATGGCCTTCTTCCTTTTCTCATACACCTCTTTCATTCTCTCGGAAGGCACCGGGGACACCGGGACACCCGTTGTCTCCTGTCCGCCCAACGAGAACAGCTTCCGGCTCTCTTCTTCATCGAGTACCTTGCCGTCATCGGTGACGGCCGCGATGATGATATGGTCTTCGGCCTCGAACGATTCAACGGTGAGCAGGTGCGCCGTGAGATGCCCCGACTTGCCAATGTACTTCTCAAGGATCGATATCTTCGGTTTTCCCGTGTAGGTGAAGGTCACCGCACCGTGGGGCAATGTGGATTCTTGCAATTTCTCGATGATCTTACGGGCAAGCGGATGGCGCAGACCATACACATGGGCGTTCTCGACATCATGGGCGATCTGGTAGAGGCCGGTCGGAATACCGGTATCGGGAAACGGGGTATCCCCCAGATTGAAGGAGTAGGACTTCTCGTCGAAGAAGGCGTTGTCTTTCAATTCGTGCTTGGTGATCTCGAAGAGCATCTTCTGATAGCGGTCGAGAGCCGCATTGCTGTTCTTTTTGCAGTCCTTGAGTTTCTGGTGAACTTCTTCATCGAAGTTCTCAAGGAGTTTTTCCCGCGTCTCGTACATTTTCTCATCTATCTCGCCTTCCATCTCTTCTTGAAGGCGGTTGAAAGCCATTTCGATATCTTCGGTCGTGCGACAGTTCCGGTAGATGTCGAGGATCCGTTTCTCGAAATCTATCCCACTCCCGATGGTGCCGAGCACCTCGTCGCTGGCGCCGAAGATACCACTGAAGAGTTTGAACTTCTGATCGAGCAGTTGATATATCCGCTCTTCGGCCTTGTTTTTCGTGTTGAGGAAGTTCACGACCACCACATCGCACTTCTGGCCGTACCGGTGACAGCGGCCTATGCGTTGTTCTATGCGTTGAGGGTTCCACGGGAGGTCGTAGTTGATGACGAGCGAACAGAACTGGAGGTTGATGCCTTCAGCGGCCGCTTCGGTCGCGATCATGACTTTGGCGCTGTCCCGGAAGTGTTCGACGAGCGCGGCCCGAGTGTCGGCCGTCTTTGCGCCGGATATTTTGTCGGTTCCCTTGTGCTTGGTTTTCCATATCTCGTAGATATTCGTCACTGCGGGTGAACTGTTTGTGCCGTTGAACAAAACTATCTGACCGGCGTAGCCGTTGGCTTCAAGGGTGCGTTTGACATACTCTTGGGTGCGGCGCGATTCGGTGAAGATGATGGCCTTTTCTTTGCCGCCGTTAATGCGGGTCATGTTGAAACCGACATCGAGGGCCGTTATGAGGGTTCGACCTTTCTCGTTCTCAAGGATGTTCTCGGCCCGTTCATAAAATGTTTTGAGTTCGGCGGCCTCGTGGGCCACTTCCCGAATATCGGCTTTGGTGAAAGTATCTCCCTCTTCGGTCTCGAATTCTTCAGAGAGGTCATCGAAGTGATCGAGATCATCGCGGAGGGTGTCGTCAAGGGCGCCCGGTTCTATCTCGACCGACTGGCCGGCAGCCACACGGTACTCTTTCAGTTTCTTTTCGAGCTTGCCGTGGAGGGAACGGAGCGCACCGGCAATGGCGAAGGAGGAGGAGCCGAGCAGTTTATGCATGATGAGGGTGATAAGTTGCCGCTGGCTGTTCGGGAGGGCCAACAGCGATTCCCGTTGGAGATATGCGGTAATATCGTCGTAAAGACACTGCTCCTCTTCCGAGGGATTGAATTTCTGGGTATAGGCTTGCCGGTTCGTGTAGTTGACATACTCCATGACCTGTCGCCGGAGTGTCCGCTTGCAGATCGACTTCAGGCGTTCGCGAAGGTCGGCGAATTGGTCGTCATCGGGGCGGGAGAATTGCTTGATGAAACTCTTCTTGTCGCCGAAGGCGTGTTCGTCGATGAAGCTGACGAGGCCATAGAGTTCCAAGAGCGAGTTTTGGAGTGGGGTCGCGGTCAGAAGTAGTTTCCGGCTTCCCTCGATAGCGTTCTTTATCGCGGTCGCGATCTTGCCATCCTTATGGACATTGCGGAGCCGATGCGCTTCATCAATGACCACCAGATCCCACGAGACGGCTTGGATGTATTTCGCCTGCTTCGCGGCGAACTGGTAGGAGGTAATGACTATTTCGTCGCGGAAAAACGGGTTTGCTTTTTTATCCTTGCGTTCCCGGTCGAACGATCCCTTTTCGAGGATGAAGGCCGGGAGGAAGAACTTCTCCTGTAACTCCTGATGCCACTGCTTGCGAAGACTCGACGGGAGGATAAGAAGTATCTTGCGCCGGCGTTCGGCCCAGAACTGCGACAGGACGATCCCCGCCTCGATGGTCTTGCCGAGACCGACCTCGTCGGCAAGGAGCGCACCTTTGGATAGGGGCGACTTGAACGCGAAGAGGGCTGCCTCAACTTGATGGGGGTTGAGGTCCACCTGTGCGGCAACGAGTGTGCCGGCAAGCTTCTCTACATTGTCCGAGGAAATCCGGCGGGTCAGCTCGTGGGCGAAGTATTTGGCGTGGTAGGGGGTGATGGTCATTCCCGTTCGTTTCCCAGAGCGTTCGCAAGAATATACGACTTCCCCGTAAGGAAATCAAAATTATTATGGTAAGAGAAAGGGACGCAGGGTGTCCCTCAGCTGAGAAAATCTATCTTACAGTCAGCCCTCGTATCCCATCCAACAGCACCCTCGTCGCCCGGCAGTCGTCTTCGTTGTAATCAAGAATCCTCTGCCTGTCGGCCGGGCCCCCGGTCTGGACCCACCGGTCGAACCACTCTATCGACGCCGCGCCGGAAGGATGTGTATCCCGCCACTCGAACCCCAAATACCGCGCAAGCGTCTTGATCGAGTGATCCCGCGTCGGCCATTCGGTAAACTTCCGCACCACATCGTAATAGAGATCGACTGTCCGGGCCGAAGAAAACAGTTCTTCGATTGCCTCTGCAGAGCAAACATTGGGATACTTCTCTTGG
>CALMRE010000222.1 GCA_937871295.1 uncultured bacterium | reverse complement strand
ACACCGACCGCGCCGCGCGGCTTCGGTTCCGTCACCGGAGAGGTCATCACCGACTACGCCGAGGTGGTGGTGAGATACAAGATAAATGAATAATGTAGGGGCGAATCTTGTGTTCGCTCGGTTGAGCTGTTGAGTGGGAGTTGAGGGTTGAGGCGTGAACCGTGAACGATGAATCGGTAAGCACAACAAGCGTCACCAAGATCGACGCAAGAGCCTCCCTCCCGGGGGAGATCGAGATAACGATCGGCGATGACCGCATCACCCCCGAAAGCCCCGACCGCTACACCCTGAAGGTCGAGGTGGGACGCGGCGGCATCGGCCGGGTATTCGCCGCCTTCGACGAGCACATCGGCCGTGAGATCGCGATCAAGGAACTGCTCTGTGACGCGTGCGACGAACGGTCGGCGGACAAAGAGGAGAATGCCCTGTCGCCCGCTGCGAAAGAATCTTTCAAAGCACGATTCCTCCGCGAGGCGCGGGTGACCGGCCGGCTGGAACATCCCGCTATCGTTCCGGTCTATGAGATCGGCCGTCGGGCAAACGGCGCCTGTTACTACACCATGCGCTACATCAAGGGGCAGACCCTTCTGCGCGCCATACGGAAACGGGAATCTCTCCCCGAACGGCTGAAACTCCTTCCCCACTTCCACGACCTCTGCAACGCCATCGCCTACGCCCACAGCAAAGGGGTCATCCATCGCGACATCAAACCCGACAATGTGATGATCGGTGAATTCGGCGAAACGGTAGTGCTCGACTGGGGACTCGCGAAGCTGAAGGGCGGTCCCGACTCTGCGGCAGTAGCGGGCATCAGTCCGTTCACGCCGAATGACAGCGCGGCCGACGCCACGGTCGAAGGACGACTTCTCGGCACGCCGGTCTATATGCCGCCGGAACAGGCGCGCGGCGAGATCAGCGAGGTGGACGAAAAAAGCGACATCTACTCATTGGGCGCGGTGCTCTACGAACTGCTGACCGGACAGACCCCGCACACCGGCCGCGTCATCTCCGATGTGCTGGCAAAGGTGCAGAGCGACCCGGTCGTGCCGGCCGATCAACGGGACAAACAGATCCCCCATGAACTCAGCGCCATAGCGGAAAAGGCGCTGAACAAGAAAAAAGAACGCCGCTATGGCACCGCCTTACAACTGGCCGCCGATATAGAATCCTATATGGCGGGAAACCGTGTCGGCGCGTACCGGTACGCGTGGTGGGAACTGTATCATC
>CALMRE010000221.1 GCA_937871295.1 uncultured bacterium | reverse complement strand
CCCTCAATACGGGGAATGGGTCGATTTCCCCTACGGCCATTCGGAGTTTGAAGGCGATTGGTTCCTCTACCAGAAACATGCGAATTCGCCGCTCATTCTCCGTGACATGAAATGTTACTGCGAGAAAGAAGGCATCTGCCCGTTCGAGGGATTGAAGCGGTGAGGTTACGCCGCGTTCGCGGTGATCACTTATTGGCTTTGTAGAATTTATCCATGAACGCGACCAGTTTCTCGACCGACTCGACGCTCGTGGCATTGTAGAGACTCGCCCGGATGCCGCCCAGATCGCGGTACCCCTTGAGCCCGACCATCTCTTCGGCCTTCGCCTCCTTCACGAACTTCTCGTCCAGCGCTTCGGTCGGCAGATTGAAGTTGACGTTCATCCACGAGCGGTGTTCCTTGACGGTGACATAGCCTTTGTAGAACTCCGGATGCGCGTCGATGGCGCCGTAGATGAGTTCCGCCTTCTTGCGGTTCATCTCCTCGATCGCCGTGAGGCCGCCCTTGTTGAGTATCCACTTCATCACCTTGCCGACGAGGTAGATGTTGAAGCAGGGCGGGGTGTTGAAGAGCGACTGCTTCTTTATCTGCAGGTTGTAGTCGAGCGTCTTGGGGAGTTTCTTCTTAAAGGTCTTCTCGGCGAACGACTTCTTGATGACCACCGCGGTGACACCGGCGGGGCCGATGTTCTTCTGCGCGCCGGCGTAGATCATGTCGAACTTGGAGGCGTCGAAGGTGCGCGACAGGAAATCGCTCGACATGTCGGATATCAGCGGGATGCCCGGTTTCGCTTCGGGGAACTTCCAGAACTGGGTGCCGTAGATGGTGTTGTTGGTGGTGAAGTGGAGATACTTCGCGTTGTCGGACATGTTCTCCTGCTTGATCTCGGGGAGGAGGCTGTAGGGCTTCGCCTCGCCCTTCGAGGTTGCCACGACATGGGCGTTACCCCAGTAGGCGCCCTCTTCGTGGGCCCTCTCGGCCCACTGGCCGGTGACGATGTAGTCGGCGGTGTCGGTCTTTTCCAGCGCGTTCATCGGGAGCATGATGAACTGGTGGGTCGCCCCGCCGCCCAGCCACAGCACGGTGTACTGCTCGGCCGAAAGCCCGAGGATCTTGAGCATATCGGCCTCGGCCTCCTGGATGACCTTGTCGAACTCCTTGGAACGGTGGCTGATCTCCATGACGCTCATGCCGGTGCCCATGAAATTGAGCAGTTCGGCCTGCGCCTCTTTGAGGACCTCGGTCGGCAGCGCCGCGGGACCCGCATAGAAATTGTGAACCCGTTTCTCCATGATCGCCTCCTGAAAAGGTGTTGTTATCGTTCGCTCATGCCCACTCTTCGGTGCATATCAGTTGTAGTGGGGAAACAGCGCTTTTGCAACATTTTTCGCCCGTCCCGCTACCCCCCTAAATTTTATGGTTGATTTTACCACCGGAATTTTTATAATAAACCCGATGCGACAGAACCACTATACAAAA